>JANPAV010000124.1:0-46807 GCA_031430115.1 Armatimonadota bacterium | reverse complement strand
CTGATGCCAAGACATTGGTTCATTTCCGACCGCGTGATAGATACCACTTGCCAATCCCGTTTCTATTGCCTCGGCGCATGCCGTCGCTAGGTCGGTGGTATACGTCGGGCAACCGATCTGGTCATTGACAACGCGCAATGGCTTTCCTGCTTCGTGAGCCTTTATGATTGTTGTCGGAAAATTCTTGCCGTACACGCCATACAGCCAGGATGTCCTAAAGATCACTGCGTCCTGAGTCATTGCTTCGATGTACCTTTCACCTCCAAGTTTTGTTTGACCATATGTTCCCAGCGGATTAGGTTCGTCGGTTTCCAAGTAGGGCTCGCCTTTTGTGCCGTCAAAAACAAAGTCGGTTGAGATGTGAAGCAAACGTGGTCCATTTTCTAGTCGCTCGGCCAGATTCAAAGCTCCTTCTTCATTAATGTCCCAAGCCAATTCCGGTTCATCTTCGGCTTTGTCAACCGCCGTATAAGCTGCACAGTTGATAACCCAGTCGTGCTTTTTCTTACTGAGTGCAGGACTTTCCTGGACAGAGCGATGATTGGTTAGATCCAGGTCTTTTGATGAGAATGCAGTAACGGAATGATTTCTATTCGTGAGAACTTTTACCAGATCGCGTCCCAACATGCCGGTGGCACCCAGGACAAGCACCCTCACTGTCGTCGAACCTCGATTGACCAGTCCTCGATATCAAGATCTGGATCGGGGCAATCGGCATCGAGAGGCTCGATAAAGTTAAAACGGACATTGTCATAGATTCCCGTGGTTGCCAACGGAATCTTGACTGGTTCATTAAACTCAGTTTGAAGGTTTGTATTTCCCAAGCAATCAATCAGGCGAGTGCTACCGTTTCCTTGGTCCAGCTTCTTATTCATGGTCAAGAAATTGGCCTGAATGACCTGAATCTGACTTGCCAAGGCAGGAGTGTCGGCTAACTGGTTCACCGAAAGCTCGAAACCAAGAGTCCGAGAGCCAGTGGTCACATCAACGGTATTAATTGGAGCTCCGATTTGATCGTAAAAAACAAGTGAGCTGTCTCGGAATTTGTACAACGTGTACTGTTGGGTGTCAGGTGTCCACAGCACGAAAAATTCAACATTTCCTTGCACAAAGCCGTTGGCAGTTGGAAATTGAAGAGTTGGAATTGGTCCGTCACCGACGGGGTTTGGATCAACTGATGTTCGAATTGGAAAAACGTATACGTAGCTTGGGTTAACCTCGCCTCGGACCGTCATTCGAAAAATGATTCTTGTCGCATCAGGGGTAAAAGTTGTTGGGAACTTTGCACAACCACCAAGGGAAACCAGCGCCAACATTCCGAGTCCAAAGAGCTTCAAACAACTCCCCCAGTCC
Source organism: Armatimonadota bacterium (assembly GCA_031430115.1). Taxonomy (GTDB): domain Bacteria; phylum Armatimonadota; class Fimbriimonadia; order Fimbriimonadales; family Fimbriimonadaceae; genus Fimbriimonas. Next base: position 45,454 of record JANPAV010000124.1, on the reverse strand, counting down.
AATACAAAATTCTATGGCATTCTTCGCAGTTCACGATTCGATCATCCTTGATTGATTCAATGACCTTTTCGGAGACTTTGGTTCCACATTCTTCACAAGTTTGTTGTCTGGTAACAAGTGCGACTCCAATTCCATGATGCTGTTGTTTGCTGGCTTCATATTTCGCAATCAGGGTTGGGTCGATACCCTGAAGGGCTTTAGGGCGAAGGGATGACAGTTCTTTATATTTGGTTTCTAGCTGTCCTTTAAAAATGGCTGCTTTGGCTCTCCATTCATCAAAGGTTTTAGTCTTCTCGGTGAGTAATGCTTTTTGGCTCTTAAATTCCTTTTCGACAGCAGCAACATCATCCCAAACCGAGAGCAAACGCTCTTCATTGGTGTCTTTCTGCTTCGCCAACTGCTTCTTTTGAGTCTCGTATGCCTCGACTTCTTTGGCATTGGTCACCGAGCCAGAGAACAGCAATTTGTCGATGTGTTTGACTTTGTCGTCAATCTGCTCATTACTGAGTTCAAGATCCTTTTGCTCCCCATGAACCGTGTGGTATTTATCCTCAAAACCCTTGACGTGCTTGGCGAAAGCTTCTAGCTCAGCTTGAAGCTTCTTGCCTGCCTCTAGCGAAGCCGCCTTTTTTTTGATTTCGAGAATGCCAACGTCGATAAGGTGAAGCTTGTAAAGCCTCGTGAGGTCGGCTGATGCCATACAATTAGATTACTTGAATCCTTCTTAAACCGTGCAAACAGAAAAACTAATTTCCGCTATTTAGTCGCTTTTCTAGATCGGCAAGTGCCTTTTCTGCTTCGCCTTCGGTTGCGCTAGGAGCAGCCGCTGCGACGCCACCATCGGTAACGCTGACCGTTTGAGTAGCATCGACGGTAATTGGAGCAGGCTTCAGACCCAATCGTTGTTCAAGCTTTTCAAGTTCTGACTCTGCTTCCATGTCTCGCGAAGAATCTTCAAGTTGCATCATCTTGCCGGTTAAGGACTCATTTTGCATTTCCTGTCGCGCCGATGCCTCGCTTTGCTTTTCACGAATTCGGTCGGTAACTGCGCCAAAACCTTCGAATTGATTTTCGAAAGTCAGGCCATCGAGAGCCTTTGTGATGGAATTTTGAATTTGGGCTTGCTTCCACTGGGTTTTGAGAACCATTGCTTCAGCAGTCTTCTTGCGGACTTCTTCTTGCTGTCGCTTGATACCAATCTTGATTTGCTCAACGGTTTGAACAGCCTGATCATAGCTGCCTTGAACATTGGCGATGCTGGCATCAACATTCATCTTTTCGCGCATCAATTGAGTCGCCATTTCGCGCTTGTCTTGCTTGAGCGCCATAGTTGCTTGAGTCTCAAGGGTCTGAGACTTACGCTTTTGATCGTTGAGCATGTTTTCAAGCATGTTCTTTTGCGTGATGGCTTGGACTGCCTTCTCCTGATTTGATTGGAGGGCGACCTGCATGTCACGTTTAGCTTGCTCGAGCATCATCTCAGGATCCTCAAGCTTGTCCATAGTTTTGTTGAAGAGACCTTTGAGCCAGTTTATAAAGCGATTCATTGAGATTCTAAATTCCAGAAAAGAGTTAGTCTTCCAATTATACACATTCGGTTGAACCGAGCGATAGGTTGCAAGACCCCGTAAAGAATGGTTTTTTGTACCTAGCTGTTGGGAACGATCGTCCCGTCTTGCTTAAGAGTTTCCTTGATCGTCTTGATTTCGACGATCTTAAACTTACCTCCAATCTTTTTCCAAGTGTCTTCGACAGTCGTGATTTGGTCGAAAGTGCTGTCCTTACCACCGACATTGATGACTAAGGATTGGGTCGTTAGCACCGTGCAAATGGTTTTGCCTGCTTTTGTCTTCGATGCGACTACTTGAATCTTGCAGGAGTTTACTTTTTTGACCATTTTGATTTGAGGTTCCACCATATCGGTCATTTGCTTATAAGTAACAACCTTGCCTTTTCGCGTGGAAACACAGCTAGGATCGACATAGGCTAACCAAAGTTGCATCATCACTTTTGAATCTTTCTTAAGAACCGCAGCTTGAACCTTGGCATAAGATTCTGAAATTGACTTGTCAAGAGCGAAGACACTGGTAGAAATTGATGCAAATATGACGAACGCAATTGATCTTGACAACCCTTTCATTGTTCAGAAATATAGCTCAATTTGAGATTTGATTTATTGGCTTTCCATTCTGAGAAGATGATTCTTTCAAGATTTTACTTTCCCTGATTTTCCAACCCTTCAACGTTTTGATCCAGGTGTCTTGGCTAATTGTTGTGCCCTTAACTCGGTTCTTCCCAGATTCATCAAGGTGAACATCGTAATTGGTTTTGATTGTGAGTCGTAAGTCCGGGCCTACTTCCTTAACCCCAATAATCTTGTTTGAATTGGAATTGAACTTATAAATTCGACCTAATTGATCATTATTTTGCGCAATTGTTGCGTTGAGATCAAGCGAGTTCCGCATTGAATCAATATAAATAAAGCAACTCGATGCATTTTTTCGGGTGAGCTTTTCAAGCCTCGACTTTTCTCTGGTCATCGAGAGCTGAGAGATTTTGTCGTAGTTTGCCTGTATGATGTCACGAGGCTGCTTCTCTGCAAAGGCCTGACCGGCAATGGCAATTGGCAAGATTAGGCAGAGCGTTCGGGCGTTTTTCATGAGGTGAATAACTTTCGTATGATTCTGTATGCCTGCAATATTCGCGCCATAGTATTCTAGAAGCCTCATTTCTATGCGTCTAACGCGTGTACGTATTTTTGGATTTAAGACTTTCGCAGAAAAAACCGAGTTTAGTCTTGACGGCGGTGTTATTGCTGTTGTCGGGCCTAACGGTTGCGGAAAGTCTAATCTCGTGGATGCGATTCTGTGGGGATTAGGTGAAGGAAGCATCAAGCATCTGCGGGCGTCGTCGTCGCAGGATGTAATCTTTAGCGGCTCTCAAAACAAAAAGGCAGTTGGATTTGCGGAAGTATCCCTATGCTTTGATAACGAAGATGGGACCCTACCAATCAATGCCAGTGAAGTCTGGATTACCCGTAGGCTTACTCGTGGCGGAGACACCGATTATTCGATCAACCGACAGAATTGTCGCTTAAAAGATGTTCTGGAGCTACTGGCAGATTCAGGTTTGGGCCGAGCCGGATATGCGATTGTTGGTCAAAAGGAAATTGATCAAGCCCTTTCGGCATCTGCTGAAGATCGTCGATCTTGGATTGATGAAGCAGCCGGTGTTCAGCGATATCGAACAAGAAAGATTGAAAGCCTTAGGAGGCTCGCTGCTGCAAAGGAAAGCCTTGTTCGAGTTGACGATATCATTCGTGAATTGGAATCGCAACGCGAACCATTGCGTGAAGAAGCAGAACTCGCAATTCGATACAAGCAACTGGACGGCGCGCTGAGAGAAGTCGAAATCGGTCTCCTCATCCGTGATTTCTGCAACGCAGTTCATGAACTCCAAGCACTTGAAGAGAAAATCTCCGGTTCGGCTGATCTCGTTGAGAAAGAGCGACTCATTGCTAGCAAGTTGGAAAAAGACTTGGAAGAGGATCGCGGTCGCATAGATAGCCTTGACTTTGGAATTGATCGAGCCCGATCCTCTCATCAAGAGCAGATGACGCTTCAGGAGCGAGCTGAAGCCAACGTAAAAATAACTGAAGAAAAGATATCGTCGCTTATCGCCCAGGAGCGGAACCTAAAGGAAGACGCATCAACAGTTTCCAACCGGCTCACGGAGTCCGCCAAGGATGCCGAGCTTGCCAAGAAGGAAGCTGCCGAAGAACTTGAAGCCTTGGAAAAGATTCAAGCGGAGTCATCCGGCGCTTCAAATGAATCCAAAAAGCTCTCAGATGAATTAAGGCAAGCAGAGAAGGCGCTCAATGATGCCCGCGAAAGGAAGACTTTACGGATGAAGTGGGAAGCCGAGAGTGAAGCTCAAGAAGGAAGAGCGAGACTTCTGCGCCGGGAAATTGATGGGATCAATAAATCATTACCTAAGCTCATCGAAGATATTGACGTTGCCAGAAAAGCGTTCGCACTGGTTAGTGAAACTCTCGAAGCACTTGATGGAGATCTCAATCGACTCTTAACTTCGAACGACATAGTGAAGCGCGAAGAAGATAAAGAATCCTCAGTTCTTCGCGAATCTCTTTCGGAGAGAGCTAGCCTAGAGGGGAGGCGAAGGGGAATTGAAGCAACCCTTGATGCTCATGAAGGACTATCGCAAGGCTCTCGGGCGGTTTTAGAAGCTCGAGATCGAGGCTTAATCAAAGGCAGCTTCGAATCAGTTGCTGATTCTATTGATGTTGATAAGGATCTTTCTTTGGCAATTGAGACTGCTCTCGGTGCCTCAGCCAACGATCTGATTGTAGACACTGATCACGAAGCGAAAGCCGCAGTTCAGTGGTTAAAGGAGAATCGGGCCGGGAGATGTACGTTTCAGCCGATCTCATTAATGAGACGGCAAGACGTTAATTCAGATTTGAGAAAGGTCTTGAATGAAAAGGGAGTTATCAACCGAGCTTCTGAATTAGTTCGATGTGAGGCTCGAGTATTGCCGGTTATTGAAAGCCTATTGGGCAGAATCGTGATCGTCGATACCATCGATGATGCCCTCAAACTCGCTAAGACGTCCGGTTGGAATCGAATGGTTACGTTAGACGGAGAAGTGATTCACTCTAGTGGTGCCGTTACGGGTGGTCTTTCACAGCGCCAAGGCTACGGTGTTGTTCAACGTCGAGCCGACCTGGCTGAGCTAGAAAAGGAAATCGCCCAAATTGATAAGTTGATTGCAGGTGCAGATAAGAGAAAGCAGGACCGTCTGAGGCAAATTGAAGAGACTGATGCTTTGATCCAGGCAAATAAAGAAGCTCGAAAAGAAGCAAAGGAGCCAGTCGAAGAAGCCGAGCAACTTCTACGAGCATTAGAAGAAGAGCATCGCGACGCAGATCGACAGCTCTCAAAAGCAAAGCATGAAGTCGAACAAATTGAGAAAGCCAAGCTAGGGGGAATTGAAGATGTTAATACCGCTGAGTTTGAAGCAATTCGTGACGAATGTCTCAAGAACCTCGCATCGAAATCTGCCAACGTTGAACAGGCAGAACTCCGGCTAAGGGAAGCCCAAGAACGAACAAGACAAGCTCAGATTCGACAGTATGCCGCCGAGAAGAGATTGGAATCTGCCCAAGAAGCGGAGCTTCAACGAGGTCGAAGGCTTGATAATCTTGGACCCGAACAAGAAAAGTTGAAAAAGCTTGTTGCCGGAATTCGAGCCGAAGCCGAGGCCCACGGTAAGGAAAAGCAAACTCTCATGGTCAAGCTCACTGCCCTTACAATGGAGAGACGAGAGCTGAGCGAAAAGAACCTGACCCTACAAGATGCCCTCAAAAATGCACGAGCAAACGTGATGTCGCTCAGCGAGTCAAACCATCAAAACGAATTGGCCCGTGCGAGAGCCGAAACTAAGCGGGCAACTTTGGCCGAACGACTAATGGACGCTTATGCCCTCAGTGAAACCGACGCACTGGCCCAGGAAAGCATGCACGAGGTACCAAGCGACGCGCAAACTGTCGTTGGTCGCCTTCGAAGAGAAATTAAAGCAATGGGCGACGTTAATACCGGCGCCATCGAAGCATTTGAGCGACTGAGCGAAAGGCTCGAAACATTGAGTCTTCAGCGAGACGATATTCTTCATGGAATCGAACAAGTAGAAGCTTCTATTCATGAGCTGGACAAGTTGACTCGGGACAAATTTGTCACAACCTTCGAAGCAGTTAAAGCAGAATTCTCTGTCATGTTTACGAAGCTATTTGGGGGAGGCTCGGCAAGTATTGAACTTAGTGATCCGCAAAAAGTACTCGAGAGTGGTGTCGAAATAGAAGTCCAACTCCCGGGCAAGAAGCGTCAGCCTCTGCAATTGTTATCGGGTGGAGAAAGGTCTTTGTGTGCTTCAGCGTTCTTGTTCGCTTTGCTCACCGTCAAACCTGCCCCGCTGGTTGTCCTTGACGAGGTGGACGCTCCCCTCGATGGGCGAAATGTTGAGCGATTTGCGGCGACTCTCGTTGAGTTTTCCAAGACAATCCAATTTATCGTTATTACCCATAATCCGGCAACAATTGAAATCGCACCAAACTGGCTAGGGGTTACAATGCAGGAACCTGGTGTTTCGACATTGGTACCAGCCAAACTTCCGGACTCCAAAGCGGTCGTTCAGCATGAAGCTGCGATACAATTGTCATAGGCTATTCTGTGAAGAATATCGAACACTGCTTTCATGGCGGATCATTTTGGGAGAAATTCAGTAATCAATTTCATCAATTGCCTTCCGAATCGGATGCGATCAATGCAGACGTCCTCGATTCGTGGTTTCCTCCGTCTCCACTGGTGATCGAGTCACTTCGCAACTATGAACCGTGGGTTCACAATACTTCTCCGCCAACATTTGCCGAAGGATTGGTTACCGCAATTGCGCAGAAGTATCAAATATCAGAAAACGAAGTTTCGGTTGGTGCTGGCTCTTCTGCGCTATGGTTTCTTTTTGCATTACGGTTACTGAGCCACAACTCCAAAGTTCTTCTGATTGAACCAAGTTACGGCGAATATTTTCATGTTTGTAACGACGTCGTGAGATGTGAAGTCGTGCAGATCGTAACCCCATTTAGCGAGAACTTCCACCTTGACCTGGATGAATGGAGCAAAAAGCTCAATTCGGAACATTTTGACTTGGCGGTGTTGATTAACCCAAATAATCCCACCGGCACAGGAATACCTAAGAATGAAATTCTGAAGGCAATTACCAAGGTTCCTACTGACACCCATGTCCTTGTTGATGAAGCCTACATGGACTTTTGGGATTCAAATCAAAGTCTTCTATCTGGACCGCTTCCGCCAAATGTTTCGGTGATTTCTTCGTTTTCAAAGCGGTTTGCCCTGAGCGGTCTAAGAGTCGCCATGCTTCGTACATCGCCAGAAATAAGGGAAAGCCTTGCTCTGCGAACGCCCCCTTGGGCGGTCTCGTTGCCTGCCCAAATTGCTGCCTGTGCTGCATTGCGTGACGATGCTTATTACCGTCAAAAGTACATTGAGACTATAAGTCTTCGCAACCGTCTCAGATTAGGCTTAGAGGACAGTGGCTATCTAACCGTGGACAGTTGCGCAAATTGGCTTATGATGCAAGTTTCTGATGCCCAGCGATTTTGTCGCCAGATGGAGTCGAGAAATTTGTATGTTAGAAACATTGGTTTGACTGCTCCGTCACTCGGCAACGTATGGATTCGAATTGCGGTTAAAGATCATCAAACCAATATGAAGATGCTCGATACGATTGGCTAATCGGTTAGAGCCAACAAGGCGAACGTGCAAAGCCAATGTTCACTCATGTAATTTGATTCAAGGTGAGGCATCGCAGCCTCAAAATGTCGATCTGCCGATTTCAAAGCGGTTTCTGAAACTGAAGGAACGTGCTTGGCTAGATTTCGCCAGCACCAAGCCCGACTAAGATTGAGACCATCTAGGTGTCCGATTCTTCCATCGCTTCGGTGGGATACTTCGACAGGATTGAGCAAGTTCGTTGGAAGAATGGGCAGATAACCTTGAAACCAAGAATTGAACTCTCCCATTGGCAATACTCTTGCCATTAAAAGCGCTTCAGTCAAAGATGGTGAAAGGAAATCTTCTCCGCTGGGCTCAACTCCTGGAGCAGCTACATCGGAAAAATAGCGTTCTCGTGACCAATGAGAGATTGCAAATTTGAGCTCAGAGTCGTGATCAATTGCCCATTCGTTCGCCAAGATTAGTGCGAATGCCGTGTTGCCATGCGTTCCAGCTCGAACGGGAAATGTGAGTCGTGACAGATACTCTTTCAGGCGCGAAGACAAGAGGACTGCAATCGGTTGAAGTAGATTCGCAAATTGGAGATTCTGCCGAGCAACCTCATGGTGAAGGGCGAGAAACCAAGCCCATCCGTAAGGGCGTTCAAACATTGGATGATTGGTAAGATATTCCAGTTCTCCTTGCGCATTCTCCAAGGTAAAAGCAGTTTCAGCTCGACCGATTATTTCTGAAGACAAGGTGGGGAAAAGGCGAGCAATTCTAAAGAGTTGCCACCAACCATGAACACAGCTATGCCAATCAAAACTTCCGAAGAAAATTGGATGCAAAGTACGTGGCGAGAGTCTCTCCGGACCTTCAAGAACGTGGGATAACCCATGGGGATATTCCTTCGAAACGTGCCCAAGTGTAGATTGAGTAAATCGGGCGGCAAGTTCAGGACTGATCTCAACAAAAGGCACAATCCATATTGTACGCTCCGAAGTTGTGCGCATGTTTTGCACTTTGAAAGCAAATCCAACCCTTTACCGGTCGGACAAATGTAATCCTGGAGATTGCAATTCAAGGACAATGCAACGAACCATCAAGCCGGATCGTCCTCTTTAGCAGACAATTCAAATGGAATCTCCATCGCAACATCGAACAACGAATGGTCCCCAACCAATTCATTCCGCAATTCAGAAGGTTTGGATTTTCTCAAATTTGATTACATTTCTCGTCCTTGGTGTTCTATCTTCGGTCGGAGAGTTTGCGCTCATCAAAACGATTCCGTTGCCATGGCCGATTCCAATCTTTATGCCTCTTTTTTGGATCGTCATCGGAATCTTGAACGCACGATTTCTTAAGCGCCAGTGGCAAGCGTGGAACTATGAGGTCACCGACCATGAAGTTATTCTCTCTTGGGGAGTTTGGAATCAAACAAGGCGGTTCGTCCCGAGAGATCGGGTTCAACATGTAGATATCACTTCCGGACCAATTGCGCGTCACTTTGGTTTGGCTCATGTACATCTTTATGTGGCTGGTGCCCATGGAGCAGTCGGTGGAATACCAGGACTCACTCCAGAGGAAGCCGAGGATCTGAGAAGCATGTTGGTGGAGACCCAAGCCGAACATGTTTGAGACCCCACACCGCTTACATCCAGCCGCCATTGTCATTAACTTTGGAGTCTATTTTGTCGCCACTGTGCGGAGCCTTGCCGCACCATTAATTGGGATTTTCATCACTGGACGCGACTCGTCCGCCAATTTCATGTCGATCATGATTGGTGGAGGAATTGCGGTTATTGGGGGCATTTCCCTTATCGGTCCAATCCTAAACTACTTTTCAACAACTTTTTTCATAGAAGGCGATTCGCTCGTCATTTCAAGTGGATTCATTTGGCGAAAACGACGAACCATTCCTCTCGCCCGAATTCAAAACGTTAATATTGAACGAACGATCTGGCATAGATTTCTCAAGTCCGCAAAAGTAAAAGTCGAAACGGCTGCGGGGGCTAAATCAGAAGGCGATTTGACCGCTCTTTCGGTAGATGATGCAAACAAACTTCAAGCCGTACTATTGCAGCGCAAACAAATAACTGATTCGGACGAGCCTGAAACGAAGCCCGAGCCGCTCTACCAGCTATCTCCAAAACAAGTCATTCTGGCAGGCGCACTCGGCAATCGAGCCATTTACATCTTTGGAAGTATCTTCGCGGTGTTCCAGGCCGAAGGGGCTCATCGGTTCTTTAAGCCAATATTGAATTACATTGAGCGATTGGGACCTGCCACCTCGATTCTTGCCGGTGCGGGAATTTTTGTCGGTCTAGTAATTCTCGGTTGGTTATTGTCGATCGGAATATCCGCAACTCGCTACTACGGTTTTCGAATCGAGAAACACGAAAGGGGAATTCTCATTACCCATGGGCTCATCACTCAATTCAAAAGTGTCGTTCCTGTCGGCAGAATACAAGATGTCCGAGTTGTTGAACCCATTTTGTTTAGACTCCTTGGATATTGTGAGATTTACGCGGATACCGCGGGGTCATTCGACAAGAAAGATGTAGCTTCGGCAAACAAGATTTGCCCGATATTGCCGGAAAGGGAAGCCACCAGGATTGGGAAGCTTTTGATGCCCGAATTTGAATTCGAGACCCTCAATTGGCAGCAAGTGAGTAAGAAAACCATTGCCCGGCACGCGGCTAGACACTTCATCTCCTATTTGGTCGTTATTTTCGTTCCTCTTGCAATTTGGCTGAAGTGGTATTCCTTCATTTTCATTGCGCCGATAGCGATCTATAGTTGGATCACAGGTCTTGTTTCCTACCATTACGTTGGCTATTCGTGGACAAACGACATACTCGCTGCCCGTCGTGGGGTCTTTCGTAAGCAAGCTACGATCATTCCGTTTGATCGAATCCAGCACTACACAATTAACTCTTCGTACTTTCAACGGCGCCTAGGATTAGCTACGGTTACGGCGGTGAGTGCATCAACCGGAGGGCATTCAATTCATGTAGCTGACGTCGATATGGACTCCGTAGATGGCTTGCGGGAAACTATTGCCGTTTCAATTCAAAGCCATTTAGGTTCAAGGAAGGGTGGCATTTAGCCGTAGATATATTTGTTGTGATTTCCAACAAGATGCAACCATTCTGGTATTCTAGACGTAAGCAACCATTGAGTGCATGAGGCTCAAGTGGTTTAATGCCATAATAGTAATAGCAATGGGAAAAACAGTAGGAATTGATCTTGGAACGACTAATTCAGTCGTTGCAGTAATGGAAGGCGGAGAGCCAGTCGTCATTAGTACAGCCGAGGGTTCACGAACATGTCCAAGCGTTGTGGCTTTCAAAAAGAATGGCGAGCGACTGGTTGGCGCACCCGCCAAGCGACAAGCTGTAACAAATTCAGAAAATACAATTAGCTCCATTAAGCGATTTATAGGTCACCAATACGGAGAAGTCTCCGGTGAGCAAAGCCGCATTTCATATAAGCTCAAAGCCGGAAAAAATGGACAGGCGTGCGCACATATTCCTGCTCTCGATAAAGACCTTTCGCCCGAAGAAGTTTCTGCAATGATCCTTCAAAAGCTTAAAAATGACGCTGAGGCTTATCTCGGTGAAACTGTGGACCAAGCGGTCATTACGGTTCCAGCCTATTTTAACGACGCGCAACGAATTGCAACGAAGAATGCTGGCGAAATTGCCGGACTCAAGGTCCTTAGAATCATCAACGAGCCAACTGCAGCTTCGTTGGCATATGGCTTGGATAAGAAAGCAAACGAAACCATTCTTGTCTTTGACCTTGGAGGTGGAACTTTCGACGTATCCGTCCTTGATGTCGGCGAAGGTGTTTTCGAAGTTCGATCCACCAGCGGCGATAGCCACCTAGGTGGAGATGACTTTGACAACAAGATTGTCGACTTCCTTGCAGCCGAATTCAAAAAAGAACAAGGCGTTGATATCCTCAAAGATTCAGCCGCAGTTCAACGTTTACGGGATGCCGCTGAAAAGGCGAAGATCGAGCTATCCACTCAAATGAGTACGCAGATCAACCTTCCATACATCACCGCGGTTGACAACGAACCAAAGCACCTCGATCTTACAATGTCGAAAGCAAAGTTTGAAGAGTTGACTTCTGATCTTATGGATCGGGTTAAAAAGCCGTTCTTCCAAGCTCTTGAGGATGCGAAGCTGAAGGCAAGTGAGATTGATGAGATCATCATGGTTGGTGGTTCAACGCGAATGCCGCAAGTGCAAGACCTAGTCAAGCAATTGACCGGCAAGGAACCCAATCGTTCGGTTAATCCAGACGAAGTCGTCGCGATTGGCGCGGCAATTCAGGCTGGTGTTTTGGGCGGAGAAGTAAAGAACATCGTTCTTCTCGACGTCACTCCACTCTCGTTGGGTGTTGAAACTCAAGGTGGCATTTTTGACAAGCTAATCGATCGAAACACGACGATTCCAACCAAAAAGAGTCGAATCTATACGACTGCGACAGACAATCAGCCGGAAGTAGAAATTCACATTCTTCAAGGCGAGCGCCCAATGGCCCGTGACAATAAATCGATTGGTCGATTCCACTTAGCCGGAATTCCTTCAGCACCAGCTCGAGTGCCGCAGATCGAAGTTACATTCGATATCGACGCAAACGGCATACTCCATGTTGGAGCTCAGGAGAAAGCAACTGGAGCCAAGCAAAGCATTACGATCACTGGTTCAGGAAACTTGAACAGAGATGATATTGAGCGAATGGTCCAGGACGCCGAAGCAAATGCCGAAGCTGACCGACAATTTCAGGATCTAGCCGAGTTGAAGAACAAGGCAGACCAACTTACCTATCAGACCGAAAAGACCCTTAAGGACGCTGGGGACAAGATTGAGGAAGGCATGCGACAAGATGCTACTGAAAAGATTGAAGCAGTCCGAAAGGCGGTTGTGTCTGGATTTGAAGAGGACATCAAGACATCATATGCCGAACTAGAAACTGTCTCTCACGCGATTGCCGAAAAGCTCTACGCTGATTCCAGCGCAGGAGGCGAACAACAGCATGTCACCGGAGAATCAACGCAAGACGCTGATGCAGAAGAAGTGATTGACGCTGAATTCAAGGAAGAGAAAGAAGAAAAGACTGAAAAGTAAAGCCAGGACAAAAAAGCCTCCTCGAATATCGAGGAGGCTTTTTTGTTGGTAAGACTAGTGGCCTAGCCACCGCCCTTTGCGAAATCAAGAACTCTTTGCTTGATCTGGGTTGCAATGTCGATTGGCTTATCCGCGGTGTATCCGATTACGAGAAGAGCCATTTCGTCTGTGGTCTGCTCGCCCCAAGTAACGGCCTTATCCGTTTTGTATGGATTTGCGTCAGAGTTGTCGTAGATCGCTTCTACCGCGATCTTCCAGCCCTTTTTGACGTCCATTGGCTCTTTGAGGGCGTATACCAACTGCCAATTAAAATCCCACTTGTCAACAAAGACAAGTGGCACTTCGGTACCGTCTGTTTTGATAAGCTTTGCTTTCATCGATTTACCGAGCAGATGCATGTGCGGCATAACGGTGTATATCGTTGCGTCAGCTGGAATTGTTTCTCGCCAAGCCACCTTGTGATCGGCTGCCCCAACCGGGATCTTAAACATAGGGTTTGCACACCAAAGGATATCTACTTCCTTTTCTGGCTTGACTTTTGTCGTATACAGTCCCATTTTCGTCTGGTCAACTTCTTCTTTGCCGCTCTTATGGTAGTGAACTTGCATGACGATTTTGGTACCCGGCTTAACGACAAATGCGGTTCCAGGAGCCGTCTTCCTAACCGTCACACCTGGTGCCCAGCCCCCAAGCGAACCGCTAGGAACCGTTCCAATTCCACCTCCACCGGACGTATAACCTTCTTGACCATCCTTATTTCGTTCAACAAGCTTAACTGAGCGTCCAGCTGCGTCTAAGAAACCAATAACGTGGTGAACAATTTTGCGGTTACCAGGCTTAACGTCCATTGCTGTAACATAGACTGGATCTGTGTTCTTCAGGTCGAAAACGAAGTTTCGGTACACGTCTTCACCTTCCGGATCGAGCTTGAATGCTTTTGATGGCGACAGAACAACATCCGGTTTGCCTAAATCCCATTCATTGCTAAAAACTTGAGGTTTCGGTTCTTTCTTTGCATCACCGCGTTTTGCCCCAGATTCTGACCAGGACTTAAGAATGGCTAGTTTGGTATCAGTAAGTCGATTCTCGTCCTTAAATTCTCCATAACCGTGGACTGCCTTCCACGGTGGCATTCGCTTGCCTTCAGTAGCGCCAACAATGTTAGTGCTTTGCTTCTTGGAAGCTTCGTATCCAACCAGCGAAAATGGACCGGCAGCACCCTCGTGGTGGCAGGATGTGCAGTGCTCATTCAGGATAGGTGCTACGTGCTCGGCGTAAGTCACGTTTTTTGGGACTTTGATACTAGAAGAGAGCCCATTTTGGTTTGCGCTTAACCCGAAGCCAATTGCAACCAATCCGGCGGTTCCAACAAAAACGAAAGAATTTCGCATATGAACAGTTTATACGCGAAAAGGGGGGAATAGGTTTATGTAGACTCGTTAAAAGATGAACAACAAGACCGCACTTGTGACCGGTAGCTCGAGAGGAATTGGGGCAGCAATTGCTCGTCAATTAGTAAAGGATGATCGAAACGTCATCTTGCATTGCAGTTCAAATCGATTAGAGGCTGAGAAGCTTAAGGAAGAGTTGGGTCTACGGTGTCTCGGAGTTGTACAGGCCGATCTACGAAGTGAAGCTGACACCCGAAGGCTCTGGAGCGAATCAAATGGTCTTGGTGATATTGATTACTTGCTAAACAACGCCGGTATCTATGTTCAATGTCCCTTTTCTGCTGAAGAAGACGCATGGCGAACTTCAAGATCTGACATGATGAGAGTCAACTTTGAAGCACCATCTGAACTGACATACTACGCATTGGAAGACTTTCGAAAGCGGGGAAGTGGAAAGGTGCTCAATGTTGCGAGCAGAGTGGGTTTTCGAGGAGAAGCAAATGCTGCCTTCTATGCGGCATCAAAGGCGGCATTGATCAACCTAACTCGAAGTCTGGCTGTCGAATACGCCGCGACAGGAATTCAATTGTTTGGCTTGGCGCCTGGTTGGGTCGATACGTCTATGGCTCGAGATGGCATGGAAGATAGATTGCCTGAAATCTTGTCAACGATTCCTATGGGCAGAATGGGAAGCCCAGAGGATTGTGCATCGGCTGCTTCTTATTTACTGAGTGACGCCGCCAGTTATCTGAGCGGCGTCATTATTGACATCAACGGTGCCAGTTACTTCCACTAATTTTTGACTGAAATAATATCGATCACGTATTCAAGTGGTTGACCGGCTGGAATCTGTCCCGTCGGATTCGGTGAACCTGGAGGCCAAGAAATCTTTCGTTGTCCGCCTGCTTGCATTCCTAGTACGGCTTCCTTAAAGCCTGGAATTAATCTTGCAACCGGATTTTCTAGACCGTTTTCTTGGTCATCAAAGACCTTGCCCGATAGATATGATCCTTTGTATTTGTATTTGATCGTACTTTGCAAAGTAACTTTCGGACCAGTGCCAACTTTTGTATCCTCTGCTTCAATTTCAAGTTGGGCTCCACCTTTGTAAAGTCTGACAATTTTGACAAGGAAAATCATGTCTGCTTTGCCCGGAATTTTTGGCGGTTGACCTTCCGCTCCGTAAGCTAGACTCCACGGTACGTTTATTTTTCGGACCATTCCTTCTTTAGTACCGACAAGACCTTGATCCCATCCCTTGATAACCGCACCGTTGCCAATCGTAACGGAGTAAGGTTCTTTTTCGATATTTGGCTTGGTGTTTTCGTCCATGTTGGAGTCAAAAACTGCGCCATCGGTGAACTTTCCGAGGTACAGAACCATAACTGTATCGCCTTTCTCCGCGACCGGACCTTTGCCTGGTTCGATGTCAACGGTTGTTAAGGTTTTGAATCCATCCGTTGGAACGCCAGCAATTTTCGTACCCGCTCCGGGAACATCTGTTGGGGTCTCAACCTTTTTACCGCAACCTGCAAGAAGGACCAATGAAATAAGTGCATACGCAAATCGCGTCATATGTATAGAAATTACCCAAAATCGAACGGTTTTGCTCCCACAAAGTACACTTAGTGTGATGGCTAAGTCAAAAACCAAGCAAGAAGCTACGGGTCCGAAGACAATTCAGAACCGAAAAGCTCGGTTCGAATACCTCATCCTCGACGAGTATGAGGCTGGTTTGGTGCTCGTTGGCAGCGAAGTTAAGAGCCTTTTTGGTGGTCGAGGAAACTTGACGGATGCCTACTGCAAGGTTATCAATGGCGAGATTTTCTTACTTCAGCTGGATATCGAGCCTTACAGTCATACGACAACTTTTCAACATGAACGACGCCGAGATCGAAAGATGCTCATGCATCGCAGAGAGATCGATGTAATTGAGCGCAAGAGCCTCGAAAAGGGATTCTCCATTGTTCCTTTAGAGGTGTACTTCAAAAAGGGCAAGGTCAAGGTAAAGATCGCGCTTGCTCGAGGTAAGGCACTTTATGACAAGCGAGAAACTTTGATGAAAAAAGATACGAAGAGAGAAATGGACCGAGCTCTGTCCGAAAAGTTCTAACTAAACTAAAGAAAGGGAAGTTAGCTACCGATACTTATCGCGTGTCAAAGCAAGAAATATCAAAGCACCTACCTTTAGACAGCACAGTCGTTGCTGCCTTTATGATTGGAGGACGCCCAATGGCTATTAGTTGCCTTGTCACGAGTGAAGCTCCACTTTACTTGTTCACAAAAGACCTGAGAATTCTCGATCTCGAGTATCCGCAAACTGTTGTTCTTGTTTGGCATCGAGGAGCCGATGTCCTGAAAGGTGAAGCCGATGCAATTCGGGTCATGCCTTGGAAAACCGGAAATGTTCTCGAAATCATGAGGACCAACCTCAAGGAAGTTGACCGACGCGTCTATCCAAGATATCATGTTCAATCACCGGTAAGCATCCGATCGGTCACTGATGTTCAAACATCAACCGTGATTGCCGTAAGCCAAGGTCAAACGAAGGACATCAGCTTAGGCGGCTCATGGATTGCAGTCGAGCCTACATTGCCCATAGATGCGTTAGTTGAATTTAAGTGCAATGTGAACGGTGTCGACATTCGTGCTCTTGGTTTGGTTGTCCACGAAAACAAAGATAACGGTACAAATGGTATTGAATTTATGGACTTCTTTGATGACTCTCGCGACAAACTGTTTTCGGCATTAAAGAAGAGTGCTTGAGATACCATCAAAGGCATACTCGGCGGCTCCTGTCATTTGAACGGTGCCATCTTCGAGGTATTTAACTTGCAGCTTCCCACCCGGCAGATTGACATTCACCTGCCTTTCGGTTCGCCCATTGAGGAAAGCGGCAACCACACTCGCACAAGCTCCCGTTCCGCAAGCCAACGTGATTCCTGCTCCACGCTCCCATGTCCGTAGAGTAATTTCAGATCGAGAAACTATCTGAACAAAGTGAACATTAGTTCGGTTGGGAAATTTAGCGTAGTGCTCAAAACGTGGTCCTTCTCGATCCAATTCCACTTTCGCAACGTCATCTACAAAGATAACCAGGTGAGGATTGCCCAAAGAAACCGCAGTGCCATTAAATCCCCCACCTATATCCTGATTGACAAACGCTTGCGAATTTGTATCAATCATTCCAATCTCACTCGGACCAAGGATTGCTTGACCCATGTTCACCGAAACGCAACCATCAGGTAAACAGTTCACCTCCAATACCCCAGCGCCAGTGCGGACTGGGAAATGGTCTTTCGCATAACCGCGGTCTTGACAGAGCTTTGCAAAAGTTCGCAAGCCGTTACCGCACATCTCACTTTCTGATCCGTCAGGATTGAACATCCTCATCTGGAGCATGTCGGAAGATTTTTCAACCAAAATGACTCCGTCAGCTCCAACGCCAAAGTGTCGGTCACAAAGTTTTTGCGAAGCAGCAGCAAGATCACAATCTAGCTGACCGTCCCGAAGAAAATCTATAAGCACGAAATCGTTTCCAATTCCGTGCATTTTAGTGAATATTAGATTCAATCTTCGTCGTCGTGTGGTGTATCCATTTCGCCAGGAGACTTGTATGTCCCGACAGTCTTCGTAGGAACAATACTTGCAACTGCGTGTTTGTAGACAAGTTGAGTCGGCTTACCCGCGCTATCTAAAAGGATTGTAAAAGCGTCAAATCCTCGCACGTGACCCCGAAGCTGAACACTATTGGTGAGATAAATTGTAACCCCAACCCCTTCTTTTCGGACTTGGTTTAAAAACATGTCTTGAAGGTTAATTGCCTTGCCCATAATTATTCTTATCCTAAAAAACTATTTCAAGAGCTTTGGTGCGATTGCATCGAAAGCTTCCGAAATTTCACTATACACAATTAAGTTTGGTTCGGCCCGCAACCACGTTCTCTGACGCTTCGCATATTTAACCGTATCTCCCTCAATACGCTCGATCAGGTCTACTTCGTTTCCGTTTTCTTGTATATGCTGAGCGATCGCTCGGTAACCAAGAGCTCGAAATCCGGGATGTTCTGGTCGATAACCTTGTTTAAGTAGTTCCTTAACTTCGGCTACCCAGCCATTTTGGAACATTTCTTTTGTTCGATGCTTGATTTTATCAATGGAATTTTCAGGAGTTGGAATGATTCCTATTTTCGTCGTAAAAAATGGCGGAAGAGAGAATTGAAGTGGCTCTTGATTGCAAGCTACTTTTTCAAGTGCCCGCCGCACTCTAACTTCATTTTTTAGATCAATGGTAGTGGCCACTTCGGGTGCCAAAGTGGTTAGTTCAGATATTACATCGCCAAAGTCCAGCCCAGAAATCCTTGATCGAAGTTCAGCAGGTGGCGAAGGCAATAAATCTTGGTATTGTTCGAGAAGGGCACGAATATAGAGGCCAGTCCCTCCTACCAAGACAACCGATTGTCCTTCTCCGTAATAAAGGTGGAGAAGGTCCGATGCCAGAAGAACAAATTCGCCAACGCCGAATTCTTGGTCGGGATTTCGAATGTCCAAGAGTTGATATGCGCGAGTATCTTTGGGTTTGGCGGTACCTATATCCATCCCACGATAGATCTGAAAAGCATCGGCATTGATGATCGGCGCACCGATTACATTAGCGATGTTTTCGGCAACAAAGGACTTACCCGAAGAAGTTGGCCCCATTACTACGAATAGACTTGGGGCAACCATGGCTGTCTATTTAACGACAGAAATTTTTGGCTTTTCGCCCTTCTTTCCCGAGCAATCAATCTCATTTTTGAATGTTGCCTTACCGACAGTCTTTAACTTTGCAAACTTACCTTCGACTTCAACCTTATCGCCATCAGCAAGGTCCTTTTCTAGTTTTCCGTGGCTATACACCGAGACTTTGTCTCCTCCGCTCATCAGATCAAACAGGATGTAGTCGTTGCCAGCCTTCGAGGTCTTAGCTTTGAATTTCTTGACAATGCCTCTGACCTTGATGACTTTCTTATCATATTGATCAGGAGACTTGATGACGTCGGAAGGTGTGATGACACCGATTGCGAATACCATTGCGCTGAAAGCAATGATTGAGAGACTTAAGATTCGTTTCATAGGATCAAAATTCCATAAGGGCAGTTATTGGCAAATTCGGAAGGGCTTCTCGGCCATTTAGGAAACTAAGCTCGATGAGGCAACCGAAACCGATGACCTCGCCATGAAGGCGCTCTACGAGCCTAGTAACTGCTCCAGCAGTGCCTCCTGTAGCCAGCAGGTCGTCAACGATGTAAACCCTTTGCCCTGGTTTAAGCGCATCAACATGCATCTCAACTGTATTCATTCCGTACTCAAGCGCATACTCTTCGGTAATACGATCGAACGGGAGCTTGCCAAGCTTTCTTGCCATGGCAAAGGGAAGTTTGCATTGGAGAGCAATTGGAGTTCCAAAAATGAAGCCACGGCTTTCAATTCCAACGATCACATCTGCACCCTTAGCCCGAACGTCTTCGGAAAGCAGATCGATCACTTGTTGAAAAGCTTCTGGATCCTCAAGGATCGGAGTAATGTCTTTAAATAGAATGCCAGGTTTAGGGAAATCGGGGACGTCTCTAACCAGGGCGCGGGCCAAAAGCTCTGCCATTTCGTGAGTTAGGATACCCCACCAAGCAAAGAGCCCAAGGTAATTTACCTTGGGCTCAAACTAACTTTTGATGACTACTTTGAGTCGTTCATGTGCTGAAGCTGATCAGCCAAAGATCCTTGTTTACTTCTCCAGAAAGCAAAGACCAGGAGTCCAACCGAAACAACTGTTACACCCACTCGAACTGGAAAACCAATGTTGCCATCAATGATTACTCCAACCGAAAGCAAGCCAACCAAGTTCATAACTTTGATGAGCGGATTCAATGCTGGTCCAGCTGTATCCTTAAATGGATCTCCAACTGTGTCACAAACGACTGCAGCGTTCTTTGCATCCCGATGAGCATTGCTGTCTTTAGGATGTCCAAGGAAGCCATCTTCGATCAACTTCTTCGCGTTGTCCCAAATTCCGCCTGAGTTTGCAAGCATTACCGCCATGAGTGGTCCGCAAACAATCGCTCCGGCAAGGAAACCACCAAGTGCCTGTGCACCCTTCAGGTTATAGACGTGATCACCAATTGTAACCGGGGTTCCTGGCAACAAGCTGAATCCAAATCCAACTGCAATTGGCAAACATATTGCCAAGATTCCAGGAGCCAGGAGCTCTCGCTGAGCCGCAGCAGTAACGAGTTCTACACACTTACCGTATTCTGGTTTGGACGTTCCCAAGAGAATTCCTGGGTTCTCTCGGAATTGCCTTCTTACTTCAGTCATCAATTCGAATGCAGCTCTACCAACGGCATTGATGGCAAACGAACTGAAGAGGAACGTTGCCGCTCCACCAATAAGGAGACCCATGAAGATCTCAGGAACATCGAGTCTGAGTCCTGATTCCTGCAAATGGCCTGACTCTACAAACGATTGGAACAAGGCAACCGCAGCAACAACCGCAGTAGCAATCGCAAATCCTTTGGTAAGGGCCTTCGTTGTGTTGCCCGCAGCATCTAGCCTTTGGAGAGATTTGGAACCATATTCGTTTCCGCCTTCTCCACTCATTTCAAACACGCCTTGTGCGTTGTCTGAAATTGGGCCAAACGTATCCATCGCAAGAATGTAAGCCGTGGTGGTGAGAAGACCGAGTCCGATCAAGGCGATTCCGTAATAGCCAAGATACATAGATCCGAATATTGCTACTGGGAACAAGAAGAGCGGAACCATGAGAGCCAACACGATCGCAAGGACCATAAACACGCTCGACTCTAATCCAAGGGCAAACCCTTGAATAATCATCGGAGCAGGACCAGCACTCGATACGCCGGCAACTTCTCTAGTCGGCTTGTTCTTGGTACCAACGTAGTAATTCGTAATCGCTTCGATACCAATTGCCATCAAGATTCCAAAAATGACCGCCAAGGCAAATAACCACCAGCCAGCTTTAGCCTTAATGACTGCCGCAGCAGTTTCAAATTGAACTGCTTCTGGAGGAGTGGATGCCGACTTAGGGTCAGCTTTTTGCTTTGCGTCAAACGTCTGTATGTCTGAAACCGATTGACGGTAGAAAACTAATGGTGACGCCAACTGATACTTTTCTACTCGATCAATGCCAACACCGTCGGCTCGCACGACTGCAACTGCAGCAAACTTGTCTTCTGCCTTGCTATAAAACAACTTCATATCAAGGATTTTTGTCTTGTCTGGAGTCAGTGAGACCACAGTTCCTTCCTTAGACCTATCCTTGACGTAGTTCGCGAAGATATTGTTTAGGTCTGCCTCAGAAGGGCCAGCCAACCAGTAATACTCGTCAACGTCTTGAGCTGGCGCTCCACCTTGGGACGGAGACTTCTGAACTAGACGAACTTTTGCTGCGACCCTCTTAGCCGTCGCAGGATCAAATGCTTCAGCGACTGTTTGGTAGGACGGTGGTTTTTGAGGTTGAGTAGGATCAATCTTCGATAAAGCGTAGAACAGGGCCGGAAATGCACGGCTTTGAATTTCCTCATCCGAAACCTGAACATAACCTGCCAATCCTTTGAGATCGGCCTTAGCATCAACTGGAGTTGCAAGAAGCTGAGTAAGCATCTGCTCATCCTTTTCTTTAAATTCCATTGATGCAATGGCAGGATCATTCATTACTTCTTTGGCAGTAATCGCAGTTTTTTCCTTCTTAGTTTCTAATGCAATACGATCACGAGTAGAAACAATCAGGGCTTGCATTCGGGTCTGAGCTAATTTTGGTGTAACCAACTCCTGCACCGAAACATTGCCAAGAAGCATGGCGGCCAAACCGACAATTCCCAAAACAGAAACGATCGCAGAAATTCTAAAGCCGCGTAGAATTGGCTTGAGAGGATCGGATTCTGTATCGTCGCTTCCGGATACAGTTTGAATTCCAATCAGGGAAGCAACGATTCCAACTGCACAGGCAGCGAGAGCAAAAACAATGAGTTTTGGCCAAACCGATGCATCAAGTACTGCAGAAGTTGCCGCACCAAGCACGATGGTGGCAACAAGCATAACTTCGTATGACTCAAATACGTCGGCAGCCATACCTGCGCAATCTCCAACATTGTCTCCAACATTGTCCGCAATGGTTGCCGGGTTAAGAGGAGAATCCTCTGGCATTGATTGCTCAACCTTACCAACGAGATCAGCTCCAACGTCGGCAGCTTTCGTAAAGATTCCGCCACCAACCCTCATAAAGAGGGCAGCGAGTGAACCACCAAAGCCGTAACCCACCAAGAGGATCGTTGCCTTGGCTGGCATCGCAATCAGAATCAAACAAGAAAAGAACAGTCCGATACCAACTGTCAACAAGCCAGCTACTGACCCAGATCGAAATGCAATTTCGAGGGCTTTCTTATTGCTGGTTAACGCTGCCGCTGCAACCCGAGCGTTGGCCTTCACAGCCATGATCATTCCCGCAAACCCGGAGAAGTAACTTGATCCAACACCGAGTATGAAAGTCAACGAAACAAGGGCTGCTTGAGCTCCTAAGGCACCTTTATAGAGAAAAAATAGCAGTACAGCAAGAATTCCAATGAATGGAATCATCATAGTAATCTGCTTCTTCAAGTACGCTCTAGCGCCATCTTCGATGGCGTCCTGAACATCTTGCATTCCCTGAGGGCCTCGGCTGTTCTTGAGAACCCCTTGACCAATAAAGTAGGCGATGATAACGCCGAGCAAGCCAAGAGCTGCAGATATCCCAAGGATCATCTTGTCTTGTGAACCGAACTTGAGGTGGATTCCTTCGCCTTCTGCGCCAAAGGCAATTGAGCTAATGAGACCGAATAGTGTAACGCCCAAAAGACGTAAACGAACTGATGGTGTGCTTAAAGCACCCTTTTTTGTGAGCTGAAGTGACTTCATTGGTTATTACCACCTGAAATCAAACGCTTCCATGCATAATGCACTTGGCCGCTGACCTAGACTTTCCCGAAAAGTGTACCTAAATCAGCAGGATTCTCAACACCTAAAACTATTGCTGAATTATCCGTGCTTCGGCCTTCGCACCATGACCCGTAAGTTGGGCCGTCAACATGTCAGCTTTCATGCGGGTAATACCTTGGAGCAAAGTTACCGGAGTCTCGTCCAACAGGTCCCTCACTTGATTCCTATTCAGAGCCAACATGGACTGAAGTGTTTTGACCAAATCTTCATCGGTCTTCGAGCCTTCATTCAATACAAGCTCATAAAGCATGTTGTCATCAACCAATGCAAAACCCTTAGGGAGATGCTTGACTGGCTTACCATCCTCTTGGTGAATCGGAATTTCGTGATTGCAGGTTTCACAAATAAGCAAGTCTGTTTTGTCGCTGTAGTAGTTCAGCGAGTTGCAAAAACCACATCGGACTTGCATAACTGGTAACACATTTCCATCCTTGATCGGAATTCGATGGTTGCAAGCGATACAGGTAATGTCCTCATCTTTGGGCTTTTCCGTCAGTTCGTTAACTTCGGTGCAAATAGGACAATCGATCGTAAAATTCTTTACTTTGCGAGTTTCGGAAACAACAAAAAGTCCGTATCCCACCATACCAATTGCGGCAAGAAATAGGACATATCCGAGCCCAACGAAGTAACCGTCGCCCTTATATTTGAGCAAAAGTCCGCCTAACCCGCCGCAAAAAACCGCTCCTACAAAAAAATAGAACGCCTTTTCGCTGATGCTCTCTATTACGTCTGAATACCGTTGGATTCGCATGAACTCCTCAACTATATCTGAAGGAGCCTCATTCGTCAACGGTTATTGTCTGTGATTTGACCTTCATCTTCATCCTTTTTAGGAATTATGAGGACTGCTCGCTGACCATCTATGACCGGAGTGAATGCATATTGCTGGCCAAGTTCTTTCAACATATCCATCGGTTCCATACCCTCAAAGTCTAATTTGACCGTTGGATTTGGTGTCCCATTTGCAATAGTTACCGTAAAATGTCCTGCTTCGGCGATGAGGAGAATAGCCGTATGGAGTGGGGCTGATTCTAACTTTAAAGTCTTCAATCCACCCGAAATAGTCTCGGGAGTTTGCGGTGGATTAATCGTAGTTGGAGGATAAGTTGCCTGATTTTGTGATGCATTTCCCCCATTATTTGGTACGGTCATCGGGCTTAGGTCGCGAATGGGTTCAAAATGTATATTGGCATCTGGTGCCTTAGCCGGGCTGACATTAACTGGTGTAACGTCTGGGTTTGGCACTGTGTAATTTTTGTATCTGACAATTCCGAAGGCGAACAAAGCAAGAATTGCAAAGCCAAATGTTGCCCAAACAAGGCGCCAATTTGCTGGTCTGAATTGAGTGTTCTGAAATGTCGGTACCGGCGTTGACTTTGGTAGGCGATTGCCTGATTTCAAGGCATTCACTGTGCGAATGCGTTTCAATAATTCTTCTCGAAGGTTCGGATATCGGTCACCAAATGCCTCAATAGCGCTTGGATCAGTGCCTTCCGCAATCGTCCACATCAAATCATCAATTTCTCTCGGAATCATGGGGAACCTCCTTTTCAAAGAATATGCGAAATCTCTCTCGGGCTCGATAGAGCCGGGTTTTGGCAGCATTAAGGTTAATTTCCATCGATTCTGAAATCTCTTGCAAATTTTGCTCTTGCCAATAAAATAGGGTTAAAATGGCCCGATCCTGAGGGGTTAACTTTTCCATTGCGGACTGAATTCTAGGATCTGCATCCTCAGTTTGTTCGGGAGCAATGCTTTCAGCTGCCTCACTGAGTTCAACGTGCTTGTGTTTGAAACGCCGTTTTCGAGATTCCTGGATGCTACGATTAATCGTGATTCGGAAAAGCCAAGTCGAGAATTTTGACTGACGATTGAACCGATGAAGATTACGATACACGAGGGTGAAAACTTCCTGAGTAACGTCGGCCGCTTCTTCTTCGCTAATCAGAACGCCCTTTGAAAGAGACAGAACTTTGCCGTAGTATTTTGAATAGAGGGACTCAAACGCAGACGCTTCTCCCGCAAGGAAGCGCTCGACAAGGATTGAATCCTCATCAAAACTTCCTGCTCCTTCAAAATAGATCGACACCACTTACCCCTTTTGACGCTCGAAATGCCTAACGAGGTGACACAGTACCGCTGATCCTGGCAGAAAATTCTGGTTCTAACTGAGTGAGGGCGTATATCGTAGTTCCACCGAAAAGGATAGTCACTGTTAATACTACGGGGATTAACTTTGATTTGAACAAGTTGAGCCAACCAATTGCAAACATTAAAGATAGCGGAGCCAACGCTGGTAGCAGATACCGACCCTGTGCTTGGAAGTAGGTCATGTTAAAGCCAATGAACAGGAGACCCGTCAGAACTGAGATCAGGAGACCGATCAAGACCGGCTTTCTAATTTCACTCCACTTGTTTCGTAAATGTAGCAAGAAGCTTATTTTGCCTAGAGCGATCACCGCAATTAGTCCCTTATATAAAAGGTTTGGATCATTGTCGTACGGACCACTTTTTCCATTGAGCCAGATATCCATATTGCCAAAAACTCCGATGAAACTCCGCGCTGTCCAATATCCGACCCAATTCAACCAGTATTGAACCTCAGGAGAACCGGCTGCATTTGATCCCTCGATCTGGGCGATGATCATCGACTTCTGAGCCGAGCCGGTAAAGGCCTCTTTGAAGACTTTTTGAGCCAGTGGGTCGCCATAAATCACCTGATTTCGAATCCAAACCGGCAAAGCAATTGCCAATGCGAGCAAACCTACTGCACCAAGGGTCTTCCTCGGAACCTGCTTTCTTAACATAACCAAAGTGACCACAAAACCTGCTAGCGCAACAAGCCCAGAGGATTTGGTGATGCAAGCCAGTCCGGTAAAGACCGCCGCCAGGACTAGATACTTTTTCGTATAGGATTCGTCCTCGTTGTTAAGAGCCTGAGCACAATAGGCAAACGACCACGAAATCAGCGTAAACAGCAATGGATCGTTCGAAATGGCGCCGCTCAGAGCGCAGTTCATTGGCAATAGAGCCGCGAACGCAGCCGAAACAAGAGCAATGTCTTCCCGCTTGGTAGCCCAAAATGCGGCGAAAAATACGCCGACTACGCCGGCTGCCCCAATCATGCAATTAAAGAATCGGATGACCTTTCCAAAACTTTGACTCTCAACATCTGTCTGACCAGTCAATTGACCAACTCTCGAAGCGACTAGATAGTAGAGCGGTGGTTGGTGACTTTGGTATTCCTCGCCTAAATCAGTAGCCTGCGGGTCGAGGACTGGTAGTCGATTGTTGATAACGGCCCTAATGTAATTCGCATGCTGCCTTTCATCAGGTGCCCCAACATCGGTGGTTGGCGATTTTCTGGTCATGAAGACAAATCCAGAGGTGCGATAAGGCGTTTTGAGCGCAAAACATACTGCAAAGGCCAGGTGCAAACAAGCGAAACTCAGCAACAAAATCTTTGCAAGCTTGCTAATGACGATCATTCTAGTTGTATCATAGCGTGTAAGGGTAGGTCATTGATATGACGACATTATTAGCATTTAGCGTTTTCTACGGTTTTTCTGGTGGGGCTGACGCTCCAAGCAAAGGCTTCGCTGCCTGGCAAGATTCACTGAAGAGCAAGAGCTCTATCAGTGCTAAAGTTGCCATCCAAGAAGTTGGCGGTTCGGCGTCTTCGTACACCATCGACATGAAGAAGCCCAATCTTTTGAGATTGGACACTGACTCAACTTTGGTCATTGCCGACGGCACGACAATCACGACTTTCGATAAAAAGCAGGGCGTGTACTACAAGCAGCCACAAACAAAGGAAGACATGAAAGTTCTTTTGGATGCTGACCAATACAATATGTTTACTGGCTTCTTTGGCGATGCTCCGGCTGTCCTCAAATCAGTAGATGGAAAGACCCGAACACTTGGCGGTGACCAAGTTATGGAAGTAAACACGTTCTTTGACAAGGGCAACAAAAAGCAACAAATGTTCTTTGTAGGCAGCGACAACATTGCAAAAAGATCAACGTTGACTGCCGTCAAGAAAGGCGAAGACAAGCCGTATCAAATGGTCATCAATGCAAAGGATTTTGTTATTGACGGTAAGCCAGCAGACACATTGTTCGCATTCAAGGCTCCTGACAGTGCCAAGGAAATCAATTACCAAGATTTGATTGGATCAAAGTGGTTCTATGATCTTGACGAAGCAAAACTCATCGCCTCAAGAACCAAGAAGAAGATTTTCATTGACTTCATGGCTACCTGGTGTGGTCCTTGTAAGATGATGGATCGAGACGTTTTCAACACCGAAGAGTTTTTGGCATTAGGCAAGAAAATGATCTTCTGTAAGGTTGATATCGATCTGAATCCTGCGCTCGCAGAGCAGTTTGGTGTGAGTTCAATTCCAAATATGTTCGTAGTCAAAGCCGACGGTTCGGTTGTCGGATCAGTACTTGGATATCAACCAGCCAACGTATTCGTTCCGAAGATTCAAGCCTTGCTTGACTAAACCGATCTAGTTCATAAGAAAATTGTAAGCCCGAGAGAATTCATTCTCTCGGGCTTTTTAGTCTATTTTAGGTCTGGTAATCTTCCATAATAGGGAGTACAGAAACGGAGTATCTGTTGAGCACAAAGTCAGGATCCGCGACCGCTGAGAGGGCGGAGCAAGCTAATATGCCAAGTCAATCTTTAACAAAAGAGGACTGTTTGGAGATTTTCAAACAACTCTACTTAGCCCGTTATTTCGACGTGCGGCTCATCAAGGAAAAGAAACGTGGTCGCCTTCGCGGCACCCTTTACTCTTCGCACAATCAAGAAGCCATTTTGGTTGGTTCACTTTTTGGCCTCCAAGCTACCGACTGGATCAGCCCAATTCACCGAGATATGCCTGCCTTCTTCATGAAGGATTTTCGATTTGATCGAGAAAATCCTAATCGGCTCGGAATGAGCATCGAAGAAGTCTGCTGCCAAGTTTGGGGAAAAGAAGGCTCCCCGGGCCGAGCCCGAGACAACTGGTCGCACATCGGCAGTAAGTCCAAAAAAATTATTCACTCCACATCTATGTTGGCGGGAACCATTCCCGTTGCTGCTGGCGTCGCCTACGCCGACCGACTTCAAGGCGGAAACGCCGTCGTTCTAACCTACAACGGGGAAGGATCTACCGCCCAAGGCATCTTCCACGAAGCGATTAACTACGCCGCCGTTCATAAATTACCGGTCATTACCATTGTCGAAAACAACCAATGGGCGTACGGAACACCGGTCGAACTAGAATGCCCAACTCCTGACGTTGCGGATCGAGCAAAAGGCTACGGAATTCTCGGTCTAATTGCCGATGGACAAGATGTTTTCGATGTCTACGATAAGGTCATGCAAGCGGTTAACCACTCACGAGCCGGCAACGGACCTTCGATTGTAGAGTGCAAAACCTTCCGCGCCTACGGTCACGGAGACCACGATGATGACCGGGCAATGAAATACCGTCCAAAGGAGTTGATTGAACAGGGTCGCAAACGAGACCCAATCGCAGTATGTCGTCAAAAGCTCATTGATCTTGGTTACTTAACCGGAGACGCTAAAACCTCCTATATGGCCGAAGGCAAGAACGCCGCCGATTCATCCAACGACGATTTCCCACCCGAAGTCATTGAATTCCTCAACAAAGGAATCGAGTTCGCCATGAATTCGCCACTTCCTGCTGCAGAAGAAGCCGAACAATGGGTGTTCTGGAACGGTGACAAATAATGAGTGCCACAACCGATGCTCCAGTAGCAATAAAAAAGAACTATTTAACTGCGCTTAACGAAGCTCTCGCTGAAGAAATGGCGCGCAATCCCCTCATGCTTTGTCAAGGCGAAGATATTGGCAAGCTTGGTGGCGCATTTGGTGTCACCGACGGTTTGCAAGCTACTTTTGGCGAGCAACGAGTCGTCGATATGCCAATCTCCGAAGCAGCAATTATTGGTTCTGCGGTTGGAATGGCGCTTAACGGTATGACGGTCATGGCGGAAATGCAGTTCATTGACTTCATTTCATGCGGATTTGACCAAATCGTCAACATGATGGCGACGTACCATTACCGAACTGCCGGCGAAGTCCACATTCCTGTCGTTGTACGTGGTCCTGCGGGTGCATACGGGGGTGGTGCTTTGTACCATAGTCAAATGAACGAAGCGTGGTTCTGTAATTCGCCAGGACTTAAGGTTGTCTGCCCATCCACTCCTTACGATGCCAAGGGGATGCTTAAAGCCGCCCTGCGCGACGGAAACCCAGTTATCTTCTACGAGATCAAGGAACTGTATAGAAAGCGCGAGATCGAAGAGGAACTGCCAACCGAGGACTATATTGTTCCGCTAGGTAAAGCTGCGATCCGACGAGAAGGGAAGGACATCACGTTGGTTTCCTATGGTCAAAATGTTTACCACTGCCTTGATGCTGCAACTGAGCTAGAAAAGATTGGTGTGTCAGCTGAAGTAATCGACCTTCGGTCGTTGGTTCCTCTTGACGAAGAAACCGTATTCAATTCAATCGCAAAGACTAGCCGAGTGATCGTTGTAAACGAAGCACCGATGACTTGTGGCTTTGCCGGTGAACTGGTCGCCCGAATTAGCACCAAAGCATTTCATCTGCTTGACGCCCCACCTAGCCGAGTGACGCGAATGGATACTCCGGTGCCTTGGGTTAAGCCACTTGAGATGCATGTACTTCCAACCGTCGATAAGATCGTTGCCGAAGCCATGCGAATCGTTAAGTTCTAATTTGAGCTCAATATAAAAAGAGACCACTGCAAGTAGCAGTGGTCTCTTTTTACTTTCTAAGCTTGCTGGTTTAAACTGCTTCGCCAAGATACGCTGCAATGACCTTCGGGTCGTTTCGAATTTCCGAAGGTGGGCCCTGAGCGATCTCTTCGCCGTGATCCAAGACAAAGATCCTTTCGCAGAGGTTCATAACAAACTTCATATCGTGCTCAATCAACAGGACGGTTACTCCAAGATTATCGCGAATCTTCTTAACCATCGTCAGAAGCTCCATTTTCTCCTGAGGGTTCATACCCGCCGCAGGTTCGTCGAGGAGAAGAAGTTGTGGCTGTGTTGCAAGCGCACGCGCAATTTCAAGGCGTCGTTGCTTGCCATAGGGAAGATCTCGGCTCCTTGTATTGGCGACGTCCGCAAGGTCAACCATTTGAAGCAATTCCATGGCTTGACCCTTAAGCTTTTCGGTTTCCTTGATTGCACCAGGTAGGTACATCAGTGCAGAACCGAGAACAGACTTGTGACGGAGAAATCCTCCCACAACAACGTTCTCCAACGAGGTCATACTCTGAAACAATCGAATATTTTGGAAGGTACGACAAATTCCGAGTTGTGCGATCTTGTTTGAAGGGGTTCCAGTGATGTTCTTTCCGTTAAAAAGTATCTGTCCTGAGGTGGGCTGATAGACACCGGTAATAATGTTAAAGCAGGTTGTCTTACCTGCACCATTCGGACCAATAAGGCCAAACAAATCTCCTTTATTGAGTTCAAATGAGACAGCGTCAACCGCAGTCAATCCACCGAATTTAATCGTTGCTTGGTTGAGAGTGAGAATGCTCATACCGCCACCTCGGCTTCTTGAACAGGCTTTTTGCCGAGAAGCTTCTGAACCCAACTCCAACTAAACTCATGGTGTCCGAAGATTCCTTGGGGCCTCAGAAGCATGAGCACGACTAGGGTAATGGCAAGTACTGGCATTCTGAATAGTTGTCCATTGA
The DNA here is from genome assembly GCA_031430115.1 of Armatimonadota bacterium. GTDB lineage: Bacteria > Armatimonadota > Fimbriimonadia > Fimbriimonadales > Fimbriimonadaceae > Fimbriimonas. The sequence continues at coordinate 14,836 of JANPAV010000124.1, read as the reverse complement.
CCATAGATTGCAATGCCGGGATCATGACGAGAACTTTCGCCATAACAAACGCCACTATTCCACCAACTGCGATTGAACCTAAATTAAATCCTAGGCGTTTGCTGCCTGATCCATGGAACTTCTCCTGCACTTTACGAAGCAAAACCACAGCTGCGATAATTCCAATACCGACTCCAAGGGGAGTTCCCATTTGGACGTAAGGAATGTTTCGCATCCACTCTGGAATTACGAACAGAGTAACTGCTGCGATCGTAGTCCCAGTAATCGAACCCGTGCCGCCAAGGACCACCATTGTCAAGATCAAAAATGATACATCCATTGAGAAGTCGGTTGGACTAACAAATCCCTTCGTGTGGGTGTACAACGCACCAGCCGCACCGGCAAAGCACGATCCGATAACAAAGGCAGTGACTTTGATCTTGGTAAGGTTCACACCCATTGCTGAGGAGGCAATTTCATCTTCTCGAACGGCAAGGAAGCTAAGCCCATGCGCGGTCTTAAGTAGGTTTCGACTGACCGCAATGCAAATAACCGCCAGAACAAGAACAAAGAATACCGATTGAATTTTGACGGCAGATAGTCCGTAGGCTTCACCCAAAACTGGTTGGTTTTTGGCGATAATCGTGACAATTTCACCAATGCCGAGGGTCACGACGGCTAAATAGTCACCACGTAATCGAAGGGACGGTAGGCCAACGACAAAGCCAGCAATGCCGGCAGCAATAGCTCCAAAAATGACGGAGAGAAATAGCCAAAGGAACGGTTTCGTAGCTGCCAGATTTGAAAATTTGTTTGCCGCCAAAACAGCTCCCGTATATGCTCCAATTTGGTAAAAGGCAGCGTGCCCAATTGAGAATTGCCCAGTAATTCCATTAATGAGATTCAGACTTACCGCCAAAGTGACGTAGATTCCCGCTAGACAGAATAGAAATCGTGAGTAGGAACCCTGAACGAGACGGTCAAGCAAAAAGCAAACAACAAGGACAACTACAAAACTGAGCAATCGTACCGAAAACCACTTGCCAAACTGAAATTCTTTCAAACCTTCTCCACCTTATTTGATCCGAGCAATCCGCCTGGTCTAAATAAGAGAACAGCGATGAGGATAACGAACGCAATTGCATCGCGGTAGCTTGAATATCCCGCCCAAGTAACCAGGTTCTCGGCAATACCCATGAGGATTGCACCAAGGACTGCTCCCGGGATGTTTCCAATTCCCCCAAGTACAGCGGCGACGAACGCCTTTACGCCTGGTGCCATTCCCGAAAACGGATCGATTGGCGCACTCTGGAACGTGGAATACATCATCGCACCTGCACCAGCGAGAACAGATCCCAAAATAAAAGTAAAAGTAATAACCGTATTAAGGTTGATGCCCATAAGCGATGAGGCATTGAAGTCAACCGAAACTGCCCGCATTGCTCGTCCCATCCTTGTCTTCATAACGAGATACCAAAGTCCGATCATAAAGCCAATTGTTGTGACCAACATGATCAATTTTCCTTTTGGTAAGTGGATTGAAACCGCACTTGCGTTGGATTCCTTGATCAGCGCATTTTGCTTTTCTTTCATGGCAGCCAGGGCCTTATTGAGCTTGTCGCCATCAGGGGTCAAATTGAATACGCCACCTGGTTCAGAAGTTTTAAGCCTTTCATCAAAGAGCTTTTGAGCAGTATCAACTTCCGGCTGTAGCGCAGCGGCTTGTTGAACTTTGCTACCGTCTGGTTTCTTAAGGTCAAAGACAAAGTCATTGGTGAACGGATTTACTTTTGAAGTAATGGCCTGCTTTTTTCCTTCGAGAAGGAATGCCTGACCACCGTATTGCAAAAGCAACGAAAGACCAATTGCCGTGATTAACGAGGCAATTCGAGGGTGATTTCGGATTGGTCGGTAAGCAAATCTTTCGATGAGGAATCCTGCTGAACCACTGACCAACATTGCCGCAAGGAGCATCAGGAGAAGCGTGACCCAAGAGCCAGTGCTGGCATCATTACCACCTGGTCCAAAGCCAAGCATCCACGATGCGAACATGGCGCCGTACGATCCAAGCATAAAAACTTCACCATGGGCGAAGTTAATGAGCTTAAGAACGCCGTAAACCATCGTATAACCGAGAGCTACTAGCGCGTAGATGGCTCCCAAAAGGAAGCCATTCACGAGTTGCTGTGGCAGCGTTGTAAAATCCAACGCTGCCATTGGTGTGGTGAACAGGTGTGTCACTATTTGATTTGATCGGGAGTGTAGCTGGTTGCAAACTTTTGCCAGTTTGAACCGTTCTTCTTAGTTACTTCAACAACGATGAGCTTCTTTGGCGGGTTGCCGTTCATTCCCTTAAGGGTAATAGTTCCAGAAACTCCCTTGAAGTCAACAGTGTCCTCAAGAGCAGCCATTAGTGATTTTGAATCCATTGATTTTGCTCTTTTGAGAGCATCGATCGTTAAAGCCATTGCATCGTAGCCAAGAGCACCCATTGTTGTTGATGGTTCTGCGCCGCCGTGAGCCGCCTTCCACTTTGTCAAAAAGCCTTGGACTTCGGGACTTGGATCAAGATTGTTGTAGTGGTTGGCAAAAAATCCACCAAGGATAGCGTCGCCGCCACCCGTAAGGATTGTATCGCTGTCCCAACCGTCACCACCAAGGAATACTGCAGTAATTCCAGCTGCACGAGCTTGCTTGGCAATTGGACCGACTTCAGTGAAGTAGCCGCTCATGAATAACGCTTCAGGAGCTTTCTTGGCTATGTTTGTTAGAACGCCGTTATAGTCGGTTCCTTGCTTTGAACCTGACTCATACTTCTCGTCCGCAACGATTTCTCCGCCAAGCTTTGTGAATTCGGCTCGGAAGCTCTCGCTCAAACCTTGTGAGTAGGGAAGTGCATTATCAGTAAGGATGGCTACTTTCTTTTTGTTCAACTTCTCAAATGCAAATCGAGCCATTGCTGGACCTTGAAATGCATCCGTATAGCAGACTCGGAATACGTGAGCACCTTCGTCGGTTAAAGTTGTCTTGGTTGCACCAACCGCTACAACCGGAACACCCTTGTCAAATGCTGACTTTGCGATCTGAATCGTGTTGCCGCTGGAAACTTCACCAACGATGCCAACTACGTTTGTACTGAGAACCTTTTCTGCTGCAAGTTTGGCTTGGTCAGGCTTCGAAGCAGTATCTCCTTCTACAATTTCGATTTTCTTGCCGTTAATGCCACCAGCTTTGTTGACTTCGTCAACTGCCAGTTTGCAACCTTCGAGCTGATCTGTTCCCCATGGCTTGTTTTCGCCAGAGATACTTGTGACAACTGCGATTTTGATGGTATCGCCATCAGCTTTGTTACCTTCGGCAGTTGGTGCTTTTCGAGTACCAGCAGTTGGAGTAGTTCCACCTGCGGTGTTTGCATCTGGCGTTGGAGTAACGGTATTGCTACTTCCACTGTCACCACATCCGACGAGAATGCCCGAGACGACAAGTCCGAGCGCGATTAGATTAAGATTGCTTCCCCCGATTTTCACTGGTTTCACCTTCACTAATGTTAACTGTAAGCTAACGATTCGAGTGCCGAAAGTATACAGAAAATAGAAGCTAAATTATCGTTTATCGAAGTAGAATCGCAAGTAAATGAGCGAAGACCAAAATTCTATGCTTCAACAAGCAACCGATTTCATCAATGCTGGGAACTTTAGCGAGGCTCTCGAAAGAGCGAGGAACATCCTCGTCACAGACCCGAATAACGGCGATGCGAAGCTAATTGAGGCTATTTCATTGTCCCAAATGAATAACTCGCGAGATGCAAGTGAAGCATTCGCGGCTGCTATCCGGCTTTCTCCAACTAACGTTAAGGCAAGATTCAATGCGGCTGTTCATGAATTTAATTCCGGCAACGTTGGTCAAGCAAGAACGCTTGCGACCGAGGCACTAAACCTCGATCCAAATCATGAAGGAACAAAAGAACTTGTTTCAAGGATGGGATCCGAACAACCTCAGATGCAGGGCGGAGTCAGCTATCCACGCGAAGCAACGGCCGGTTTTGAACCCGCAAACGAAGGAATCGCATTCGTAAAATCATTGGGTTCCAAATGGGTGATGATCGGCTGGCTCCTTGCGGCCGTAAGCGCTGGATTGCTCGCACTAACGATTTTTGGTGTTGCTTCGCACTGGGGAGAATTCATGAACGCATCCAAAGATCAAGCGAAAATGCAAGAGGTCATGCAGTCTATGCAGAACCCAATGATGCAGATATTGAGCTATGCCGTTTTGGGTCTCAATCTGGTTTGGACAATCATGGATATCATCCATCGAAAAGGAAATTTCCTTTGGCTCATTGCCCATATTCCTTGTTCATGTTGCGGATTGAGCTTTATAACTCAGTCACTTTATATCCTTTTAGGAAGAAAATAGGCGCACCTTTCGCGGTCGTTATGCGTTATCTTATTTGAATCATGACGACCGCTCTTTCATTTATGCTCTTGCTCAATGCCGGAACTTCAAGTTCGGCAGAGCCTCTAAATCAGGAAATAAAGCCTATGTCTGAGTGTCCGTTCAAGATGACGGACAATGCAATGATTGTTGATGCCGTTGTCAACGGTAGGAAGGTGTCGCTGATGTTCGACACCGGATTTGGCGGATGGACCATTATTGCTGACTCCATCAATATGGGCAAGCCTGACGGAAAAATTGGTCTCCGAGATTTTGTGGGAGAATTTGAAGCCGATACAGTCAAAATAAAATCACTGAAACTCGGAACCCTGTCAATTCCAGTTGACGATGAAGCCGACTCGGTTATGAGACCGAATGAAGGATATTCCGAGGCATACGGCACGCACTGCGACGGAATCATGGGTCTATCAGTTATCCAAAAAACGATTACCGAAATTAACTTTGAAAAGGGCAAGTTCATCTTTTATCCAAAGTCCTTTGACATTAGCAAGCGAGTTCCAGACAACAAGAGGACCTTTTTGGCAAATATGCTTCCTACTGGATTTAATGCGCTGGAAATGCGGGTTAAAACCGAGAACGGGAAAACGATGGTTCTTGCCCTGGATACAGGCAATTCCTTTTATGGAACAACACACACAGATGTTCTTGACCGTGTTGGTATATGGCCGATTGCGCAAAAACCCAAATTTATGACGCTAGCCTCGGTGGCGTCTGGAACGGTTGAGTCTTGGTACATTAGAATGCCCAAGTTATCGATCTTTGGCGTCCCAGTAGAAACGTCGGTCTGGAGCATCATTGACTTGCCATCCAGCTCGGCAGATTCAGATGGAACGATTGGGTTCGGGTTTCTCAAGAACTTCAACATTATCATTGACTACGAGCGACGAAGAGTGTGGTTAGAAAATTTTACGGGCAAAGTTCATGATGAGGAGCCTGCTGAGATAGGAATGAACGTTTACTACGACAAAGCAAAAAAGAATTACGTTGTTGTGAGGGTGCAAACCGGAAGTCCAGCAGACAAAGGTGGGATTAAGAGAGGCGACTTAATGCTTTCCGTAGACGCCGATGAAGCCCTGAACATTGGGTTCGACCGGATGAAGGACAAGCTTGAAGGAAAGCCGGGTTCAAAGGTTAAACTTGCGATGTCAAGAGGTGGGCAACTCTATCGAGTTGAGCTAGAACGAGTTCCCCTAATCAACGATCCTAAGGGATAACTCACCTTTCGGCAAACGGCCAACGGCTTCCTTCCTAATCCTTGGCATCCAAGATACAGGTCGAAGTCATGTCCCCCATAACATTGATTGTCGTTCTGCATCGATCCAGGAACCAGTCCACGGGAAGTAAGAACGCGATGAACTCGATCGGCAAATTTACGGCACTAAATACCGCAATCATGGTAACAAGCCCAGCCTCGGGAATTCCCGCAGCGCCAACGCTCGCAATCATCGCCATGACTACCACGATTACTTGTTGCTGAAACGTAAGGTGTTGCCCCATTGCTTGGGCAACAAGCAGCGCCGCCATGGCTTCGTAAAGAGCAGTTCCGTCATGGTTGAACGTTCCGCCAACCATGATGCCCAAATTGGCGTTGTCTTCCTTTATGCCAAGTTTTTCGGTTGCACACTTATAAGTTACTGGAAGAGTTGCAGCGGAAGATGCGGTGGAGAATGCCATTACAAAGGCGTCACTTCCACCCCTTAAGAATTGAACTGGAGATATCTTGGACTGAAGTCGTAATCTGATCATGTAGAAGACCAGCATAAGAAGGAGGGCAAAAACGACTGATACGATCCAAAGGCCCATCGATAACAGTGAACCGACTCCGTTTTTTGCGACGACGGCTGCCACAACGGCGAATACCGCGAACGGCACAAGTTCAAACACCCACTTAAGGATGGTGATCATCAACTGGAATATTGCACTGAGTACATTTTGAAGTGATCTGATGCTTTTACTGACTTGATCATTGGAGCTGTTGATCAATATCCTCATTCCGAAGCCAAGTGCGATAGCCAGAATGATGATGCTAATCATGTCATTCTTTACAAATGGACTGATGAAATCCGTGGGAATGCTCTCGAACAGATGGTTCCAAATGTTGTACGGAACCTTCTCTTTCAGGGCAGGATCGGCAACTAGAGGTGGAAGCTTGTCACCGGGACGTAGAACATTGGCGACAAGAAGCCCGATCAATATTGCGACCGTAGAATTGGTGGTCAGCAAAAACATCAGCCTGCCAGCTTTTTTCCCGGTCACTTGGGCCGTGACAATACTGCTAAGAACCGCGCTAAATATCAACGGGGTGGCAAGCAGGCGTAGAATGCGAAGCACGAGATCTGAAATCCACTTCAGTTTCGTTGGATCCATTCCCATTTGCTTTCCAAAGACACCGATAACGGTGCCCAGCAGCATGGCAATAAGTATCTTGATGTATAGCGGAATCTGCTGATATCGGTTCTTTGGTGATTCGGAAGCAACCTCTTGCATATCTGAAACTTATACCTCTTAATCCATGGGAAAACGTAGCATCAGTAAAATGAGGACGATGAACACCGAATATCTCGAAGAAATGATTAGGCAGGTGATCGAAGGACATGATTTTTCTCCTTCGGAAAAGCTGCTCATGATAGACAAGGAGGTCGCTTGCTGCATCCCGGCGGGCAACAAGTATTCGATTTCCACGTATGTTTGGCATTGTAATTTTTGGAACCAAATTTGGCTATCTCGATTGCTCGGAGAAAAGCGATTGTCCGATAACGACTGCAGGCGCGACTGGTTCGTACCATTGCCCGCCGACTGGAACGAAGTCAGAGAAACTTTTTTATCTAACCTCAACTTGGCGCTTAAAATAGCTTCGTCAAAGCCATTTGAGCACAAAATGAAAGACGACGATGTTGCAGCCAAAACGCTCTGCCAAATTGCGGTTCACACCGCCTATCATGTGGGACAGGTTCAATTGTTAAAGCGAATGATCGGCGAAATAAAGCAAAAATTTTGAACTCCAACAGCTTGGAATATTCTTTTCTTTGCCCCAATGGGGCAATTCAAATTAGCCTAGTGGCGGAGCCCTAGGTTAAGTTTTGTTTGCTTTTGCGAGCTGAAGGTTCGCTTCAATATTGACCAGCCGCTTCCGGCTTTCATCAGTTCGGCACCACCAACTATCGTGGCATTGCCTTAAGCTGCAACGCCCTTGGCCAGCCTTGCAAACGTGTCCTTATCGATGGCTCGCATGAGGCACTCGTCGAAGGACACAATTCCAGCTCGATACAGATCGGAAAGGGACCTGTCCATAGTTTGCATGCCCGATGCGCCGGACATTTCAATAACCGAATACATTTGGTGGGTTTTCCCTTCACGAATAAGGTTTTTAACCGCCGACGAGCCTAACATAACTTCAATAGAAGCGACACGTCCACCACCGAGTTTTGGCAATAGCTGTTGGGCAACAATTCCCTCAAGGGTATTGCCAAGCAAAACACGGATTTGATCTTGTTGGTCACTTGGGAAAACGTCAACAATACGGTCAACACTCGCTGGAGCATTTCTCGTGTGAAGTGTTCCGAAAACAAGGTGTCCAGTTTCCGCGAGGGTCAGAGCAGCCTCGATCGTTTCAAGGTCACGCAATTCACCGACGAGAATGATGTCGGGGTCTTCACGAAGAACCGCCCGAAGAGCATCGTGCAGTGTATAAGTATCGTGGTGAAGTTCTCGTTGGTTGACCATACATCGCTTGTGTCGATGGATGTATTCAACTGGGTCCTCAATGGTTAAGATATGAGCGGCAAGGTTCTCATTGAGATCATCGATCATCGAAGCAATCGTTGTCGTTTTGCCGGAACCGGTCGGTCCCGTTACAAGAATAAGACCAGATGTTCTCTTGGACATTTCCCGAACAACGTGGGGTAGTCCCAAGGTTTCGAAAGCTGGAATCTTGGTGGGAATAACACGAAGTGCACCCGCGACAGATCCACGTTGCATATATACGTTAAATCGGAATCGAGCTAGGTCCTTGACTGAATATCCAAAGTCGAGCTCGTGCTTCGTTTCAAACCGCTCCAACTGTTCATTCGATAATGTATCGTAAACAAGTCTTCTCGAATCCTTGGGTGTCATGGGATGAAACGGCAAGGGCATGATTTCCCCGTCAAGTCGAATCATCGGTGGAAGTCCAACAGTTAAGTGAATGTCCGAAGCCTTTTTCTCAATTGCCATTCGGAGAACGTCATCAATGTGAAATTCCGAAACACTTTTCAGATCACTTGCTGCATAACCACTGACTTCTCTGTCTGAAATGTTTTCAAATCTTGGCTGTTCGATCACGCTATCAGCCAACTGCTGCGAAGCGTTTGGGTTGACCATGTCCAACTTTCGTCGGTTGTATGGTTGTTCAACCATTTGACCTGTTCTTGGGTCAACGATTGCGCCCTCTTCGGTCAATGGCGTCATATCACCATCTTCTTTTAAGAACTGCTTCCAATTAAATTCTTCGCTCATTTCACCCACCAAATTTCCAATTCTTTTCCTAATGTCTTTCCATATTGCGGCGCAAATTACTTACGCATAGATAACTCGGACTACTTCATCAATTGTCGTTATGCCTAACAGAACCTTCGCTAAAGCGTCATCTTGCAGAGTCTGCATTCCATTCTTTACGGCGACTATACGGAGTAAATGAGAAGGTTCGTGTTTCAAAATCATGTCTCGAAGTTCGTCCGTCACAAGCATCAATTCGTGAATTCCGGTACGTCCCTTGTAGCCAGATTTCTTACATTTGTCACAACCAGCACCGCGGTAGAGCGTGATCGTTTCCGAGTCACCGTCCATGATGTGCTTTGGAAGTTCAAAACCAAATCGAACAACATCTGCCTTCTTGACTTGATAAGGTTCTTTGCAGTTAGTACAGGTAACTCGCATAAGCCGCTGGGCAAGGATGCCGATGACAGAAGATGAAATCAAAAATGGCTCAACACCCATGTCAATCAACCGTGTAGGAGCCGAAGGGGCATCGTTGGTGTGAAGGGTTGAGAGAACAAGGTGTCCGGTAAGTGCAGCTTCCATCGCAATGGTCGCCGTTTCATTGTCACGCATTTCACCCACCATGATCACGTCAGGGTCTTGTCGTAGCATTGAACGAAGGCCAGCCGCAAAGGTCATACCTGCTCGAACATTAACACCGCACTGGTTGATGCCGCTGAGTTCATACTCAACCGGGTCCTCAATCGTAATGATGTTATTGTCACCCGTATTGATGTGGTTAAGAATCGAATAGAGCGTTGTTGATTTTCCTGAACCAGTTGGCCCAGTAACGAGGATAATTCCGTAAGTCTTGGTGCACATGTCCTCAATCATCATGAGGTTGTTTTCAAGGAGTCCAAGCTTGTTGAGACCGACCTTAATGCTGCCTTTATCGAGAACACGCATAACAATCTTCTCACCAAATACGCAAGGCAAGGTACTTACTCGGAAGTCAAATTCCTTTCCGGACACCGTCATCGAAATACGGTTATCCTGCGGACTCCGCTTTTCCGCAATATCCATGTTCGCAATAATTTTGAATCGGCTAGCCAGAGCAGCCGAAACCTTCTTCGGAAGGCTCATGCCCTCCATCAGCACGCCGTCAATACGATAGCGAACTCGCAAGCCATCCTTTTGCGGTTCGATGTGAATATCAGAAGCTTTGTCAATAACCGCTTGGCTAATAATCAGGTTTGCAAGCCGGATAATTGGAGCATCGTCGGCTTCTTGCTCTTCCTCTTCATCGGTCTGAGCGATAATGTTAAGCTCGCCACCATCAAAGTCTCGAATAACACCAGCAAGTACCTCGCCTTCACTACGATAATATTGTTGAAGGGCCCCATGCAAGTCCTCTTCGATGACGATCATGGGCTCTACGTCTAACCCGGTTATGAGCCGAATTTCGTCAATTGCGAAGATGTCCAGGGGATTGACCATTGCAACAATGATTCTATTGCCATGGCGCTCGATAGGTAGTGACTTAAACTTGCGGGCGTTTTGAGGACTGAGGAGTTCAAGAGCTTCGGACTGAGGCATCACTTCATTGATGTCTGCGAAGGGAACCCCCCAGACTTTTCCAAGGCAACGAACTCGATCCCGTTCGCTGATGAATCCCATTTGAACGAGAATCCGAGCCAAAGACTCTTTGTTGTCAAGTTCACGTTGTTTGGTTATGGCTTGGGTTAGCTGATCGTTAGAAATCAACCCTTCTTGTAAAAAATGTTCGCCGGTGAGAACCATAAACCTAATAACCCAATTTGGAGAAGAATCCCCAAGTGAAATGATTGGTAAGTAATGGCGAAAATTCTATTGCTTATCTTGAGAAAGTTACAAATCCAGGTATATTTTTTGTCTCCCCTGCCCAGGTGGCGAAATTGGTAGACGCGCTAGTTTCAGGTATTAGTGTCAGCAATGATGTGAAGGTTCGAGTCCTTTCCTGGGCACCAGCTTTCTCTTGCAAGGAAGTCTCATGGATGTGGAAAGGACGAGAAGTTTATCCCGCCGAAGGAGAGCTGCGAAGCAGCCAAGAGCGCAGCGAGATCGGGAAGTCCTTTCCTGGGCACCAAGATTACTCTTAAGAATGGATCACTGGATCTATTATTCAGTGGGTCGAAAGGTACTATCATCACAAATGGATGAAACTCCTAGCTACTCGCTTCAAGACTTCGTTGCCGCCACTTCTGAAAAAGACAATCCAGGTCATGATTTTGAATTGGAATCAACAAGGATGCTGGAAATCAACCTTGCCGGCAGAGTTTGGACCAAATTAGGCTCTATGATTGCTTACCGAGGCGAAGTAAAGTTCATTCGCGAAGGCATGCTTGAAGGCGGAATTGGTAAGGCATTTATGAAGGCCCTCAGCGGCGAAATGTCTCCCCTGTCAAAAGTAGAAGGAAACGGAAAAGTCTACGTGGCCGACGCCGGAAAAGAGATATCGGTTCTTCGACTTGAAAACAGCGCAATAAACGTCAGTGGAAATGACCTTTTGGCCTTTCAAGACACTGTCAAATATTCAGTTACAATGCACAAGCGAGTGGCGGGAATGTTAGCCGGAGGACTTTTCTCTGTGAGACTTGAGGGATCGGGGCTCGTCGCGATTACAACCCACGGTCGCCCGCTTACTCTTACTGTAACTCCTAACGATCCTGTTTTTACCGATCCAAACGCGACGGTAGCATGGTCGGGGAATCTAGCTCCGGAGCTAAAGTCAGACATCTCAATGAAGTCCTTGCTGGGTAGAGGCGGCGGAGAAACTTTCCAGATGGTATTCCGTGGCGAAGGGTTTGTTGTGGTGCAACCGTTCGAGGAAACCCCGATGGTTGCTCAGACCTCGTAGAGTCTGAACATCTGAGATGAAGGGCAAAGGAGTTTATTGATAATCATGAAATTCCTTTGCCTTGGTTACCTCAACATGGAATGCTTCGATGCAGCACCAGAGACCATCAAGACTGCAATATTGAAAGAATGCTTTGCCCAATGCAAGCCGTTTCGTGAAACGGGAAAAGTTGTTAAAGAAGAAGGCCTTGAGCATAAAAATTTGGCAAAGACAATTCGACCGAAAAACGGCAAGCCAACGGTCACCGACGGACCATTTATTGACGCAAAGGAACAACTTGGTAGTTTCTTTATTGTCGAGGCGGACAATATCGACGAAGCGGTCAAAATCGCATCGCTCCATCCTGCGGCCCTATTTGGTGAAGAATATGGCTTTGGAATTGAAGTACGCCCAATACAATAATCACATGAAACCCTATGTCCCCATCGATTGCGAATTTCATGACCGGATCGAAGATGCCGCAGTAAGAAAGAAACGGGTAACAATTGAATTTTGGAGCGGGGAAATCCAAGAATCAATCAACGCCGTTATTCAGGACATTCGCATCGAAGATGGATCCGAGTTTCTGATCCTTGACTCAAACAAAGGATCAATTCGATTGGACGATATCGTCTCTGTTGATGGAAATGTTCTCCTGCCAATCCTAGAAAAATAGGAACGGAACACTTCGTTGGTTGAATTGCTCTAAACAAATTCGATCAATAGAGTCATCTTGCGTCAGACAAAAAAACAGAAGGCTCATCCAAGTTGGATGAGCCTTCTGTTTGTCGTTTTTGCGAATTCTTATTTGCGTCGTCGTCGAACCAGTGCCAAAGCACCTAGCCCAAGAACGGCAAATGAAGCTGGTTCTGGAACAGCGGAACCTCGAAGTACATCACCAGGTCCTCCGCCAACTCCGGCATTAAAGGTGCCAAAATCTGAATTACCAAAACCCGTCACAACCGCAAAGTAGCTTGTGCCTGCTGTGAACATAGTTCCTGCAACGTTGCTATAGTTCGTTGTTTCGCCAAGTGCCATTCGGCTTGCCGTAAGGCCGGTTGCAGTTCCGGTAATAACGGTAAAGGTGCCCGCAAAGTCATCGTCGCCATTCTGAATGTTGACGAGAGGGGTTGCTGGGTTAAAGCTGCCTGTATAGATGAAGATGTAAGGATCCCATCCGCTAGAAAGAGCTTCCATAACGTAGTTTCCGGTTACAGTTACATTAAACTCAGTCACGTGGTAAGCAACCGCAGTTCCAACGCCTGAAAGGGTCGAAATGCCAGACAGTCGATTGTAGGTTGGCTGGCCAGTCGTATCGCCCGACCAAAGTAAGTCAGCCGCAAAAGAAGATGCCGTGACCGCTCCCAATGCCAAAACAGTTATTAATTTCATTTTTTATAAGCTCCAAGTCCAAATGTGACATTTCACAAAATATGAACCGATACAGAATATCATAGTTCACAAAGAACTTCAAGTTTTATGGTCATCTCAAGCATATTTACTGGGAACTTTTACCCAGCAAATAACCAGAACCACCAAGCCGCTCCAAATCCCCAGACCAAAGCCATCGCCAGTGAGGAAGTTGATTAAACGACCTTTGGGTGATGAACCGTAAAGAACTCCACGGGAACATGAGCCTTTACCATCAAATTGGCGACATGTACCTAAACAAGTCAATCGCGTTTTAGGGTCAGCCAACTATTCACGTCAACGTCTTGATTGGCGTTGGCAAACCGAAACGGAATACCACCCTTGAGTGGACTAACCACTCGAAGTAGTAATGGTCCTCTACTCAAAACAATTGGATTGCTAAGTTTAAACTTGATGGATTCGGTTTGCCTTGGCAATACTCGGGGCAATGAATCAGTTAATTTCTGGGTCCCAAAGGTGCTCCCATCTTTGCTGGCTTGGGCTATTTCAATCGGCCACTTGGCATAAAAAGGTGCGACGCCAGAATTTCTGATTTCAATCGAGATATCCGTCAATAACCCGTTCGCCCCTTTCCCCGAGGCTCGAAGTACCGAATACTCATATCCCATTCTCCCAACTTTAGACATTGCCGCCGCAACTCGACCTGGGAGAACTGGGCCACTAAACATTCCGCTATCCATCAGCCACGTTACATGCGTTTCCTGAACGCATTGGTCAAAGTCCTGCAATTCAGGCTTCCCGGGACTTTGATCAAAGATAATTCCCCAGGCTTCCGGCCTAATTTCTCCACCAATCGGATGACTCTTCCATTTATCTAGAGCGGCTTGACCTGCTTGCTTCATTCCACTCATAAAGAACCAAGATTCCTCTGGTTTGCCGGTGTCGAGAGTAGCCCAAGCAAACGAGTCATCGTGATAGCCAAAAGGACGATGGGCGTTACCGGCATTGTTTGTATCACTGGTACTTCGCGGGTATCGAAGCAAGATCGGTGTCTTCCTAAACGACTGTTCATAAGCTAAAAGAACTTTTTCCTGAAGTTCTTTAGAAGGAGAAAGCTCACCTTGAGGATAGTTGTGCCATTCGCCCCAATATCCCAGCAAGCCAGCCGTGATAAACCCAATCCTCGGGTCCCCATCGTATTTGGCACCAAGAGCACCGATAAACTTAACGATTGCAGCCTGCAGATCAGGATTTTTGTAGTCGGGGATTTCGCTAAGCTTAGTCTTGTCGCTAGAACCGGGTTCGGGAAACTTGATGAACTTCAGGCCACTCTTAACAAGATACGACGGGATGCCAGATGGTTGTCCCGGGTACTCAACCGTAACCCGGAAAACGGTTTGATGCCCTCGCTTGGCTACCGAGTTGAGCAAATTCTCTAATTTGGTCCAGTCAAATGATTCTGGACCGGTCATTAACTCATTGAGGCTCAGATAGCTAAACTCCATGCTGTGCGGAAAGAAAGCCCGACGGTCACCCGCATAAGGAACCAGCCCTTTCAATGGATTATCAATTGGAGCAGACCGAAAGGCAAGCTCCGATTGAAACAGCACCTTTTGGCCCTGATCAACCGGAAAACTACCTATCAGGGCCAAAAGCAAAGCTACAATTCTCTAATTGACGAACCCACTCGCCACCCGGTTAGCG
>JANPAV010000123.1:0-5271 GCA_031430115.1 Armatimonadota bacterium | reverse complement strand
CCGGCGAGGTCCATTGGATCAAACAGCGATTCCACTTCTCGCCTCAGTAGGAAGAGACTATCGAGAGCAGTCAACAATCGATAGGATGGTTTTTTAGGAGCCTCGAAGTTTCGATAGTCCGCTTCATTATCGGCGTGAATGAGTAAATCGGTCCCTTCCACGGGCATCAAATTGAGTCCCTCGGTTGCCTTCTTTGCGGCTCCGACCCCCAATCCACTGAACCACTGAAAGTGTGCCAGACTCGCCAATCCAATCCAATCCCAATATCGGTGAGCAAGATCGGCGTAGGCTCGGTCTTTTGGATAGCTGTCATCGACGATCGGGGCGTCCGGGAACAACTCGTACGCGTAGCTTTGGGCTTCGAGCGTCCAGCCTTTCGGTACTCGTCGGATTTGGGCTTCGGCTTGTAGGCTTAGGAGTCCGAGTGATAAGCTAGTCGTCTGCCCAACCTTCTTTCCAGCTTCACCAAAATTGACGACGAGATCGCCAAGTTCCTTCTTGATGCCATTGGTATCCAACGCACGGTTCTTCAAAACACCGACAATTCCTGCCTTCAACTTAGCTAAATCTTCGTCAGTGAATCCTAGTTTTGTCTTTGCTGACCGGATTGCAGAGGCATCATTAAAGCCTTGCCCCGCCTTGATTCCGACTTGAAAATCGTCACTTGGTAAGAAATAGGTGCATCCTCGCGCGCTGGCGAATTCGTAGATTTGGTGGTTCTTTGCATCCTGTTCGGATTGTGCCTTGGTGCTGCCGTTCCTAGAGTGGAGAGCGATGTAGATGTTGTGACCGCCGACGCTTCGCACCCACCCTACATGGGACAAAACTTCCCGATTGGATTTGGTCGAGAATTCTAAGAGTCCCTGTCGGTGGGCGAGATAGGCCCGGATTTTGTCCATTAGTGCCCTACCATTCGGAGTTCAATCCTGCCGCCGTACTGAAGAGTAGGGCAGCCCTTGGCGAATTCGACGGCGTCGTCCCAGTCTTCGGCTTGATAGATAAAGTATCCGGTCATGTGGTCGGGATCACCAGCGTAGTCTTTCGGTTCGACGACGATCTCGCCATCGACCACGGACAAGAACTGCCCCGCGGAATTGATCGGGTCAGCTTTGATGATGTGATCATCGTTTTCCTTTGCCCAAATGCGGTATTTCATGATCCACATCTTTTGGTCTTCGTCGCTAAAGGTTTGCCAAATGTCATCGTCGAGCATAAGGAGTACAAAAGTTTTCATGCATTGATGTTAGCAAAAATCGGCTTTGCGGTTCTTGCTATTTTGCGGTTCTGTCAAGCGAAGTATTGGAGGGCGTTTGGAGGGATTGAGCACTTGGGGCGAAAGGTTGCATTCCTGAAAGCTTTATTGCCTTTCGCTCGGTCCACTTTGGCTTTGTCGGTAACTGTCCCCTTAGGGCTTGGAGGGCATCACCAATACTCAAAATTGTATTGATGACTCCCCATAGTGCCAAAAGTGCCCACGTTAAGGCAGCCTTCAAGAGGATTGGCACCCATTCGATTTTGCTGAGATCAAAGCCATCCTTTTGATTGTTGTAGAGGGAATAGATTGAGTAAGCCAGCGAACAAGCCATAAGAAAGCCGATGACGATTGTGGAAACGATCTGCTGGATTAGGTTTCGGTAGGCGTGAAACTTGACGTAAGGTGATTTTGAACCAATGATCGTTCCCACAATTGGCCCCATATACGGAAAAAATATCGCGGCAACATTGACGCCCGCCGCAAGGTTCTTATCTTTCTGAGTGATCTCAATCATTCCTTTCGAAACAATACTCGTTTTCTTAAACATTCGTTGCGCGGGGTAGCATTTGGGAATCAAGAGTGCGCTAAAGACTTACCGATTGAACCAATTCCTAAACGGTCTTTTGTTTTCGGCGGCTTGGACCATCCATACGGTCTTTCACATTAAGAACATTCATTTTGGGGCCTTTATGGTGGTTTTTATGGGCACCTTGTATGAGTTGTCCATTCTCCTATTTGAAGTCCCTACTGGCATCGTTGCCGACCTCTTTAGTCGACGAATGAGCGTGGTGATTGGCTGGTTTGTGGTCGGGATTGCGTTTTTTATTCAGGGAGTTTGGCCGGTGGCTGGCGTGGTCATTGCCGCTCAGGTTATTTTGGGGATTGGCGATACCTTTGTTAGCGGTGCTCATGATGCCTGGGTTGCGGACGAGATTCCGTTTAGTGAGCCTGACTTAAGCGCTGGACAGGCGTTCATGCTGGGGCAAAGAGCCTCCTTTTGGGGTCGGATGTTGGGACCAGTATGCGCCTTAGGATTGTCGCTATTGGGTTTACCCATGGTTTTGACGGTTACGGGAATTGGATTCTTTGTTTTTGCGATTGGCGCCGGGTTTTGGATGACCGAGCGAGGATTTCACCGAGGGGACCACGAGAGGAAATTTTGGACCACTTTCCGGGAAGGGTGGGGCTTAGTTCGGCTTTATCGGCTACTTAGTTTGGTGCTGCTAGTCAGCGTCTTTTATGGTTTTGCGAGCGAGGGTTTTGATCGGCTTTGGCAAAAGATCTTTTTGGATGTTTACCGATTGCCATCCATCGGTCCGTTTGACGACACGATTTGGTGGGCTTCGTTTGGGATATTGAGCCAGGTCGGCGGAATGGCTTTGAATATTGGAATGTCGAAAGTCCTTGATACTCGCTCGGCAAGGTCAATAACGAGCGCCTTGTTGTGGCTCACGGGAACGCTGATTTTGACCTTGCTTGGCTTTGCCCTCACCAAGTCATTTATTGTGGCTATTGTTCTTTACATAGTCAGTCGATCCATTCGTCGAATGGTTGATCCGTTGTTGACGACTTGGACGAACCTCTATGCTCCTCCGCAGACAAGGGCGACAATCTTGTCGTTCTCTTCGCAAAGTCATAGTTTAGGTGAGATTGCCGGTGGACCGATTGTGGGTGCGATTGGGCAAAAAGTTTCGGCGATGATGGCAGTTGCGACGGCAGCGATGTTGCTGCTTCCAACGCTCCCAGTTCTCTTAGTTGCTCGGAATAACAAGCCCGAAGCTTAGGCTTCATTCTGTAGAATGCTCGTCCTTCGCCTTCGGCGGGGTCGCTCTCCAAGTCTTGAATGGATATCCAAGTCACCAGAGCGACCTTGGACTCTTGCTAGAACTGATCTATCCAGGGGTCAATTTTCATTGCCGACAAGTCGTCGCAAAAATTGACACCCTGGCTATTTTCTGTGATCCCTCCGGGATCGGGTTCTTCGCCTGAGCTAGATAGGACTCAAACTTGAAGGCATTCAGAATTGTTTCAACGATTGCTTTAGAACCGATCCCGCCTGCTGAATATCACCACCAAACTTACTCAGTTCAATGTTGACGTCTCCGATTGGTGCTTCGATGAGTCCAGCAATAATTGCGACCTTTTTACCTTGAGATCGGGTGAGGTTGACGACTTGACCAGGAGCCTTGCCCATTAACGATTGTTGGTCAAACTTCCCTTCTCCCGTCACCACAATATCCGCCCATGCGATCTTTTCTTCGAGATCACCCAGGTCGGCAATGAGTTCGAAACCTGAGCCAATTGATGCATGGCCTGTGAGGGCAAATCCGGCGGGGATTCCTCCAGCAGCGCCTGCGCCTGGAAAGTCGAGGTTGAGCTGGAATATTTTGTAGGCGTGAAGCCAAAGGTTTGATAATCCTTTTTCGAGATCTAAGACTTGGGTCGGACTTGCTCCTTTCTGAGGTCCAAATATTGGTGCGGCACCAAGATCACCGAGCAGGGGATTGTTTACGTCCGTCATTAAGCTTAGATTGACTTGCAATGCTGGTCCGGGGAGAATCCGGTGCAGCTCGATGAGATGCCCACCTCCCGGTCCAATTTCACGATTGTATTGATCGGGGAATTTCCAACCAAGAGCTTGCATTGCGCCGACACCACCATCGGTTGAGGCCGTGCCGCCAAGACCGATATAGATATCCGTTGCCCACTTAGAGATTGCTTCAGTGACTAGTTCTCCAAGTCCGCGTGATGTAGCCTCCATTGGGTTTAGTTGTCCGTTCATTAGGGACAGACCGCAAGCCTGGGCGGACTCAATGTACGCAATCATATTGCTGGCATCCCACAGCCATTTCGCTTTGACACGTTGGTTGGCGAGGGGACCGGTGACCTCGGTCTCCATCATGGTTAACTCGGGGATTAGGTGGTGGATTACGTCGACAAAGCCATCGCCACCGTCGGACAGGGGGAGAATTTGGACTTCAAATCCGTCACTGAGTGCCTTCGAAAGCTCTTGGGCGACAAATATGGCACTCATGGTTCCTTTGAATGCGTTTGGAGCGATCAAGACTTTCTTGGGCATGGCTCATTTTTGCACGTATTTGTGTCCTGCCCATGAGCTAAGTTGATTTTCTAACCTTGCTGACCATCCCTACCGTCACGTCAGTCAAACGATACCGAAGATTAAGGAATGACTGGCGCGCCACCTTCCCATGCTTTGGGAAGGACTGCGGTACAAAGCTCGGGATAATTCAGTATTATTGGAACGCGATGAGTGAAGAAAATCCGGCAAGAAAGAGGCTTTCAAAGTCTCCTCCAACTCAAATCGCTCGCTCAAGAAGACTCCGAAAGAAAATGAGTCCGCCAGAAGTAATCATCTGGCAACTTCTCAGACCAGCAAACAATAAGGATTTCACATTTCGCCGTCAGGTCCCTCTGCTACCTGGGATAATTGTCGATTTTTACTTCGCAAGAAAGAAGATTGCATTTGAAATTGATGGAAAGATTCACGGGCTGAAGCAATTCTCGGACGCAACGAGAGATAGTCGCCTGCGCGAGGCTGGTGTAACTGTCGTTCGAATCTCGGCAAGAAAAGTCTTCGAAAGCTCTGTTGGAGTCGCAAATCTGATTAGGATGATCTGCCTGGGTGAGATTGAACCAGGAGATATTGAATTATCCTGCGACTAGGTCACTTCCAGTCCAATGCCCTCCAAAGAATGGAGGGCTGTCGCTTCAGGGGCCGTAGCTGAAGTGACTGGGTGGATGATATTGAATTGAGTTTCTAGTTTTAGGCAAGACAACCTCTCGAAACGCTAACATTAACTACTCATGAAGAATGTGTTCCTGGTTGGATTTGGCGCGATGCTTGGAGCCATGGCTCGATACGGGCTCTTACTTGCCTTTCCACTGAAGGGCTTTCCGTGGGCGATAGCCCTGATCAATATTTCGGGGAGTTTTCTCCTTGGCATTACGGCGGCATTCATATCCCGAGACGACCCCAAACGGTTATTTATTGGAAC
>JANPAV010000122.1:0-2915 GCA_031430115.1 Armatimonadota bacterium | reverse complement strand
GTCGAAAGAACTTTTTGCCCAACCATAATGATCGATAACAAAACGAGTTGCAAGAATGTTTGGCTAATCCAAGAGACAACTTTAAAAGTGTCATGCCAATCTACACCGGTTGCTCCGTACAGTGCTAGCCCAGCAAAGATGTACGCACACCACATCGATGCAACACCGTTAGTGATAAGAGCAGCGAGTCTCTGGTTAAACGCATCAATTCGAACTTTCATCGGTAAATCTAGATTAGCAGAACCAATTCATCGAGAAAACAGTTTCAGAATTGCCAATCAAACTTGCGAACTTGTCAGTAAGAATGAACTGCGCGTACGTATCGTTGACGATAAAGAAGGAATCGACAGGCTCGTTCCCGATTCAAATCAATATTAGTCTTTCGGTTTTGCCACCAAAACACTCTTGGATGATTGAATAGCATGCAAACAAACAAGAAGAATAATCAGTCCAGTCCACTGCCCAAAATTTAAAGCAAGTTTGGGATCCCGTAGCGACAATAGCAGAGCGGTAGCCGGGAAAGCTAATTCGGCAATCGTTGCAAGCGAAGCGGGAGTTCGTTTCAATCCTGTGTAATAAAGCAACATGCCCAGTGCATCAGGCAACAGTATGATCAACAAGACCGGCCAAAGCGAAGTCCAACCAATATGTGCGCCAACTGACTGAGAGCCATCACCAACAGCCAATGTTAGCAAAAATGGCAGGGCAATCATGAATCGCCAACCAGCAACGACCGACGGATTCATATCCCGCAAAGCAACTCGCCCAACAACCGTACAAGTGCCCCAAATTGCCGCAGCTCCCAAAGCAAAGAGAACAGGGACTATCTCTGGCGATCCCGTAACCTTTTCAAATCCAAATCCAAGAAGATAAGTTGCCCCTAATGCCAAAGCAAACAGTGGCCAAAAAAATGGTCGCCTCTGCTCTTTCAGGAAAATCCCCGCCAATATGACCGTAAAGATCGGTTGAGTCTTCTGAAGCAAGGCCGTTAATAGAGGCGAACCCGTCCGATAGGCCTCCGTGATCAAAAGGGTGGCAATTGCCGATCCAAATATCGCAATGAAGATTAATCCTGCCCAAGATTTCTTACTAAGAGTCTTCCACTGAGATTGATGCTTTATTAAGGATGGAAGGAAAATTGCCGCCAAACCGATGTGCTCGAACAGAACAATCTGGACCGATGAAAGACCAGCTTTTTGAGCCATCGGCCGAAGTAATTGGTCAAGTGCCCAGAGCATCGCTGCCAAAGAGACCAGGGGCCAACCCGTTCGAGTCCTTTCGGCTCTTTGTTTTTCTGATTCAACGCCGACTTGCTCGATACCAAAATTATGAACGACTTTACGAATACACAATGCCAAGGTATCTTTAGTTCGTGGGCGATGAGCGATTTGAAAGACTAGTAAATCAGCATAAGGACGCCGTTTATCGCCAAATGGTCAAGGTCTGCAATCATCGAGAGGATGCAGAAGACGCTTTGGCTGGGGCATTGCTCCAAGCGTTCCGGGCTTTCGAACAACTCGAATCGGATGATGCGTTTCGGTCGTGGTTAGGGACTATCGGAAAGCGAGTGTGTACTCGAATGAGGTCCCACGCTGGAATCCAAACTGCGTTCGAATACGCGCAAGAGAAAGACCTGATTTCACCAGACAAGTCAGAATTTGAACTGGCGGTACTAAAGGGCTGTGTTAAGGATGCAGTCGAGGGGCTACCTGAGATATACAAAGACATCTACTTAGCCTGTGAACTTAATGAAGAAACCGTTCCAGAGGCAGCACATAAACTTGGCATAACCCACAATGCAGCGAAGACAAGGTTGCTAAGGGCTCGTGCCCTTGTTCGAGAAAAGCTCGATCACTCGATTTGCTCGACATGAATCACTTTGAACGAAAACGGACTCTGAACAGCTAATGGGTTATTTCGCGGCACTATTTATGGGCTTCGTCCTGGGGCTGCTTGGCGGTGGCGGTGGAATTCTGACAGTGCCTATTCTTGTCGGCTTCTTTGGCTTGACCGCAACCGCAGCAACCGGCAGTTCTCTCTTCATTGTCGGAATAACGAGCATCGTTGGCGCGGCCCAAGGGTTCTTCAAAAAACAAATTGTCATTTCCTCGGCATTGCTCCTGGCAATTCCATCGATGATTGGCGCCTTAACCGCAAGGAAATTCCTGGTGCCATCAATTCCAAGCCAGATATTAGGGCTCAGCAAGGATCAGGTGCTCCTTGGTGCATTTTCATTCCTCATGATATTGATCGGATTCAAAATGCTGGCCAAGAAAAAAGAAGGCTCAGAGACTCAACCTAACCCAATGCTGGTGGTTGTGTACGGTTTCGGCATTGGGCTCCTCAGTGGAACATTGGGAGCGGGAGGTGGCTTCCTAATTCTTCCTGTTCTGACATTGCTTCTTTCCATTGACCTCGAAAAAGCAATTCCTACGTCGTTGACTGTGATCAGCATACAGTCGTTGGGTGGATTCGCCGGTGAACTAGGAAAGCCAATCAACTGGAGCCTTCTACTAACAATTGCAGGCATTGCTTTGATCGGCTTGGTTGCCGGTCTCCTGTTACGAGAAAAGGCTCCCCGCAAAACGCTCCAACTTGCTTTTGCCTATTTAGTCTTTACCGTCGCAATCTGGATGATTCTAAAAATTTCTTTGAATCATTCTTAAGCGGGTTTGTCTCTCCCCTATTAAGATGAATAAATCCATCAACATAAAAGATCTTGAGAACCTTATTAAGGGTCACGAACCTATTCAGCTAGTTGACGTGCGGTCACCTGGTGAGTACGCTTCCGGTCACGTTCCGCAAGCGATCAACATTCCGTTGGAGCAACTGGAAGCTCGATTCGGAGACTTCACCGAAGGACAAGTAGCAATTCTTTGTCAAAGCGGAACCCGCGCAGGAATGGCATGCAAAAT
>JANPAV010000121.1:0-3621 GCA_031430115.1 Armatimonadota bacterium | reverse complement strand
CATCTACGCGTCAGTACCTAATCGATTGAAATTGGGTCTCGATGAGCGATCACTGTTTGACCAAATTCAGGCAGAGATTGATGGCAATCGGTGGGGATATGGCTGGTCTCGAGCCGGGAATCCAATTGTGAATTTTGGACCCAATTCGATGATTGGTCATGGGGTGCCATCATCATCGATCTTGCTTGAGCCAGGTCAGCTGGTTCACCTTGACCTGGGAGTGATCGTTGAGGATTATTCATCGGATATCCAGCGGTGTTGGTACATTGCTTTGCCTGGTGAAACTTCATTGCCTTCAGATTTAGCCGCCGGTCTAGCCGCGGTTTCAGGTGCGATTCAAGCCGGTGCCGAAGCCTTGCGACCTGGAGTCTTGGGTCACGAAGTTGATGCCGCCGCAAGGGCTTTCCTAGTTGCCGCCGGGTATCCAGAGTATCTTCATGCCCTGGGTCATCAAGTTGGACGGGTGGCACATGACGGAGGAAGTCTGCTCGGTCCACGTTGGGAACGATATGGTCGCTTGCCGGAGATTCCGGTAGAAGTGGGTCAAGTTTATACGTTGGAACTTGGGGCTAACCTACCTGGTCGGGGATACCTCGGATTGGAGGAAATGGTTCGAGTTACGGCGGACGGCGTCGAGTGGATCACGGAGCCTCAAGTGGCTATCCCTGTGCTCTTCACCAACTAACTATTCAGCCCAAACGTGTAGAATTGAGCAATGCTTGGCCTGACTATTGCCGCGATTGCTGCAACTCTCCTCGATCAACCGCGGAATATTGATCTAAAAATTGACTTGAGTCGTACTCGCGACGAGATCAATCCATATATTTATGGGCAGTTTATTGAGCATCTAGGACGCTGCATTTATGGAGGAATATGGGCTGAGATGCTTGAAGATCGGAAGTTCTTCTTCCCAATAACCAAGAACTTCGCTCCGTTTGTCTCCATGCAAAACACCGACTTCCCGGGAATTGGGGCGTCACCTTGGCAAATCTTGAGGGGAGATGTTGCCATGACCAAAGAAGATGTCTTCGTCGGTCGCCACACTCCAATCCTTCATTCCGGAACCGCGATTCGACAAGGTCACCTAGGAGTCGTGAGCGGAAAGGAATATACGGGCTACATCTGGGTTAAGGGTGTTGGTGGACAAGGGAAAGTGACGGTCCGATTTGACAATCAATCACAAACCTTCGATGCACCACTTGGGTCCTACTCAAAGCATCCATTTAGGTTCAAGGCATCCGAGACCACCGACGATGCACGTCTCGAAATAGAAGTGACGGGGCACGATGTGGCAGTTGGCACGGTTTCGATCATGCCAGCCGATAACGTTCGAGGTATGCGCCGCGACACACTGGCGAAGCTAAAAGAACTTGGTGGCACCATCTATCGCTGGCCAGGTGGCAACTTTGTGAGCGGTTATGACTGGCGAGATGGCATTGGCGACCGCGACCGTCGTCCGCCTCGCACTAACCCAGCCTGGGGTGGCTTAGAGCACAATGACTTCGGAACCGACGAGTTCATTGACTTCTGTCGAGAGATCGGCACCGATCCATTAGTCACCGTCAACACCGGTTTCGGTGACGCTTACACGGCGGCTCAGTGGGTCGAGTACTGCAATGGGTCAACCAAGACGATTGGTGGCTCATGGCGAGCAAAGAATGGTCACAGAAAGGCCTATGATGTAAAGACGTGGTGCGTTGGGAACGAGATGTGGGGCGAGTGGCAACTCGGATTCATGAAACTGGACCAGTATGTTGCAAAGCACAACTGGATTGCCGAAGCCATGCTGAAGGTTGATCCAAACTTAACCCTCATCGGAAGCGGTGATCTTGGTGACCCTGATTCAAAGGAACCAGGAAAGAGTTGGTCAAGGGGATTGCTTCAGCATTCTGCCGATCACATGGACATGGTCTCAGAACACTTCTATTCGGGACGACTGCCGTGGACAAAGAGCGAACGCTTTCCGCTCGACCAAGCGGTCCGACAGATGAGCGACTCAGTCAAACAAAAGGCGGAAGGGCACCGCAAGCTTCAGAAAGGCATGAAGTCGCTGAACGGGAAGATCGTGCCAATTGCGATGGACGAATGGAACTACTGGCACCGCGGCTACGAATTTGGAGAGTTGGGTTGTGAGTACGACTTGGCCGATGGACTTGGAATCGCCGCAGGGTTACATGAGTTCTTTCGGCAAACTGACATCATCAAAATCGCGACTTATGCGCAGACCGTAAACGTCATTGGTGCCATCAAAACCAACCGGACTGCCGCCGAGATTGAGAGTACTGGCTTGGTCCTTGAAGTCTATCGAAAGCGATTTGGTTCGATTCCCGTAGCCCACAGCGGCAAACTGGACAAAATAGACGTCGAAGTCGCGTTGACGAAAGATCGGAAGTTCTTGACAATTGGATTCATGAATCCGACCGACGAAGCGATTCAACTTTCCCCAACCGGGTTCAAGACCGAAGGCGCAAAGGCATATATCGTTACCGGTGCTACAGAATTCTCGAAGAATTCTCCAGGTAAACCCCGCCAAGTGGATATTGTTGAACTAAAAGGAACCACGGTCCCGCGCCTTTCGTGCGGTGTCATCGTCATCCCAATTTCTTAGTTGGCAAGCCCTTGCTCCCAGTCATTCTGGGAGCAAGGCAATATCTGAACTAATTGCCGAGCGTTTCTTTGCCCGAAAGTGGCTTAGCTTCAACTTGAAGCAAATCAAGAATAAGGACAACGTTATCTTTCGCTTTTAGCCAATTCGCAGGGCAATACAATCGCGTTTGCGGACCAATATTCCAGTAACGTCCGAGGTTGTGACCATTCACCCAAACCGTCCCCTTCTGGTAGCTCGAGACATCAATAAAAGTATCGGCAACCTTATCGATGTTAAACATTCCACGATGGAAGGTGCCAGGCTTGGAAGTCCCTTTGGTTGATTCCAATTTCGAAACCCATTGGTCCTTCAAAGGCAACGGATACATTTCCCAATTCGTCAGCACGGTTCCATTGAGCAAAACTTGGTTGGTGATTCCCTTGCGGTCAATCATTTGATTCGAGAAGTTGATATGCCCCATTCCCTCAACCAAGATATCGAGAACGCTGTTAGCGCCCTTATTCGCGGGAATCTCAATCGTTTGTCGTCCTTCTCTCCGATCAAGAGTGCCCAGGAATTTACCATCGATGAAGACGGTTGCATAGTCGTGAAGGTCTTGAACGTTGAGCCTGCCCGAATGATGTCCCACCAACTTGGTGCGGTACAAAATGAGCCCCTGGTTCTGATCAATAGCTTCAAACGTTAAAGGATTAGTCACAAGTTTTGGCGCGGGTAATTGTTCCCAAATACTGGTCCACATATCCATCCTGATCGTGTCAATCGCGACAGTTGGAATTGGAGCCGGCACTGGTGGCAAGGCAGTTCCAAGGTTCTTCGCCATGTAGTCTCGCATTGCGTTGTACTTCGGAGTGGCGTTTCCTTGTTCTCCAATCGGTGCATCGTAATCGTAGCTCGTGATGTCGGGTTCGTAGCCCTTTCCACCGCTGTTTGCTCCCGCAGTAAAGCCAAAATTCGTACCACCATGAATCACATAGAAGTTAAACGACTTCTTGTTTTTCATAAGGAAGTCCAAC
>JANPAV010000120.1:0-3014 GCA_031430115.1 Armatimonadota bacterium | reverse complement strand
AGGATTGCTTGGGTCGGTTGACCGAACTCATCAAGTTGCCAATGCCGAAGAGGGTACTCGTATGGCGAGTTTAGGATTGGCTGGCTAAAGAATTGGTCAGACATTGCTTTACGTAAATCCCCATCGACTGGCCGAACGGCCGAAAAACAAAATGCCCTTGGTCGCCCAAGAATCTACTATCTTAACAGGTTTTATCCAGCTGGAGTATGAGTTTGATTATCATTTGTTGTTTGAATTTTCGATCACAATAAGTTTCAAAGATGCATGGCTTGGTAGTATGGGGTTCTGTCCAACAATAAAGCTAACTTCACGACTATTTGGCTTGTATGCAGTTGATTGACAATTCGAGGACAGTAGAGTTAGAATCGTCACTTTTAGACGCATGGCACTTTTGGACAGGAGTCAAATGGAGCGAATAGAATCAAACTTCTTAGCAAGGCGACTTTTCAAGGTCGCAGGTTCTTTGGTCTTTCTCCCAAAGGAAAACTCAATTCGCATCAATGATTCTTTTTCAATTAACCTGGATGATATTTCTACAATACGATTTCGGGTCTTTTCGGTAGGTTCTATTGCATTCCTAAGCACGAAGTCAGGAAGGTATACCATTGCCACCCTAAATAGTAGTTCTGTTCGCAGGTTTCAAAAAAACGTTGGATCCTTTGTAAGCAATAAATTTAATTGTGAAGGCAAGAAATTTGCAGAGGTACTCAGCAGCTTCCTTAAGAATGATGGCTACTTGCGTGAATCACAGTGGGTGACCTGGCAGGATTTATTTGGAAGGACTCCTAAAGTACCGAAAAGTCTTGCTAAAGGATTTGAAATTGAAGCGGACGTTCTACGCCATGAGGCTGACTTAGGAATAAGCCCTGATTCGATTCGGTCGCAGATCGACCGAAAAAACGAAACATTTGTCGAGCATGAGTTGAGTCGCCATAAACAGTTCTTTGATGGGCTTGGCTTAACTGTTGCACAGCGTACGGCGTGCGTGGTTCACGAAGATAATAATTTGATCCAAGCAGGAGCAGGCACAGGCAAGACAAAGACAATCATTGGCCGAGTCTTATATCTCATCCATAAAACTCAATGCCGGCCAGAGGAAATCGTAATCCTGGCATACAACAAAAAAGCCAGGGAGGAGATCGAAAATCGCTTGTTTGAAAACGGGGTCAGCGGTGTCAATGTATCTACGTTTCACGCTTACGGTTATGATATTGTGCGACGGTTTGTCAATGATCCAGTGAATTTGTTACCAGAAGCAGAAAGCGGACAAATTGCAAGGCTGCTGGAACGATTAATTCAGAAATTAATAGAGACAGACGAGGATTTTCGTCGCAATTATCTCGAGTTTCGTCTGCTTCACCGCTACCCTTACGTACCGCCCCACGAATTCAAGACAGAACATGAATTCATCCAGAATCAGAAGACCTGTAACCTAACCTCACTCAATGGTGAAATTTTGCGGAGCCTACAAGAAGTCATGGTAGCTAACTTCTTAGCCATGAACGGTATCCGCTATGAGTATGAGCCAAAGTACGTGCCGACCAATGGCTCCTTTCTCAGTAGGCCGTATCATCCAGACTTCTATCTTGTCGACTTCAATATTTACTTGGAGCATTTTGCGATTAATTCAGAAGGAAAAGCCCCAGATTTTATGGGGGGAGACAAGTACGTTCAGCAAATGGAATGGAAGCGAAAGCTTCATTTGAAAGAGGGCACGAAGCTAATAGAATCTTATTCTTGGCAATTTTACAAGCAAAATGGATTCGCACACCTTAGGCGAACTTTGACTGAAGTCGGTGTCAAGTTGACTCCGGTACCAACGGGGGAGATTTTGAGCAAAGTTCGTCAAAAAGAAGCCAACGATGCGTCAGAGCTTTCGAAGTTCTTTCACCAATTCATTAGCTTATTCAAGAATACTGGACTCACCCTTGAAGACATTCAGAAGGGTGCTGAGCACGCTGATCAAATGCCAAGGTCTGAACAATTCTTAACTTTGCTCACACCGATTAAGGAGGCTTACGACTCACATTGCTCGGACATGATGGCGTTGGACTTTGACGATATGATCGCCAAAGCATCTTTGGCGGCGAAGGAACTTGGTGTTGGAAAAGATGTAAAGCATGTTCTCGTCGATGAGTTTCAAGATTCCTCACTGGGGAGGGCAGGATTGCTTGTATCGCTTCGGGAAATTAACCCTGATATTTCACTCTTCTGTGTAGGGGACGATTGGCAATCAATTTATCGATTCGCGGGAAGTGACATACGGTGCATCACTAAGTACTCGGATTATTTTGGCTTCACACGGCAAGTGACATTGGATCAGACTTTCCGATATGGTAGGGCGATTACGGAGGCAAGTGGCGAGTTCGTTATGCGGAATGAACAACAATGCAAGAAGATGATTCAGCCAGCGCCAAATTCTGAGCCATGCCTGCCGATAAATATCTACTACGAAACGGAGAAGGTTAACCCACTACACAAAGCTCTCAAAGAATTTGCACCGGCATTAGGGGATGAGCTTTCGGTCTTAATTCTTACTCGGTACTCCTTTACATTGACCGACACCCAAAAGGCTGAAGTCCGGCGAGAATTCTCCAATAAGTTTGCTATTCAGTTCTCTACGGTTCACAGCGCGAAGGGCCTGGAAGCAGATTTTGTCGTTATTTGTGATGTAGTTGAGAACAGGAATGGCTTCCCGAGTGCCAGGGCGGATGATCCACTTATCAAGCTTGTGATGGGAGAAGCCGATAAGTATCCACATGCTGAAGAGCGGAGGCTCTTTTATGTCGCCATGACACGGGCAAAGCGTGCATTGGCCATTACAACGACAAGCGAGGGAGATGAAATAGCTGTTAGCTTTCAGCCATTAGCTGTTAGCTGTTAGCAGGGAAAGCGGGGGCGATAGCGAGGGCAAGGCCGAGGGCGAGGGCGGTATGCAAGTACGAATGATTTTGATTATTCACAAAACCTCGGCACTTATCGAAAACTGCCTAGGTTTTGTGAATAATGTACTT
>JANPAV010000119.1:0-2268 GCA_031430115.1 Armatimonadota bacterium | reverse complement strand
GGTCTGAAAGTGCCAAAGCTTGCAACCTAGTTACCTAGAGCTAAAGTAGCAAGCTCAGCGGCCCGTTCGCCCATCCGGAGGGCTGCATGCTGAGATCCGTATGAGAGCGTATCGCTTGCATAGATCGTGCTTTCAATTTGCTTCGGTGTAGGCGGTTCGGGAAACTCGGGCGGCAGATGATTAGCAAAGGGTATTGCCCGTTCAACTTGGATCGACTTCAGGTGGCTAACTTGACTGCCTACCAAATCCAAGCTCGAAACTAGATCGCTTTTCAGTTGATCAACATGCGAGTTAGATGAATCGCGGGATGTGACGGACAAAAGTGCCGTGCCCGCAGGACTATATCCGGGAGCAACCTCGGACAAATTCGCCACTTGATTGATGCCTGTTTGCATCGACGAACTATATAAGACAATTCGCTTCTCGAGCGGAACAGGCGCACTGGAAAGAAAGTAATGACATTGGGTTGAGAGCCACTCAACTCCTTTGCAGGCTATGTCTGGTCGGGTATCGACAATGATCTTGGCGGCAAAAGTCTTTCCGTCCTTGGTGGTCAACTGGTTGCCTTCTTGGAGGTCAACTTCGGAACTAAAGCGGATATTCATGTCCTTCGCCATCATTCGGGGAAGTTCTTGAACTCCGCCTTCGACCAACGAAGCTCCTCCGAGAAAGAATCGTTCCAAGAAGTAAGAACTCAACGGAGATGGACACAACAGAGATGGATCTAGAAGCACGCCCCGTAAGAACGGCCCCAAGAAGTCGCTCTTGAACCGACCCGAATAGCCAAGTTCGTCAAGAAGACCATCTGTAGAAATGTCAAATCGCCTGGACTGCATGTGCTTCAGCAGGCGGAGGAGGTCAAACAGCGACGCTGGAGAGCGACTTAAGTTAGAACAGAACAGCTTAAAGTTGTGAATAGGATCGGCCAATATTGTCTTACCGTCATCCGATATGCAGGTTGAAGCTTGGCTAAAGGGCCGCAATTTGATCGGCAAATTGAGAGATCGAATCGACGGATCAGCTGGAAGGACCACTTGAAACCCACGGTCAAGGATGCAACCCTCGAATTCCTCGGATTGGACACGTCCTCCGGGTAGCGATTCCTTTTCCAGAACCAAATAGTCGACGGTTTGAGCCGATAATTTTCGCGCGGCGGCAAGGCCACTTAGGCCAGCTCCAAGAACAATTACATCTCTAAACTCAGTCACTTAGGATTAGGTCTACGAATCACAAGGAAATTTGTACTCAAACGAGGAGCCGTAGGGCTTAAACTTACAGGCCTTCTTCCTTTCGCAGTTGGTCAACTATTGCTTCGCCAAAAGTCAATTTGGGACGGACCTTTGCTTTGGGTGGGATGATTCGCCAGAACGGAGTTACTTCGTCGGCAGACTTCCCTTCCACCAATTCTTCATGCGCAGCTTCGGCGGCGATTCGAGTAAAGATTCCGATACAGAGAGGGCAACTAATGTCGGCGCCAGCTTCCTTCGCCAAATCGTCACCCATTTCCTTGGAGGTTTTTGATACGCCTTTGGGGATGGTTCGGATATAGCCATCCACTTGTCGCGGGGTGGGGATCAGCATCAGCCCGCCTGCAGGAACACCGCTAATCGTTCTCGTCATCGTGCCAACGTGGGGTTCACCGCCGCTCTCGAGTTTCTCTTTCCAGGACTTCTTTCCTTTTGCCATCGCGATACTGGCAATTATAGTCTAGATTCATGGCGTAGAATAGTAGTAATGCCAAAAGCGGTTCCGGAGCGACAGGAAGAAAAAAGGGCAATGACCACCATAGAAAGAAGTTTGTACGAAGCTGAAGTAATCGAACAAATTCGGACGGTTTACGACCCAGAGATTCCGGTTAATGTTTACGATCTCGGACTCATTTACGATATTCAAATTGACGATGAAAAAAACGTTCACGTCATGATGACCTTAACTTCGCCAAGTTGTCCGGTCGCAGGAATCTTGCCAGGACAAGTCGAGGAGGCTATTCGTGAAACACCCGGAATTGGCAAAACTTCACTCGAATTAACCTGGGACCCTCCCTTTACGATTGAAATGATGAGCGAGGAAGCTAAACTCATTCTTGGACTTGACTAAATGAAGTTTTCTGCACAAGAAGAGTACGGCTTGAGATGCCTGATCCAAATTGCCCGCAAAGGTCCTCAGGAGAGCATGACCATTCCTGAGATTTCCAAGCTTGAGGGCCTTACTTCTACTCATGCGGCGAAGCTTATGATGATCCTCCGTAAAGAAGGTTTCATCACCAGT
>JANPAV010000118.1:0-14705 GCA_031430115.1 Armatimonadota bacterium | reverse complement strand
TCGCAAGGTTTACCATTTGGCTCTGGATCATAACAACTGCTTGTCAATTCATATTGCACCCCGAGTAAGAGGCCAAGTTCGATGATTTGAGCCTTGGTTAGATCGATGAGCGGAGTATGAATGGACATTTTGTTGCCATGAACCCCAGCTTTGGTCGCCAGATTTGCCATCGCTTCAAAAGAGGCAATGAATTCACTTCGACAGTCGGGATAGCCGGAATAGTCAAGAGCATTAACGCCGATATAGATATCGTTGGCTCCTAAGACTTCGGACCACGCCAAAGCGTACGAGAGAAACACTGTGTTACGAGCCGGAACATAGGTTATCGGAATTTCCGCATCCATGGTTGCTTCATCGCGATCCTTAGGCACATCAATGTCTGCAGTAAGTGCAGAGCCACCAAATTGACGAAGGTCTATGTGAACAACAATGTGCTTGGCTACGCTTTGAACTGCTGCTTGTTTTGTAGCCAATTCTAGTTCAACTCGATGGCGTTGACCATAGTCAAACGACATTGCGAAGCATTCATAACCCTTTGATTTTGCGTCGGCCAACGCGGTCGCAGAATCAAGTCCGCCCGAAAGTAAGATAACTGCCTTGTGTTTCAATCCTAACAGAGGATAGACCAAACGTCATAATGAATGTATGGCGTTGCAAGATCCGATGAAGTGGTTTCGTCGCCAAACTGCGCCAGTTACCGTGGCTCTTTGCGCTCTTGTCGTTTTTGGAGCATTTCTTACCTGGGGCTCGCCGAACTTCTTTGTCAGTACCTTTGCTTACGAAGGTTCGCCTTTTCCAAAAATTTGGACCTTGTTTACCTATCCATTTTTGGAAAGCATGTCTCCGATCTACTTGCTTCTGCAAGTGATGTGGTTGTACTGGGTTGGAACCATGCTTGAGCGAGACCACGGTACCAGAAAATTCATTTATCTGTGGCTAGCGGTATCGTTGCTAGGCGCCCTTGGAATGACCATTGTTCAGGCTCCAGCGATGGGCATGTTCATTCCCGACGCAATTTTAGTTGCCATCTGGGCGACGCGATATCCGAACATGACGATTCGATTGTTCATGTGCATTCCGGTGGCGGCGAAGTGGCTTGGGATGATCGTGGTTGCAAGTGTCTTTTTCCGCTATGCGTCTGGTCCAGGTCAGATTTTGACGGGACTTGCTGCGATCTCTGGATGTATTGTTGGTTGGTTTTATGCGAGGAACATGATTCCGAAGCCACCGTATGGCTTGGGATATGGCACCAGCCATTCAAAGCCAACGAGGGCAGAAAAGGCAAGAGACCAGGAATACTACGACGACGTTTACCGTAGAGAGAAGGAAAGGGAAGAGCGAGAACGATTACGAAAGTTATTTGAGGGTAGTTTGGAGGATAAGAAATGAATGGCAATGGAATGATGGATAAGGGACCGGCGATAAACGGTCGAAAGTTCATAATTGGCGTGATCTTAGGGCTGATTGTCTTTACCTTGGTGTCGATGGTTGTTACTTTTGGGATTGGTCGAGTAGTTGGTCAAGTGCTCAACAAAAAAGCGATGGAACACGAACGGGAAATCGACACGAAAACCATGTTGGATAAGGAAGCAAAACAACAACGTTGATGTTTAAGGAGTCAACTTCCGAGTCTTGGAACCAGCGGTATGGCGTTGATGCGCCAAATCTTCCGTTGGTCATAGCACCGCTTCTAGCTCACCGGTCAGTTCGGCGATATACGGACGAATCAATTTCAGAAGAAGTCTTGTCGGGATTGATCGCGGCTGCTCAAAGCGCGGCGACAAGCAGCAACCTTCAATCGTGGAGCGTTATCTCGATTGAAGACCCTGAAAAAAGGAGAGCAATCTCGGAAGCTTGTGAGAACCAAAAGCAAGTACTTACGGCTCCAGTATTTCTCGTGTTTTTGGCTGACCTCAACCGAATAGGCGAATTTGCTCGGTCGAAAGGGGTTGAGCCGGACGGGCTTGATACGATCGAAATGTTTACGGTCGCTGTGGTTGACGCTTCGCTTGCTGCGGAGAGACTGGTCTGCGCTGCGGAGTCAATGGGATATGGCATTTGCTACATTGGTGCCCTTCGCAATCATCCAAATAAAGTTAAAGAATTGTTGAATCTTCCTGGAATGACCTTTGGTGTATTCGGGCTGTGTATTGGAGTTCCGGCCGAAAACGCCAGAGCAGACATTAAGCCCAAACTCGGCCAAGACGAAATTTGGTTTCGAGAGACCTATCCGGAGACAGTTGATAGCTCCGAATATGACACTCGAATGAACGAGTTTTTTGCCAATCAAGGGATGTCAAACGACGAAACATGGTCTGAAAAGTCGGGCAAACGAGTTCAAACATCTGGACTATCTGGGCGAGAAAAGCTGATGGAATTTCTCCATCAGCAAGGGTTTCTCGGTCGATAAGTCCTAAAAGTCGACAACTTTGATGTTTCGAATTTTTCGATCAAACTTGAGAACGTAATAGGGGCTATTCTTGTTGATCAAGTTACTTGAGATAGTTTTCTTTAGGTAAACCATTGCGGTCTGTCCCCGATAAGCGACTCGGTCGATCGAATATGAAACGTTTGGTGGCAATTCACCTGGGTAAATGACTCCCATATTTGACTTCGTATAGTCAAAACTGGAAATAGCTTGCGGGACTCTAGTTCCATTGTCAACAACCACTCTTTCCCAATCCTTCTGGCTTTGGAATACCCATGATCCGGCCTGTCGAACCGGCAAATATCGTCCTTGCTCGACAAAGCACTCGCTTCCGCTCACCATATATTCAACTGTGTATTTCTTGCTTTCTCGACCTAACGAAAGCAATAGGTAACTTCGTTGGGTTGTGACGCTTGATCGTCCACTTCGAGAGACTTGTACGATTGTTTCGCCTCCCTGAAGAAAGATATCGCCAATTTGCAGACTGTATCCCAGACCGTAGTCTCCTCCGCTGATGAACACCAACCGATTTTGTTGATAGTTCATTTGACTAGTGAGGTAGGGATTGTCAAAGTTGTTCTGATTGCACCAATTTTGAAATTCGTACGGTGAATCGAAACCGAATCCGCACGGGTCTGACCAGTATCCGCCGTATCCATATCCGCATGGGCTCCAAGGGAGAGGTGTGAACGTCACTCCAGGAGCAACTTGGTAAGAAGGAAGCGAATTATCCTCAACCCTTTGGACCTTTAACACGAAATCTAATTTTGCACGATCTACGGCAATCATGACCCAAGGAGAAGTTTGGGCTTGGGTAACCACTTGGCGAGGACCAGGAAAGAGTTCGTTGACAAAAATGTTGGTCTTCAATCCGGGTTCAGAAGCAACTTGAGTGACTTGAGCCGAGTATCCGCCGGTATTTTTTGTCCCAAGAAAAATGATCACGCATCGATCTTTATTAAAATCGACGATTGGTTGGCTCCGATTTTGCAACAATACTCTTTGCCAAACACTGGATAAATCACTTTGGAAGTTAGCAAGTAGTAATTTTTGCTGGGTTTCTGTGCTAGAACTACCAGAAGCAATCGTTCTCCATCTCACCATCTGCGAAGATGAGGGAAACTGAGCGGTTGCGATGGCCGTACAAATACTCAGAAGGAGGAAGCATATGAAAGCACGAGACAAAACCATATCTACTTCTTCAGACGTATTGTCGGGAAAAGGGTTACCAGTTACGGTCGGAAAACGAAAGCGAAAATATTCCGAAGTCAGCACGAAGCTGGAGTTCATTGAAGGAATGCGAGCCCTCGCGGCTCTCTATGTGGTGATCGGGCACTTTTGCTCAATGGTTGATGCAAAGTTCTTAGAGACCGGAAAGAGTATTGCGACTAACACTCTTCAAGAACTCATGGCGCCTTTTTGGCATGGTCATTTGGCGGTGGCTGCGTTCATCGTCTTAAGCGGATACAGCCTACAGTACGGGTTGTATCAACGTGGTGATGGCCGGGTTTATGGTCTCGGAAAGTTCTTTAAGCGGCGAGCTCTGCGTATTCTTCCTGCCTACTATGCTTGCTTACTGTTTTCCTATTTTGTTTGTCAAAAAATCACGATTCCCAACGGCGAAGTCTTTCCGTTCAAAAACTATGTTCCGATCACTCAGGATAGTCTTTGGGCACACATTCTGATGGTTCACAACTGGTCGCCGGACTGGATGTATAAGATCAATGGCGTTCTTTGGAGCATCGGCATAGAGGCTCAGCTTTACTTACTGTTTCCTTTTCTAATTTTGCTCATGCAAAAGGGAAGTCCGCTACTCTTGCTCATCACCGTTACGATCCCAACGATTCTCGTTGTCAATTTCATACCTGGTGCCGGAAAGACATATAGTTGGTTCGCGATCTTATTTGTCTTTGGAATGATGGCGGCTCATTTTTCCTACCGACCGAGCCTCACGATTGGACCGAAAGCAAAGACTGGAATCTTCTTAAGTGTCATTGGAGCGTTAGCAACGATTGGCATTGTGACGTACAACCTCTATCAAGGGAAGACTGCGGCTGCCACTCCTATTCTCATTTCGTCGGATATTGCCTTTGGCCTTTCGACTGCAACCTTTTTGTATGCAGCAACGGTCGCACCGGGCTCATTGATTGAACGTTTATTCTCGATGAAATGGATGGTCAAAATCGGTATTTTCAGCTATAGCCTTTATTTGCTCCACCATCCAATTCTTCAGATTATTTATGTTAACAAGCCAGCTTTCATTCTTGGATCGGAAGCTACGATGGTCTACCTCTTGGTTGTGGCTTTGCCGGTTATTTTGATTGTCAGTTGGCTATTTTCCCAGATTTTTGAACGTCCATTCGTTAAGTCACGCTTACCGATGGGGATAGCTGCAGAGGCCGCCGTGGCCTCAATTGCTTTACCACTCCGACCAATTGGAGAAGTCACTTATCGATCTAAAGATTTTGCCTATATGTCAGGTGAAAATGAAAAAGAGCCCTTGGCAAAGGCCAAGAGCTCTCGAAAGAAACGAGCGAAGCTCTACTGAAGGGAGTGAGCCTTTAGGACCATTTTCAGATCCAAAGATCGCTTTTCGATGTGATAGGTGTAGGAGATGATTCCGTTACTATTGGTGATCGAGTCAATAATTGAGTCAGTCCTCGTGGTTTGATATGCCCTTTGAACAGGTGCTCCCCATAGCGGACACCAGTCGTCAATCGAACTTACTGATTCGACGGACTTCCATCGATACCCCATACCAATGAATTCACTCGTGTTCAGGAATCGATCGATAGCATCCCAGTTGTGAACATAGGAATCCGAGTAAACGGTTCTCCACGTGTTGAAAGGAACGGATGTCGAAGAAGTAACCGTGCTTGAGTTTGTTGCAGTAAAGGCAGTAGACGTTTGGAAGAAGTCGCCGGGGTTTGTGATTCCCGTAAAGTTCGCCTGTCCACCAACGTTTGTTCCTGCCGCAAAAGTGCCTGGAAGCCAGGACTTCGTTACTACACCAGCATCAGCGTTGTTATCTCTTCGCCCCATCATAGTTACAGAACCATCGAGTTGCTGTTCACCATAGGTCTCAAGAATTTCGACAACATTTAGGCCACCATTGATTTTATAGCTCAAAGTATCCGTGAACTTTAAGACCGGAACACCTTGGAAAGTTACGGCACTAACCTGTCGAATCATTTGACCAGTTACTGGACCGGAAGTCTTCGACTTCAACTTCTGTTGATCGTCATAATCCTCTCTCAACATGGTCCCGCCAATTGTGAATTCCCATGTATCTCCAGCTTGGTATGTTCGGAGAGCGCTTCCACCATCTACACCAGGTCCGGTTGGACGAAGTGGTGGATCATTTGGAGGATCTGGAAACCCAGACAGTCCATTTGAACCTCCGCATCCGATGAGTAGTGTGCCAATTGCGGCCATCATAAGTTTTGCTTTTGACATAGTTATCCTCCTCCTGAGGTTGTTCCCGTTGAACCACCAGCTGCTCCACAGTCGAAACTGCCGCCGTATTGAACGCCGTTAACGAGGTAGCTAAAGTTGCTTGAAATTCTTCCGCTACTCATGGTCACGGCACCACCGACGATCATATTGCCACCGGAAGTAAAGCTACCGATGCCAGTTAGCCCTCCAGCCTTGTTGATTTGTCCTCCGAAAGTGCCTGACGCAAATTTGTTTGCGATCGAACCGGTAAAGCTTCCGTCTGCGGTGACGATGAGGCTAATTGCCCCACCATCATTTGCATCAGAGCTGTTCCATGTTCCAGACCATGATCCTTGATAAAGGCTGGACAAGTGACTGGTGTCACCAGCACCTCCGCAACCAACGATGAGACCAGCGAGGATCGCTACTATTCCATATTTTCTCATGGTTAGCCTCGTCCTCCTGGCAATCCAGTTTTGTTTTTCATGATGTCTGAGTCCTTAGCCATTGGAATGGCTCTTGATTTGTCCGGTCCAACGACCTTAGCGGTTACGAAGATCACGAGCTCAGTCTTGATCTTGTTTTTCGTTGTTCTTCGGAAGAACTGACCCAAGATAGGAAGATCCTTAAGGATTGGCAATCCACTCATTTCGACAACATCCTGTTGTTGAATGAGTCCACCAATCGCAAAGGTCTCTCCGTCCTTGAGCGTGATCGAGTTTTGTGCGGTTCGTTCACTGGTTTGAGGCAATTCTCCACCGATTTGAGGAACTGTTTTGAATCCCTTCAAGTAGGTAATTGCCGTTCGAATGTCGAGATTGAGAACGTTGTCTCCGCCGATTCGAGGGAAACACGATAGTCGGACTCCAGCTCGGACGGTACCAGTTGTTACACTTGGACCGTTTTGCCCAGAGATGATTGACTCGACATATCGAATCGCATCGCCAACGAATACTTCGCTCTCCCTTCCATCATTACAAAGTAAGTTTGGTCGCGAGATTAGGTTTGTTCCGTTTGAAATTGAGTCGAGGCTCAAGCCTACGTCGCCTGAAAGGTCTCTTCCGCCGATCGTTACGCCAAGCTTATTTGAAGCATTTGGCTGTGAATTGTTCAAGGATATGGTCTTTATTGCACCACTTGTAAAGAGATTCCAATCAACTCCAAGCTTGAGCAATTCCTCTCGGCTTAGCTCCATGACTCTCATTTCCAAAGCAACTTGCCTTGGAGCAACATCGGTCGCTCGCACAAGAGCTAAGGCATTCTCTACTTGAGCACGGCTACCTTTGATAATGAGTCGCATTGGTACAGCGGTCTTCTCAAACTCGTTGAATGGAAGGGTCACGCCGGTGTCGGCTTGATCTTTTCCTTGCTTTGCTTCTCCGGTTGTACCGGCTTGCTGAGAACCTTGGGATTGACCTTGACCACTGGCTTGAGCTGTGCCGCCGCCTTGCGGAGCCGGCTGGTTTGTACCACGTTGCTCACTTTGGGTTCGTATAGCGTCTTGAACGTACGCTCGTGAGTTCATAACTCCGTTTGGAGCGATGACGCAGGTTACGCCAGGAACTTGAGCAACGATGAACTCTCGGAGGGCTCGAGGGTCAACGTAAAGCAGGTCAACCATTTTGATTTCGCTGACTTCAGAAGTCTCTTCTCCATCTAACTGGGCGAGTGCTTTGATGATCGATTTCACTTCATCTTCTCGACCAGTAACAACAATTGCTTGTCGCGAAATGCTGCCAGAAGGCGTTGAATGAAGTTCGGCAGTTCCAACGTTTGTCTTACCTTTTCCTGCTAGCGCTTCGACGAGATCAGATGCCCGACCGCCATGCACATAGTAAGTTGAAATGGTTTGATTGTTGTTAGCTGAAACTTTCATGCCCAAGGCCATGCATAGTTGTCGGTCAATGCCTTGAACCAATTGCTCAACTTCATCGAGTCGACCAGGTGAGCCAATAAGCATCACGTAAGCGTCAACTGCGGAGTCAGCGGATTGAGTAGCAATACTCGTTCCACCCTTGTCTTCGTCCTTTTTGTCAGCTCCCATCTTTTGGGTGCCGCTGACAACAGTCTTATCGGAAGGAAGAACAAGTTCAAATCGACCAAATGCATTCTCGGAGGAAACTGACTTGAGAACCGCTACTTTGATCTGATTGCCTTGGCCGCTGTAAATTGGGACAATTCTTGAGAGAGTCATCTCTTCCTGGGAACCTTGAACGTTTCTCATAGTTTCAAGGAACTTGGCGGGAGAAGTGACCACAAACGTCTTTCCAATCTGGGCAAACCTTAATCCGGCTAGCGAAGTAACAAGGTTCAACGATTCTTTTATAGAAACATTTTCAACTTTAATGGAAAGCTTTCCTGTAACGTCAGGTGACGTAACAATATTTGAGTTCGTTTGTCGTGCCAATGACTTCAAGATTTGTACGACATCGGTGTTAACAAAATCCAAGGTCACTCGACCTTCTTTGACCTTGATATCACTAAAAGGCTTTGGTTCAAATGAACTTTCCTTGTTGACGGTCGGCTTTTTGACCGCTACCGGGGTTGGAGCCTTCGTTGGAGCTTTAGTAACGACGGGTGGGGTTACCTTTTCAGGAACCTTAGTCGCAACCTTAGTTACCTTTGGAGCAGCTTCAACTGCTTTATGATCCGAAACCTTTTTCTCGGTTGCGGGTTCAACTTTTGCTGTTGTCTTTGCGGTTACTGGCGTGACTTTGGGGTCAGCTACCAATGCCTTTTTCTCCGAAGCTTTCCTGTCTGACTCGCTCTTTTCTTTTGTTGAAGCAAAAGTATTTGCAGCGACATATGTTGCTGCACTTAACTTTTGAGAGGTTACTGCGAAAGCAATAGGCAATGACTTGCCCTGGGTTCTTGAGGATGCTTTTGGGTTGTTTGCCGCCTTGGGTAAGTCGCTCAATTCCGTTGCCATTTCATTCGAGAACGGCTGAAAGGCAGTAGGCATAAGCGAGTGAGCCAAGTCAAGATGGGCATCGACAATGCTCTTTTGGCTCGATGCGGTTTGAGGTTCAGTCTTGGCAACAGACTTCAGATCGTTGGATTCGAACGAAATCTTAAAACCTTTGTCGACTTTTGCAATTGAGGCAATAACGCCCTTTGTAAAAGTAAACACGAATTTCGTCTTTGGCGTCTTGGTGCCTAGCTTTGTGGTCTTAACTGTTTCCAGTCCGTTTGTCCAGACTTGAACCAGTTCTTGCTTTCCGGAGAAAGGGGCGTCGAATTCAAGGGTGTAGACCTTATCTGTTTCTCCGAAAGTTGCCTTAGGATCTTTGAGCCCTGATCCTTGGATCAGAACTTCAACTCCGCTCGACAACTTAGAGACCGAGACTCCGTTAACACGACCTTGTGCGGCAGACATTGCTGAAGCCACAACAAAGAGCCCAACTAGGGCCGCTCGTATCTTTTTATTTTGCATTTGGGTTTCCTCCGACATTGAATACCAATGTCTGCTTGTTAAACTGAACGCGGACTTTTCCGCCTGATATTGATAGGACTGATGCTGACGAGCCAACTGATTGGCCGACCTCAACAAGTCGTTGATTGCCTTTTTCATCTTCGAAAACGGCCATAGGGTGTGATCCCTCAACGATTCCGACAAGTGAATATCCGAAGACTGGTATTTCCTTCACCTCAAGTGGAGGCACGGTTCCCTTGTCAAATGGCTTCGGATCAAAGGCACCGCCAGTACCCGGTAGTGTTCCTTCGATCTTAACTCTCGCAGGGTTGTTCAACGCAGTGCCGGGTACCGTGGTCTTTTCGACTGGTGGCACAACGACAGGTGCTTTTGATGGTCCTGCAACAAAGGTTGCGATTTCGAATGGATCTTTGGGGGGAAGGTCTGTAAGCTCTTCGTACTTTCTTTTCGGTACAACAGGCTTATCGGCGTCATTCTTAGACTTCGCTGATTCCTTTACTGCAGCAGGTGGCGGTGGCGGATCCTTTCGTGTGAATTGGAATGCACCAACTGACAGAACGAGAACAGCCAATACGCCAACTACGACTAGTTGTTTTTTTTCACGATTCATTGTTTCCTCCCTTCACTGCTTTTGCTGCGGTCTTAGGATCCTTAGCGTCTTTGTTCTTATCCTCTTCTTTGAAAGCGTAGGCTCTCAATTCGAGGTCAAGTTCCAACAATGGTTTTCCTTCCTTCTTGGCTGAGTTATCAAGATGAGGGGAAAGCGACACTGTTCTCACGGCAACAATCTTTGGAAAGACTTTGATTGCCTGCAGGAACTTTAGGGAATCTTCATAGGATCCCCGACCTTTCACATTGACATTAAGCTCTTGATAGGCAGTCTTCTTCTTCTCGCCGTCCTTACCTGTAGGAGCAGGTGTGATGATTGGCTTTACTTGAGTGATTTCCAAGTTGTTCTTTTTGCCGAATTCCTCCAGCTCTTTTAGCATCGTTGGAATGTAGGCAAAGTCTTGGACGCCTGCTTCAAGGTGCACAAGTTTGAACTTGAGGTCATCAACTCTCTTCTTTGCATCCGCCAGTTCATTAAGAACGGTCTTCTCATCTCTGAGTTCTTTTCGCAGGGTTTCGATTTTTGCGCTTTGATCTGAGATCGAGGAATTTGTCATCCACATCAGACCTGCGCCAATCGTAACCACTACACCAGAGAGAATGTAAAACGTCTTAGGTGTTAGGTTTCGTTTCATTTGGAATCCTCCTTATCAACATCAATCGATTTCTTCTTCTTCTGAGCAGAATCAACGATGTCTCCGCCGATTTCGAACTCCATGCCAGTTACTTTCTCAAATGGCTTCTCTTGTGATCCGACAAGGTTGACCGATTCAAGATCGAGAGCGTTTTGGGTTCTCATCATCATTTCCGAAACATCGGTTTGGGTTTTTCCGACTCCGTTAAATGTGATGTGAATAGGCTTTTCCGGATCTGGAGCAGTTGATCGGAACGATGTTAACCAAACGTCACTCGGAGTGTTAACTGCCAGATGTCCCATGAGATTTGCCCAACGACTTGTCAGAATTCGTGCATCAGAAAGAGTCGTTAACTTTGGATTTAGATTGTCTTCGTCCTTTTTGAATGCATCAATTTCATCTTGAAGAGGTCGCATCTTTTTCAGCTTCGCTTCAATCTCATTTTGCTGGCCATTGAGTCCGACACCTTGAGCAATCAGGGCGAAGTACGAAATAGTCATTAATGCCGCGGTTCCAAAGAACGTGTATTTACTGATCCGGAGTTGACTTCCCTCGCGCTTCTTGGCGAGGTTTTGCGTTTCTATAAGATTAATTAGTGGCATTGTTCTTCTCCTTAAGCCGCGCTGAGCATTGGCCTCATTGCTAGTCCGGTTGCAACTGCGAGATCAATTCCTGAACCAGAGATCGATCCGTTTTGAGTGATGACTGGATTGTCGAAGACGCCAACGGTTGTTACTGGGATACCAAGTTTCGATTGGATGTATTGATCTAGCCCGCGCAACATTGCTCCGC
The DNA here is from genome assembly GCA_031430115.1 of Armatimonadota bacterium. Lineage (GTDB taxonomy): Bacteria > Armatimonadota > Fimbriimonadia > Fimbriimonadales > Fimbriimonadaceae > Fimbriimonas. The sequence continues at coordinate 3,373 of JANPAV010000118.1, read as the reverse complement.
CTCCGCAAAGATACATCGCATCAATTTGGTTGCTCGATGATGCTTCTGATCCCTGGTTTTGGGTCTGCAAATAATTCATGGATCGTCTGAGCTCACGAATGAGATCATCAATTTGGGTAGCGATTACTTTCAGCGGTGGATTTTCCTTTGCGTCTGGACCCAGTGTTTCACTCAGGTCCAAAGCTCGTTTTCCTGCTTCGGCATCAACCGCTTCAAGCTTAAATGCCGATCGGAGTCCGTCGGTCCAGGTGTTTCCAGCAGCTGGCATCGAACGATGCATAACGTAGACACCTTTTTCGATAACGCTGACGGTTGTGTTGGTCGCGCCAATGTCAACCAGGATGATGGTCTTGTGAATCGTATCTTTCGTCGTATCGGATTCGATCAGTGATCGATAGGCAGCGAAGGTCTCGATTTCGACGATTCTTACTTCGAGTCCTGCAACACTACAGCTTGCAATCCTTCCGTCGACAATATCTCGAGGAGCGGCTGCAAGTAAAACGTTCATTTGGGCTTCGCCGAGGTCTCCAACGATTTCCCCTTCCACATAGGAATCTTCAATTGAGCCAGGCACATATCGGCTTGCTTCAAATCGAATTGATTCTCGCATCATTTGGGTGCTCATCTTTGGAAAGGGAACTGATCGAACAAATACTGCGCCACCTGAAGCTGCGACTACGGCGTTGTGAGCGTGGATGTGTGCGTCTTTCATCGCAAGCTTGATTGTTTGACCAACTTCTTCCGGATCCCGAACCAAACCATCTCGAACAGCATCTGCGGGCGTTGCAACTTCTGCTACTTTTGCAACACGTACTCCGGCAGCAGTCTTTTCAACCTGAACAATACGGATATGCATATGACCGATATCAATTCCGACGTAGGAATTTTTGATTGCCATTATTGCCCCCCACTTTCAAAGCGCTGAATTGCGGCTTTCAACCATGTCGTTTGTATGTAAAACATTTCTGTTATCTCGATGAGATGCTAAGACCCCGTAAAAATATTAGGAAAGGGAGAAGAACTTCATTAGGTATATCTGCTAGGGATTTGGCTTTTATTTCAGACATGGTTTAACGATGTCGTCTGATCGGGGGCAGATGTCTGTCATAATCCAGCCTAGGATGGAAGCCGTTATCCTGGATGCCGAAGATATCAAGCGAACTCTTGGTAGAATGGCGCACGAAATTCTCGAGGACAACCAAGGTGCGCAGGACCTCGTTGTAGTCGGAATCATGAAACGTGGCTATCCCATAGCGAAGCGACTGGCCTTTCTCATGACCCAAATCGAGGGAGTAACGATTCCGTGCGGCAAACTCGATTCAAGAGCTTTTCGCGATGATCGCCCTGACAAGTCGGAAGATGAATCGGAAATTCCGTTCGAAGTCACTGGCAAAAGAGTGATCCTTGTAGATGAACTCATTTTTACGGGACGAACGATTCGCGCTGGCCTAGACGGCCTCATGAAATTTGGTCGCCCAAGTTCAGTGAAACTCGGAGTGCTTCTAGATCGAGGTCATCGAGAGCTTCCAATTCAACCTGACTACTGTGGAAGAACTGTAGCAACTGAGCGTTCAGATCATGTTTTGGTGAAAGTTAAGGAGTTTGAGGGCGAAGACCTAGTTGAACTCATTTCTGGTGGGGCAGCACTTTGAATCGCAACCTGATTGCCATTCGAACCATGCCTAATGACGAGATCGTTGGGCTCCTTGACCTTGCTACCGAATTTAAAGCAAAAATTATTGCCGGTGAGGATGTTCCTTCCATGAAGAAGACGGTGATAGGTCTCCTCTTTTTTGAAAACTCGACAAGGACCAGAGTCAGCTTCGAACAAGCAGCATTTTATTTAGGAATGCGATCGAGCAACTTCGCTACTTCGGCGTCATCAATGAATAAAGGTGAGACGCTAAAAGACACGATTCTAACGCTTAGACATGAGCGGATAAACGGGCTGGTCATGCGTCACAAGTCGAGCGGTGCACCGATGTTGGCAGCAAAGCACTTCGGTGGTCCGGTCTTAAATGCCGGTGATGGTCAGCATGAGCACCCTACTCAAGCCCTCGCAGATGCCTTGACGATTCTTGAGCGCAAGACATCTCTTGTTGGTCTCAATGTCTCGATTGTTGGTGACGTGGTTCATTCGCGAGTCGCTCGATCAAATGCTTGGCTCCTGGACAAAATGGGAGCAAATGTTCGGCTTGTCGGTCCGAGAACTTTGTTGCCACCCCATCCATCTATGCTTCCCGGAGAATTCTGTGATGAACTTGAGGAAGGCATTTCTGGTGCAGACGTTATTATCTGTTTGAGATTACAAAAAGAGCGTATGGCTGAAGGAATGATTAGCTCGATCGGAGAATATAGTAGCTTGTATCAAATCAATGCGGATACATTACGGTTTGCCAATCCTGGCTGTCTGGTTATGCATCCTGGTCCGATCAATCGAGGCGTCGAGATTGACGATGTGACTGCAGATGGTGACTCGTCAGTGATCAATCAGCAGGTCGAAAATGGAGTTTTTGTCAGAATGGCAGCTTTCTATTGGTGCTTCGGAGGCCAGCAGTCGTGAAGACACTTTTGAGAAATGGTCGAATTCTTGACCCATCGCTTGAACTCGACGAAATAGGCAGTGTCCTCATTGAAAACGATCAGGTTATTGAAATTGGAAAAATTGAAGACCTGAGCGATATCGACGAAGTCTATGATTGCACTGGCTTTTGGATTACTCCGGGGTTGGTAGATATGCATGTTCACCTTCGGGAACCCGGTGATGAGCATAAGGAGACCATCATTTCGGGTACTCAAGCGGCGGCGGCGGGCGGATATACAACGATTTGTTGTATGCCTAATACAAATCCACCACTCGATAATCCCGCTATTGTTGACTTCATCCTTGATCGTGCGGCTTCTCCCGAAGCCGGCGGGGTTTTTGTTGCACCAGTTGGGGCATTGACAAAGGGCCTCAAGGGCGAAGAGCTTTCAAATTTGGCGGCAATGAAGCGAGCCGGGATTGTTGCAGCGAGTGACGAGGGGTTTCCCATCCAGAATTCCCAAATCATGAACAGAGCCATGGTGTTCTGTAACCAGATTGGACTGCCGATTTTGGCTCATTGCGATGATTCGAACCTCAGTAAAGGAGGATCGATGAATGAGGGTGCAGTTAGTGCGATGCTTGGTCTAAAAGGAATTCCTCGGACATCCGAAGAGATTGCGACGATGCGAAATTGTCTCCTTTCTCTGCATACCGGCTGTCCCGTTCACATCATGAGGGTGAGCACTTGGGGAGCAGTTGAGATCATTCGTCTCATTAAGTCCTTGGGTGCCCCAGTTACCTGCGAAATTTGTCCAATGCACTTTGTGTTTACCGAAGACGATATTG
>JANPAV010000117.1:0-31255 GCA_031430115.1 Armatimonadota bacterium | reverse complement strand
TACAGGTCAGCGTCGTTTTATACCAAGTGGCTTGATGATTTTGCCGACGACCAACAGAAGGATGGTCGGTTTAGCCTGATTATTCCAAGCGGCGGCTGGGGGCAAGGGGAATGCCACCCGTCCTGGGACAGTGCATTTGGCATCATCGCGGACGACATGCTGAAATATCAAGGCGACTCTCGCCTGATTACGAAGCACTATGATCATCTGAAACGATATGTTGACTACTTGTATTCGCGGACGAAGAACGACGTTGTTCCATTTGATAGTTTGGGAGACTGGTTACCTTGGAAGACGGAAACATCGAGTCAATTAACGTCGTCCGTTATGCTGTTTATTGATGCGAAGATTGTGGCTAAGGCGGCTCGGCTAAAGAGTTTGGAGGCGGAAGCAGCACAGTTTGAAGGAATTGCAGCGCTCGTGAGGACGGGACTGAATCGGGACTTCTATCAACCGGCAAAGTTCTCTTCGATGACTCAAACCGCCTTGTCTTTGGCAGTTTATTTTGACATTGTGCCCGCATATCAAAAGAAAGCTGCATTTGATGCGCTGGTAGCCAACGTTGAAACGCAAGGACACATTGATACGGGAATCATTGGCGCCAAATATATTCTTCGTGCCTTGTCGGAAAATGGTCGAACGGACTTGGCTTATAAGTTGGTTGCCAGGAAGGGGCAACCGGGCTGGGGATGGTGGATTGAGCAGGGTGCGACGACCCTATGGGAAGATTGGAAGGGCGAATCGTCTTTGAACCACATCATGTTTGGCGATGTGAGCAACTGGTTCTTTCAATGGATTGCGGGAATCGGACTGGATCCTAACACTTTAGCGTTCAAGCACATCTTGATCCGACCTCACCCAGTTGGTGACCTAACGTGGGCGAAGGCTACGGTTAATTCGCCTTATGGGATGATTTCATCTTCATGGAAGAAGGATGCGAAAGGTTTCCATCTGGATGTCACGGTTCCGGCGAATACGACGGCAACGGTGACGTTGCCGGGGTCAGGGGAGAAGAAGGAGATCGGGTCGGGAACGTATTCGTTTGATGTTTCGAATTAGGAATCTAGCTGGGAGTTGAGAGTTTGGAGTTTGGAGGTAGGAATTGCTTCCAATATTCGAGCGGTTCTGACCAGTCAGACCACGCTTCGGGCGTCCAGGTTTCACCGCTTTCAAGGTACTGCTCGAAGGTCATATCCGCCTCATCAAGGACTGCCATTAGGGCATTTCGCTTAGGGATCTCGGATTTATACTGAACATATTGAGCAATAAAGGTCCGTTCTTGCGGCAGTAGGTAGCGGTTTCCGAAATTCAATGATCTTGGGCAAAAGAACGATGGATCTAGACATTCTTTGCCTACGATGATATCTCTCGCTATGGCGGCGGCGAGATAATAACGGAAACCGATATCGTCGAGGAAACCCCAAGGAGACAAGGAGGGGGGGGGTTTAAGCCAGTCGGGGTTATTTGCAACCTCCATCCAATTTTTGTCCTCATCCTTTGCCCTTGCTAATTCACGCTCCGTTTTCGTCGATCCGTAGTCATCAATGACCCAGGCTTCGCTCCACGATACGCCGCCATTTCGCGTTACATGGCGAAACACGGAATTGAATTGGTTGATGACTTCTTCTTTCGTTAATCCTTCCAGCATGTTCGACCTTGATGCGATAATACTACCAAGGATAAGATGTGGCGACTTATTTGGCATTTTTGTGAATCCTCGGGAAACGATTTTTTCTCAGTGGCTATTCTCAAAACAAAAGTTTTTAGGAGAAAGTCGGCATTTCCGAGACATCGAATTCACATCATTTCGGTGCCTACTGGTGGCTCTGCGTGTAATGCTCAACCAGGACGTCTTCGCCAAAATCACCTTCGAAGTCCCGCCAAACGGCGTGGATATGGTTGGCATTGTTTTGGGTGTTGTCGTATTCGATCAGGAATTTTGAACCTTGAACTCGGTAGTAATGACCAATTCCGGGCTTTGTGCCGCCGATCCAAGCAAAGACCAACGAATTCGGGTCGACCCGACCCAACCGACGTTTTGTCTCTTGAGCAGAATGACAATCCGCATACGCTTTAACAAGGTTCATTAACATCTTCCTTTGAGAAGCATTCAATGCGCTATAAGGGACCCCGAGCTTTTCTTGAATGGCGACTTTTCGAGAGTTGCCGGTGATGATATCAGGTGGCGCATTACCCGGCAAAACCGCCGCCTTGAGTTGATCAGGAGTCAAAGAGTCGAGAAGCTGGAATCCAAGGTCTTCTTCGGTTGGAAGGGCTCTCAATCCTTCTTTCGGACCGGATTTTACGACTGCCGGGTTTGAGCCGAAGAATTGCGGGGTCGATGATATGAGTGCACCGTTTTTGAACGTGAAGTTGAGCGAAACGTGGTGTCCTTCATATCGCCAGCCCCATGCATCTTTAAGGCTCGGTTGACCAAAAAAGGTGAACGTGTAAAGTCGCTTGTCTCGCCCAGGATTTTTGTTTTCTAAATCGTAAAGAACGTCTTCGAGGCTTTTGATGATTTCGGTTTTTTTATAGCCAGATTCGCTGAGAGTTGCCTTCAGTAGTTCTGATGCCAGAGCAGATTGTTCTGGCGTCATTTCTCCGAGGTTGATGCCTTCTCTGGTCGCGGGCACATATCTCCAGTTGGTTCGGTAGGCATCGTCAAATGGTTTGACTGCCTTGCTTCGCTGTTGAGCGGTCAGCGAACTCAGAAACCGAGTAGCAAGAACAGCTTGCGGCTGTGTTCTCGTAATCTGCCCCACCGCAACCGACATCAACACCACTCCGCCAACAAATGCCCAACGACTCATGCTGACATTATAGATTAGTTGTGCTTCAATGAGGGTGATATTCAAATTGATGAAAAACAGTGCATCGTTAACCGTTGAACCGATTGGGTTTGTCCACTGTACTAAACAGCTCAAATTTGAGGCGCCACATCAGCCGGATTCGGGTTCGGGCGAAACTAATACGATCGTGCTCTTACCCGGAAAGCAATTTGAAATTGCTCTCGAAGATTTAGCCGGGTTTGATCGAATTTGGTTGGTTTGGTGGTTTGACAAGAATAAGACTTGGCGTCCACGGGCGATGCCGCCACGCGGTCCGGCAAAGCGCCGAGGAGTCTTTGCTACTCGCTCGCCGCACCGACCCAATCCAATTGGACTTACATGCGTGCCTTTGATTTCCGTTGACGGATTGACGTTAACGGTTGGTGCCCTTGACTTGATGGACGGAACTCCTATCTTGGATATCAAGCCGTATCTCTCCACGGTGGATGCTTTTCCAGAAAGTAGCTTAGGTTGGGTTGGCGAAGTGGAAGACCTTATCGCCACCTCTCCTCGGTTTGAAATCCAGATTTCTCCCTTGGCAGCTCAACAACTGGAGTGGCTTAGATCGAACTGGAACATTGAATTTGCCGAGATGGCATTTGCTAAACTCGCCATCGATCCGATGCCCCATCGAACCCGGCGGATTTTACGCATTGACGATCGTTATCGAATTGCATGTGGGCCGTGGAGAATGTACTACCGAGTTGTCTCGCAAACTGTCGTGATTGATGAGATCCAAAAGGGTTACTCCGATGAATCGTTGGTCCTGCCCGGTCATGAAAAGATCATCGATCGAGAAGCACAAATTGAGTTTGCAAAGACGAACTTTTCGGGTACGGTTTGACTGCGATGTCCACGAGCCGAGACCGAATATTGGAGCGAGTAAAGGCGACGGCGAGTGTTTCGTCTCATCCAGAACCGGCCCTTCCTTCTCGATTTGATGATTCCGATCTTTGGGTCGCGTTCGAAACCTACTTAGTTGCGCTTGGCGGACGAATTATTAGCCGTGATGAGCTCGAACTTACTTTGGCGAAACGATGTTTTGTCGAACCAGCCGCCGCCACTATTCTTGGAATTGAAGCAGTTGCAGATGAAATTTGGGACGTTGAGATCGGAGTTTCGCTGGCTGAATTTGCGATTGCGGAGACGGGAACACTAGTGGTTACTGCCGGAGAAGGCCGGGCTCGGATGTCGAGTTTGGCTCCGCCCATAAACGTCGTTTTGGTATCTAAAGGCTCGATCATTGGCACTTTGGATCAGGCTATTTCTCGCATTCCTCCAAGTACATCTGTTTTAATCACGGGTCCAAGCCGGACCGCCGATATCGAGGGGATTTTGGTTCGGGGTGTGCACGGTCCGGGCGAACTGTTGGTTTACATTTATGAGTAGCCTTGCGGTCGATATTGGTGCGGAAAGCGGTCGCGTTGTAGCGGGCACTCTGGTGGGAGGGCGTTTATCGATTGACGAGGTTTGTCGGTTTCCGAATACTCCGATTCGGGTGGAAGGCAGTCTTCGATGGGACATTCAAACTCTCATTAACCATGTTCGTGATGGCATTGATTCGTATGGATTAGCCGATTCGGTCGGAGTGGACACTTGGGGCGTAGACTATGTTCTGCTTAATGCGGGACACAACCTTGTCGAACATCCATTTCACTATCGAGATTCGCGTACTGCCGGCGGGATGGAGCGACTAGCTTCTCCTGCTCTGTATCAAGAAACGGGAATCCAGTTTTTGCCATTCAATACGATCTTTCAGCTTGCAGCTACTCCAGCTACAACTTTTGCTCAGGCAAAGCATTTTCTTACGATTCCGGACTATATCCATCACCAGCTTTCGCTTGAAAAGCGAATTGTTTGTGAGTACACCAATGCGACCACAACTCAATTGTTAAATGCAAAGACTGGCGATTGGTCTTCGTCGTTGCTTGAGCTCGTTGGGGCTCCTCGTGAGCTCTTTCCAACCATTGTTCAGCCTGGTTCTTCGTTGGGCAAGACATGGAATAGTCGGTCAGAGCTAATCGCCCCTGCGTGCCATGACACTGGATCGGCGGTCGTTGCGATTCCATCAACGTCGGCAGACGTTGCTTGGATCAGTTCTGGGACTTGGTCAATTCTTGGTGTCGAACAACCGGGACCGCTAGTTTCGGACGAATCGTATCGACTGAATTATACGAACGAGGGCGGGGTTTGCGGCACAGTTCGGCTTTGCAAGAACGTGATGGGGCTTTGGATTTTGCAGGAGTGCCGTCGTGGATGGGGCGCCGTCTCGTATGCCACATTGCAGCAGGAAGCTTTGGAATCGTCGTCGGTGGGATCGACCTTTGATCCCGATGATGCTCGATTTTTGGCTCCAAGTAACGAGTCATCGACGATGGAGCAGAGGATAGTTCGGTATTTGACAGAGCAATCTTTGCGCGGACCATCGACAAGGGGCGAGATGGTTAAGTTGATCTTGGAAAGCTTGGCGGCGAAATATGCCGAGAATATTGAAAAGCTGGAGTACTTGATTGGACGACGCTTGACCGCCATTCACATTTTTGGCGGTGGATCGCAGAATGCCTTGTTAAACCAAATGACGGCGAATGCGTGTGGGCGTCCGGTAATTGCTGGTCCGGTTGAGGCGACGGCAATTGGAAATTTGTTGATGCAGATGATTACGCTTGGTGAGATATCATCGCTGGTTGAGGCTAGAGAAATCGTCCGAAACTCGTTTGAATGCAGAGTCTTTGAGCCAAAGTCCGTTTAACGATTGTCGTTGTTTTTGGTACGGATTACCTCCCAGCAAAAGTGCCTTTGGTAGTAGTACCAGATTTCATTTTGAACCTAAATCCTGGTTAATCAAACCCTCACAAACTGTGTTAGATTATTGATCGGAGTCATTTATTGGAATGAGCTCTTACATGGATTTGGAGATGAAAAGGCATACTATATTGGGGGCAGCGCTGGCGATATTGAGCGGATCTGCCATGGCACAGCGAGCGCCAACGGCGACCTACACTGCGACTGGTTCAGCGGGGGCGTGGGACTTAGAATTCACGCTCACCAACAACTTTTTGCCAGGTGAGGGGGATCTTTACTTTTTCGGCGTTCTGCTCGATTCAGGGCGACAAGTACTCAGCACTCCGGCCGGATGGGATTCAGAGCGATTTAGGACTTGGAGTAATCAGAGTTACGGCGGAAGCGATACGATGTACAACAATATCTGGTTGAATCTGTATTCACGACCCGATGACATTTTGCCTTCCCAATCAAAGTCCGGATTTGTTGCACGATCAAATTCGATTGAACTACCCAAGACGCTGCAATTCTTTTCTTTTGCCGCTGCCGGCGTATATCAAGGTCACAGCAATTACTCGAACTATTGGAATCCAGGCTTTGAAGGAACTGCAACTTATGTAAGTTCCCCGGTTCCGGAGCCAACTTCGCTGGCGATTTTGGGAATTGGGATTCTTGCCTTATTGAGACGGCGGAAATAGCCTTTCAGAAATGAGAATTTATCCTCTGCGGGGACTACTCCCATGTTTTTGGATAGACCATTAAGCTGAAATCGATTATCTTCCTTTTTGAGACCACCATTTTCTGAAGCTGACTTGCTCGTTCTTAGGTAAGTCACGGCTGGATTTCCAGGCTGAAGCGAGAGGATGGGGGACTAGAGGGGCCATCGGTAGCAACATGAGCCCAGATTTCCAGACAAAAGGCTTAGTAGCTCCCATCGAAAAAACCTTCCAGGGAATGTGATCGGTATTGGCTCCCTCTCGAAAAGTCTCGTCGCGAAGTTGGAGAAGCATTCTAGGTATCGGAATCCTTACCGGGCACACTTCTTCGCAAGCCCCGCATAACGAAGAAGCTTTTGCAAGATCGCCAAATGCCTTGACACCTTCTAGTCCAGGAGCAAGAACGGCGCCTAATGGTCCGCTGTAGACGTGACCATAACCATGCCCACCGACTTGACGATAGACTGGACAGACATTGAGACAGGCCCCACACCGGATGCACTTGAGGATGTCTCGATATTCGCCTGCGAGAATTTTGCTGCGGCCATTGTCCAGCAAAACTATATGGACATCGGTTGGTCCGTCGATTTGACCAGGCTGTCGAGGACCGGTGATGAAGTGAGTGTAAGTAGTGATGCGTTGACCGGTCGCTGAGCCAGCCAACAGTGGCAAAAATGTAGCGAGGTCTTGTTCGGATGGAAGAATTTTTTCGATTCCCATGACGGCGATATGGATATCGACGGCGGTGGTCGAAAGTCGGCTATTGCCTTCGTTTTCGACAAGCACAATTCTGCCGGACTCGGCAATACCAAAGTTGACACCACTGATACCGATCTTGGCGGCTTGGAACTTGGAGCGTAGGTGACCTCGGGCTTGGGCGGCAAGTTCTTCGGGAACAATGGTTTCTGGTCCCAAGTTTTCGCGAAGGAAACTCTTGGAGATTTCGCCTCGATTTTTGTGAATGATAGGAGTAACAATGTGGGTTGGAATGTCATCGTCGATCTGCACGACGAACTCGCCAAGATCCGTCTCGATTGGTTGGAACCCGTTGGATTCAAGGCATTTGTTGAGATGAATTTCTTCAGTTGCCATTGATTTGGCTTTTACAATGGTCGTTCCGACGCCTTGCTTACACAATCCAAGAATGATTTCATTTGCTTCCGTTGCATCCTCTGCCCAATGGACGCGGATTCCGTTTTTTATGCAGTTTATTTCGAATTGAACGAGGAGATCGGCAAGGTTGTCGAGGACGTAACCTTTGACTTTGCTTGCCCATATTTGCATTTGATCAGGTTGGTGGAAGAACGCATCTAGGGCAGTTACTCGCTGAGCGGTTTTGGCTTGGGAGGCATTGGAGACGTTTGACGCAGTTTCCGCCTTTATTTTGTTGGAGTACTTCTCGACGCGAGTGCTCATATTGTCTCCAATTCATCTATAAGAGTGGCGGTTGTAACAACCGGGGTCGAAGACTCCCTTGGATTAAAGACGATGTCGGATTTCCCAGGGGTCAATTGACACGATGTGTCGTTCCAATTGACACCCTGGCTACCTTCTGTGACCCGCCGGGTCAGGACTCTTCGCTTCCTACTTGTTCTCATATTGTCTCCGCAAGGATTTCGGCATAGTGGCGGATTCGAATATTATTCCGCTCATGCTTAAGCATCCCTCCGAGGTGCATTAGGCAACCCATGTCTCCGCTCACAACCTCATCTGGCTGATTTTCAAGAAGGGTTGCGATCTTTGCTTTACCTATCTCTGACGAGAGGTGTGGCTCGACTACACAAAAAGCCCCACCAAAGCCACAACACTGTTCACCGTTTCTGATTTGGACGAGTTCAACGCCGGGAATTGAAGCAACCAATTGTTCGGCTTCGTTCGTCAATCCGATTCCGCGTCCATGACAAGCGCGATGGAAGGCAATCTTCTTATTGTAGGTTTTGGCTGTCTCCCATTTCGTCATTCCGAGTTCATTGGTGATGAACTCGGATAGCTCGAATGCGTGAGGATGTTCTTGATCTGGGAAGAGCAGGTGATACCCTTCGCGAGTCATCGCTGCGCATGAAGCACTTGGGGTGACGACCGTTTGACCGTCTCGGAAGAGGGTCTCCTTCGTATAGCTTGCGATTTCTCGGGCTCGCTTCCAGTCTCCAGCATTAAATGGGGGTTGCCCACAACAGGTTTGGCGATCATCGAAAAGAACTTCGCAACCAAGATGCTCAAGGACCTTTACGGTGGCAATGCCTACGTTGCCGTAGAACGCATCGCACAAACACGTTAGCATCAAATTGACTCTGCGCTTTACCGTAAGAAACCTTCCTTATTGCCGCCATCAACCGTAATGACGCAACCCGTCGTGCGGCTGCTTCGGGCATCGCTTGCGAGCCAACAGATAGCTTCGGCACAGTCGTCGGGGGTGACCACTGTACCGAGAAGCGACCGCTTTGCATAGTGCTCAACGAGTTCTTCGGCTTTTATCCCGAGGGCTTTTGCCGTCTGTTCCTTCCACTCTGCCGACCAGATTGCGGAGTCAGTAACGACGCCGTCGGGGTTAATGGCATTGCATCGAATGTGGTGCTTGGCAAAGTCTGCGGCGGTAACACGCATGAGGTGTAGTTCAAACGCCTTAGCGGCGCTATAAAGGGCGGCATTGTTTCCGGCTGCGACTCCATTTTTGGAGCCAACAACCACACAGGACCCACCGGTGGTCTGCTTCACCATGACTTTGATTGCTTCTCCCAAGGTATCAAAGTAGCCCTTCATGAGGAGGTCACTGAGCAAGGCGTAGTCTTCGGGTGATGTGTCGGTTACGTTGCCTCGTCGGGCGTTGCCGGCGTTGGCGACGACGATATCGACACCACCAAATTCGGCAATTACGCCTTGAAATGCTTGGGAAATGGATTCAATTGAGGTCACGTTGCAGGTCATCGTTGCAACGACTTGTTTGGTGGCAGCTTGAGCTTGGAGTTCATCTTTTGTCGAAGCAAGACCTGCTTCGTTGATGTCAAAAAGAGCGACGTGGGCACCCAGAGAAATGAGCTTTCTGGCGGTTGCCTTGCCGATCCCCGATGCTCCACCGGTAACCACGGCAACCTGCCCAGTCAGATCTTTTTGCGGAGGTAGGCGTTTGAGCTTGGCCTCCTCTAGCAGCCAGTATTCAATGTCGAATGCTTCTTGCTCGGGAAGGGCGACATACTTGTCTACTTTTTCAGCTCCGCTCATGACCGCGATCGCGTTTTTGTAGAATTGCCCAGTAACGATTGACTCTTGCTTGTTTTTAGCAAAGCTGAACATGCCCATGCCCGGTACAAGAATAACGCTAGGGTTTGGGTTTCGCATCGCGGGTGAAGTGTCTCGTTTGCACCGATTGTAATAGGCTTCGTATTCCTTGCGGAAATCTTCGAATGCGGTATCAATCACAGCTTCGTCGAGAGTTACCTCGAGTACGAGCGGTCGAATTTTGGTTCGCAAAAAGTGGTCAGGGCAGGATGTTCCGAGATGAGCCAAGCGAGGCATTTCCGAGCCATCGAGATACGCCATCACTTCGGGAGATTGATCAAGCGTTGCGATGAGCCGTTGACCTTGAAACGAGACTTTTCCTCGGAGAATTGGAAGTAGGTCGATAGGTTTAACAGTTCTTTCAACCCCCACCGGTTCGTTCCTCACTGGCTCCCCCTTCTGGGAGAGCGACTTTGCCCCGGAACTACCAAATGGCAAGAAATTTTTCGTGTTTACTTCGATGTATTCAACCGCTTGATTGATGAACTTGAGCGTGAGTTCGTAGCATTCTTCCCACGTGTCTGCCCAACAAATGAAGCCGTGGCTCTGCATCATGGCTCCCTTAATGGTCGGATTTGCGACGATGAGATCTCGAAGCATGAGTCCAAGATCGTAACCTGGACGTTTCCAGGGGAGATGTCCCATTTCTCCTTTGAAAACCTTCTGGGTTAGCTCTTCGCACTTCTCGGATGCAGCAATGGAAATGACGGCATCTGAATGCATATGCGAGACTGCCGCGTAGGGAACAAATGCATGAAGGGGAGTATCGATTGATGGAGCAGAAGGATTGAGGTTGAAGATACAGTGAGAATAGAGGGCGACGATGTCGTCTTCCGGAAGTCCCAGTTTTTCGAGTCCGATGACTCTGTCTTGATAAAGTGAAGCAAAGTTCTGGCGCTTTGCCGACCCAAGGTCTCCACCGGATCCTTTGACTAACAGAACCTCCACTTTTTCGCCAGTTAGCGGGTCATTTTGAGTTACCTTTGACGAAGTGTTGCCACCGCCAAAGTTGGTGATGCGGGGATCACTTCCGAGCAAATTTGAAGCGTGGACAAGAAGATCGAGGGGGTCGGTTGGAGCCGCTGAGATATCCCAGCGACTCTCCACAGTACTTTTTGATTCGAGCATTAGAAGTCGAAATTATCGATGTTGGCTTTGTCGAAGGTAACGAGGTCTCCAGCGAAGACAACTCCCTTGTCGTTGAGCTTGATTTTTGTCCCTTTGGGTCCATCAACTTCAGTTCCAGATTTTAGTTCGATCTTTTTGCTTTTTGCGGCGGTACCAAGATAGGCAGCCAGGCTACCCATGTCCTTTGGTGACCATAGCTGAAATGCAGTAATAACTCCGTTGGCAACAAACTTTTTGAGCTGGTTTGGAGTGCTGAGACCGGTTAAGTGAATTCCTCCGTTTACGGCTTTCTTGCCACCAGGATACATTCCTGAGTTTTCTAGTACTTGGGCGGCAGCGGCGAGACCGACGGACGTTGGTGAAAGCACACCTTTAAGGTTCGGGTGCTTGGTCATAAGGGCTTCCATTTCGGTCGAAGATTTCTGAGGTTCGTCGTTTCCGTAGACAGTTTCGACCAACTTCATCTTGCTGTATTTGGGATCCTTGAGGGTAGTCATCATATCGGCAATCCACGCATTTTGGTTGGGTGCATCGGTGGTTGCGCTTAGGATCGCGAATTCGCCTTCGTAGTTCATTTCCTTCCCAAGAAGTTCGATTTGGGCTGGGCCGATCTTGCTTGTATCGGTTGCCATTACTCCCACGTCTCTGTGGCTTTCATTTTTTTCGAGGTCAGAGTCTACGGTGACGACCACAATTCCTTTTGCTTTCGCATCATCCAAAACTTCATTAAGGGCATCTGGGCTGTTTGCGGCAATAATGATTACATCTACTTTTCGTTGAATTTGGTCCTTTATGATCGGAAGCTGAGATGTAGCATCTCCGGTGGCAGGTCCTTGCTCCTGATAATCGAAACCAAGTTCTTTGCTGGCTTCCTCAATTCCTGCGCCAAGGGGTTTGAAGTATGGATTGCCAGTATTTTTTGGAATAAAGACAACCTTAAGCTTTGCACCACTCTCGGTGCTGGATGACGTTGTGGACGTAGAAGTTTCATTGCTTGCGCCAGAGTTACATCCAACCAGCAAAAGGGCTCCAAGGGCGAGAATAGAAGATATTCGGATCATAGGTGATTACCTTGCTTCAATTTTAGTTGTTTTCCGTTGCTTGATGGTTGAAAATCGGTCAGCAATTTGTTGGGAAAAAACAGAAAGAATGAGGATGATGCCGATGATTGTGAGTTGGTATTCGGCCTTTAGGTTGTTTACGCCCATTCCGGTCTTAACAAAATAGAGCAGCAGCCAGGCTAAAGCGGTACCAATCATTGTTCCTTTTCCGCCAGCAATAGCGGTTCCACCCGCCACCACAATGGTAATCGCATCAAGCTCAATTCCTTTTGCAAGGTCGTGCCTTGCGACACCCAGCCTTGAATCCATGAGCAAGGCACTTAGTCCGACTAAGAAGCCAGTGATGGCAAAAGCCAGGATTGTTGCTCGGTTCACGGGAAATCCGGTGTAATGGGCGGCTTCTTTGTTGGTACCGATCCCGAACAGCCATCGACCAAGGATCATTCGATGGAGGATCAAACCCACAACAATTGCGCAGATGACAAAGATTATGAATGGGTACGGCAAACCGTAGAAATCTGATCGATCAATCCCCTTGAGAGGTTGAGGAACCTTGGCACTTGCTGGCCCCATCATTGCCTGGGCAGCGCCTCGGTAAAGTGCCATGGTAGCTAAGGTGACCAAGAAGGAGGGTAGTTTTCCAACGGTAATGAGAAGTCCGTTGATGGTACCCAGTAGGGTTCCAATTATCAGGGCCATGAGGACAGACGCAAAAACTGGAGTTCCGTCGTTGGTGAATTTCGCCACCAAGCAACTTGTCAGGACAAGAGACGAACCAACCGACAGGTCAATGTTCCCACTAATGATGATCAGGGTTAGACCGATTGCAAATAGCCCAGTCTCGGCAAAGATCGTCGTGTTCGCTAAGAGGTAGTTGACGTCTCGAAAGTCGGGAGAAATCTTCCAGAAGAAAGCCACAACCAAAATAGTTAAGATGGCAGGGATGAGTTCGGGGCGTTTCATGCGATTACCTTCCTCCGTTGAGATGCTGAGTCGATAATCAGGGCAATTAGGATCGTTGCGCCATATACGAGAAGCTGCCAATCGGCATCAATGCCAAGGACAGTAAGGGCGACGTTAATGCAACTGAGTAATGCGCAGCCAAGGAATACCCCCAGGATTGATCCCGATCCCCCAGTTATTTTAACTCCCCCGATGGCAACGGCAGCAATGACGATTAGTTCAAATCCTTGTCCGGCACTGCCAGGGTTCGCAAATCCAAACCGAGCAAGATACATGGTTCCAGCTACCCCGGCCAAAGTTCCTGAAGCACAATAGCAGACCATTTGGACGGTTTTGGGAGATATCCCCCGAAGATATGCAGCTTCAGGATTGCTTCCATAGGCGAAGATATTTCGATAGAACTGGAGGTGGTTTGAGGCGAAATATGCCGAGACCGCAAAAGCCAGTCCGATGAGTAGTAGCCAAGAAATGGTCACATTGCCAAGGTTGATCCCTTGATTGGCCAAACTGGTCAGGGATTGAGGAATGGCGTTTGAGTCAATTTGATCGCCTTTACTGACTACGAAGGTCAAACCGCGAAAAGCGGTCAACGTGCCGATTGTAGCCACCACCGCTGGGACTTTGCCAAAAGCAATAATCAAACCATTTATGCAACCCAAAATCAAGCCTGCAAGACCACCAGCCAGAAAGAGCATTGGCACGGGAATGTTTGGGCTGGTTTTGAGCAAAAGTCCGACTGAAATTGCGGATAGACCAACTATTGATCCGGTTGAGATATCAATCCCCCTGGCTACGATAACCGGGAATTGGCCGATTGCGGCGACAAGTAGCAATGGCATCCACAAGAGGATGCTATTGATGTTTCTGGGATCGAGAAAAATGGGTTTAGCAATGGAGCATGCAGCAACGAGTAAGACGAGAACAACCAGCAGCCCAACTTCTCGTTTGCCTTTCATTCGTTGCCACCGCCAAAAGCCAATGCCATAACGCTTTCTTCGGTCGCATCCTTGGTCTTCATCTCGCCAACGATCGTGCCACCTTTCATCACATAGATTCGGTCTGTTAGCGTCAATAGCTCGGAAAGGTCGCTTGATATCACCATCAGTGCCTTTCCATCTTCCGCTTGGGCTCGAAGAGCCTGGTGGACCTCACGCCTTGCACCAACATCAACTCCCCTTGTCGGTTCATCAAGAATCAAAAAGTCGGGATTCCCAAGTAGCCAACGGGCAATGATGGTCTTTTGTTGGTTGCCACCCGACAGATACCGGACTTGCTGCCGAAGACCTGAGAAAACGGTTTTGAACGAATTCAATATGTCGGTAGATCGAGAATCCAATTTCTTTTCGAATACCCAACTTGCCCGACTGGATTGATCCAAAATATTGGCCGAAGTATTAAAGCCAATGTTTAGGCTTGGAAAGAGTCCGTGCTTTTGCCTGTCTTCCGGAACAAGCGCAAATCCTGATCGCTGAGCGTCTTTTGGTGAGCGAATTTGAACGGTTTCTCCCCGCACCATTATTGAGCCGCTCGTTGGTTGGGTTATTCCAAACAGTGCCCTGGCGACTTCGGTACGCCCGGCACCGACCAGCCCCGCGATTCCGACAATTTCAGTCTTGCCAATACTTAACGAGACATTGTGAAACCCTGGACCAGACAAATCTTTAATATCAACAAATCCCTCTACTTGACCTTGATCGGATCGCGAAAGGTGGTCTTGGGATATGTCGCGCCCGACCATAAGATTGACCAATTGATCGTGATCAAGGTCGGTTATTTCTCTCTCCGCAACCTTGGCTCCGTCCCTTAAGACCGTCACTGTGTCGGCAATTTCAAAAACTTCGTTTAGGTGATGAGTGACCATCGCAATCGCGCAACCTTGATCCTTCAGGGCTCGGATAATCACGAAGAGTTCCCCGACCTCTTTTGAGGTCAAGGATGCCGTGGTCTCGTCAAAAATCCAGACATTGGCGTCCTCCGACATTGCAGTTGCGAGTTCGACCATTTGTTGTTGGGCAATTGATAGGTTTCCTACTTCCGACTCGGCGTCAATTCCGACCCCGAGCCGACGAAGAATCTCGCTTGTGCGGCGGATTGCTTCCCGGTGATCTGCCATTTTTGCCTTCTTGGGCAATCTGCCGACGAAGACATTTTCGGCAACATTAAGGTCGGGGAAAATGAGTGGTTCTTGGTGAATCAGGGCAATTCCGAGGCGTATTGCCTCGCCCGGTGATCGAATGACCACAGACTTTTCTTCTAGGAAAACTTCGCCAGAATTTGGCTGATAGATTCCAGCAATCACTTTAGCCAAGGTCGACTTTCCAGCCCCATTTTCGCCGGTAATTGCATGAATTTGACCAGGGTAGAGGGCGAAGTCAATGTCTTTGAGAATGGAATTGCCACCTAAAACGACATTTAGTTTTTCGACTCGAACCAACGGTTGAAGGTCTAATTTTCGCAATTCAATTTTTCCAGTAGCCTGCAATCTTACCTAGCCCATCTAGATTCTAACTAAGCCTAAGCGGTTACAATGAACGCATGAAGCGACGTGATTTTTTAATTGGTGCCGGAGTTGCTGGTGCAACTCTAGCTGCGGGCAATGTTCTCGGAATGGGTTCTGGGGTTCAAAAGTCTCGACCAAAGGGCAATAAGTCAGTTGCTGGTTTGGTTGTACCACCGATGAAAACCGTCCGAGTTGCGGTGATTGGGGTTGGCGCCAGAGGTTCTGGTCACGTCAGCCAGCTTTGTCAAATTGACGGCGTTGAAATGGTCGCAATTTGCGACAACCATTTACCATCACTTGAGCGAGCCATTAATAACGTTGTCAAGAATCACAAGCGACCAGCGCCGACTGCTTATGGAAAGGGCAAGGACGACTACAAGCGGATGCTGGAGCGAACGGATATTGACTGCGTTTTTGTGGTTACTCCTTGGGAAGAGCACGTTCGGATGTGCGTCGATGTCATGAACTCAGGCAAGCACGCGTTTACCGAAGTTCCGGCGGCATACACCGTTGAGGATTGTTGGAAGCTCGTAGATTCTGCAGAAAAGAATCAAAAGAACTGTATGATGCTCGAGAACGTGAACTATGGACGTGAAGAACTTCTCGTTCTCAATATGGTTCGCATGGGAGTTTTTGGCGACCTCATCCACGGCGAAGCTGCCTATATCCATGACTTGCGTGGGCAGATGAACGAAATTGAGCACGGCACTGGTTCTTGGCGAACTTACCACTACGCACAGCGCAACGGAAATTTGTATCCGACTCACGGACTTGGTCCAGTGGCTCATTACATGGACATTAACCGCGGGGACGCATTTGATTATATGGTTTCAGTTGGTTCTCCTTGCATGTCACGAGAGTTGTATGCCAAGGCCCATTACCCCGAGGGGCACGAACGACGATCCATCAAATTCGTCGCAGCAGATATCAATACGAGCATTATCAAAACGAAGAAGGGACGAACGATTATGGTTCAATGGGATGAGCAAATGCCTCGACCCTATACTCGACATAATTTGATCTCCGGAACCAAAGGATGTTGGGCAGGCTATCCAGACCGAATAGCTATAGAGGGGGCAGGAATGTCCGCCGATGATTGGAAAGAAGGCGACAAACTGAAACAGTTCTATGACAAGTACGAACATCCTTTGTTCAAGCGAATGGGTGAGGAAGCCAAGAAAAATGGCGGACACGGAGGCATGGACTTCTTAATGCTCTGGAGGATCATTTACTGTTTGCGAAACGGTCTACCTTTGGATCAAGACGTATATGACGGGGCGGCTTGGTCGGTCGTCGGACCATTGAGCGAAGCTTCGGTAGCCAATCGTGGTCGAAGCATGGACTTCCCCGACTTCACTCGTGGAGAATGGAAAACAAGGGCTCCGCTAGACAACATGTCCAATGCGTAATTGAGTTTGCAAAAAACAGGAGCTAGAAACTATGTTTCTAGCTCCTATTTTTTTGGATTTCTTAAGCTCGCTTAAAGCTAATTACCATTTTTCCGGCAAAGCCCGCTGGCGCTCCATTTTTGCTGGCTTGCTTCTTCATTTCGTCGCTAAGATCGAAAATGATTGACTTGCCATCCGCGCTCATAACGCCGTTCATTTCCTTTGGTCCGCCGTCCTTGCCGGAGAATCCAAACATCTTCACTTTGTTTCCGGCTTGTGACCACTTGCCAGTTTCTGATTTACTTTTGCCGCTCATCGATTGTGAAATTGAAAGTGAGCGATCCTTTTTCAATATCAAGCTTATGACTGCCTTAGCAAAACCCTTTTCTTGCATTTCGATCATGGTAATTTGACCTTCGACTTGCTTCTTCTTGTCTCCAGAAAGCTTTGCAGCCTGTTTTCGGACCATGTCTTTGACACTCGAAAGGTCCATTGAAACCTTTCCGTTGTATTTACCGGTTGCGTCCGCGGCAAATGCAGATACCGTGAGAGCAGCAATCAACGAAGCGAGAATAACTTTTTTCATAATCAAATTTTTGACCCGTTTTGGATACGAAATAGGATAACGGATTCTGCAAATGAAAAGTTGCAAAAATGGGGACTCCCCTAAGATTTCTTAAAAGTTAACGTCATCTTGGGCTTGCTACTGGACTTTAGTCCCTGCAGGTTCATCTGTTGCTGAATGACAAAACTCATGTCGAAAATCAAAGTTCTTCCAGAATCGGCAATCGAGCCAACTAAATTCAACGTTGCGTCTCCACCGCCCGAAAACCCCGATAACTCCAAACTCTTGCCTTTTACTTTCCATTTGCACCATTCGGGTTCGGCTTTTCCACTGCGAACGAATTCGATGAATGCGACTCCCCCTTTTTTGACATCCATTCTAATTTTTGTTTTCTCAACGATTTGGATGCTCTGTTCAATCAACTTCAGGCGACTATCAGCCACCTTCTTTTTTTCACCAGTCAATTTTGTGCTTTGCTCTTGGAGTTGCTTTTTGATCGCCGAGCCATCGAGGGTCATTTTTCCCGACCACTTTCCCACCAAATCAGCAGAAAGGCATTGGGCCGAAATTACGAAGGTCAACCCTAACCAAAACGGTTTGCAAATGATTCCTTTCATGTGATACTCGTAGTAAGGACTAGGATATCCGAAGAATGTTTCAAGCAAGCGGACCAGATTGGGAAGGAATTGCTAAAAACCGCCTTATGCCGTCGGGTAAGCCAGTTTTGCATCAGACTTGGCATGACCTGATTTTTCTCCATGCCAAGGTTCCCATTGAAATTCTTCAGTCGCTTGTTCCCAAAGAATTAACGGTCGAAGAGTTTAACAATACTGGATGGCTCGGATTTGTGCCTTTTAGAATGTCCAATATTACAAAGCCTGGGTTCCCAGTTCTTCCTTGGCTAAGCTCATTTCACGAAACAAACGTTAGGACCTATGTGAATCATCCGAAATTTGGGCCGGGGGTTTGGTTCTTTTCTCTTGATGCGGCAAGGTTCTTGGCTTGTTGGTATGCTCGGCAATTCTTCAAACTCCCCTACTTTCACGCCGAATTAAGGAGCCAAATTGAAGAAGGGACTTGGCATTACGAAGGGCTAAGAAATTCAAAGCAATTGATGCCAAAGGTTGACTGTAAGTTCACTGACCTGAGAGAATACTCCGTAACCGTTCACAAAGAAGGTGATTGGCATTCGGCGGAACCGGGCACACTTGAATACTGGGTTGTTGAGCGATATAGGCTCTATTCGAAGGGCTCGGAAAATCGCTTGTTAACGGCAAGAGTCTTTCATGAGCCATATGAGATCGCCCATGCAAAAACAACTCATCTTGAAATTGGTGGATTAGAAGGGCAGTTCGGAACCTTAGATTTTTCCGAAGTTTTGATGGCAAAGACGCTTAATGTCCGGTGCTTTTCGCCGGAGCTGGTTTCTTAGGAGCTAGCGGCTCGATCTTCTTGAAAACCAATTTTGCGGGCGGAAGTCCAGGCTTGCTATTGATGGTAATCAGTAGTTTTTTTCCGTCGGGACTGAGAGTGCCGCTTAGAGTTTGGGATCGCTTGTTGCCGTTCTCTTCCGAAAAAGTAATGGTAACTTGGTTTCCAGTATTGGTCCAGAATCCCTTTCCGGTTCGTCGCTTGATGTCCTCCCCAACAACTACACTCTCAAAAGACTTGTCGACTTTGAAGTCAAAGCTGTAGTTGAGGGTTTTGAGGAAAGCTTTGCTAATTTGTAGCTTGAGAAGGCTATCTCCGTCCATCCCTTGGGCAACGTTACTTGGTCCAAGCGTGGCGATTCCCTGCCACTGACCGACAAGGTCAGCAGAGGCAATTCCAGCGATTGCGAAAGCAAGTAAATTTGCGAGTATGCGCACGATTCAATACTATTATGGTCGGATTCGTCAAAATGAGAAGTGTGAATCGCTGGTTCTTAGTCATTTTTGCCGCAGTATTGGTTGGCTGCGGAACTAATTCAAATAGCGGTGGCTTTTCCGGAAGAAAAGGTACGGGCTCCAGCAACATTCTCAAATATTGCATTGGCGCAAACCCATCCACGTTGGATCCTGCCAAAGTTCAGGACGTTGACACGATGGACATCATCAACAATGTCTATGAGCCATTGGTTAACTATGATGAGCAAAATAAGATTGTTGGCGTGCTAGCCGCAGAATGGAAAGTTTCACCTAGCGGAACGGTCTATACGTTCAAATTGAAGCCAGCCAAATTTCATGACGGATCACCGGTTACTGCCAGCGACGTTAAATCTTCTTGGGAAAGGGCTCTCAACAAAGTCGTCAGTTCTCCGATCGCCGACACTTACCTGGGAGATATTGTCGGAGCAAAGGATTTGGTAAAGGGGGTTGGCAAAGAGCTGACCGGGGTTAAGGTCATCGATGATTCCACTGTGGAAGTAACCATTGAAACGCCAATTCCCTATTTTCTTGGCAAGCTCACCTATCCTTGCTGTGACATTGTCCCGGCCAAGTTAGGAATGAAAGAAATTTCTTCCGTCACCGATGCAATTGGCACAGGTCCATTTTCAATTGGAGATATCAAACCAGAGCAGGTTGTCAATCTAAAGCGATTCGATGAATATCATGGTGAAAAGGCCCTCATTGAAGGCATTCAAAGAAAGATTGTCAAGGATCCCTCAACTCGACTGACGATGTTTCGAAACGGCGAGACAGATCTGTGCACGATTGAAAAGCAAGATTGGAAGGCGATCAATGATGATCCCAAGTTCAAGCCTCAACTAAAAATCATTCCCCGTCCCGCAGTTTTCTATCTCTTGTTGGGAGGAAAGGCATATGCCCCGTTTAAAGATCGACACGTCAGGCGTGCAGTGATGATGGCGATTAACAGGCAGCGAATAGCTACAGAAATCCTGAAGGGTGTTCCCATTGCCAATAGATGGCTCCCGGATGGAATCATCGCGGGTAAACCTGCGACTGGCGTCTTAGATTTTAATGTTGAGGAGGCGAAGAAGGAGCTTGCACTTTCGCCTTACAAGAACGGAGCAGGTTTGCCTGAACTTGAGCTAACAATTAGGGCCGATAACACTGATGCCAAGTTCATTGCCGAACAGGTTACGGTTGACCTCAAGAATAATTTGGGAATGACGGTGAAGCCAAGAATGCTAGAAATGGCGGCAATGTTGAAAGCCCGAAATCAGGGTGAGCTGGGCTGCGTCTTTCTCTCTTGGTACGGAGACTACATTGACGCCCAGAACTTTCTGAGTATGTTGTTGACAACCGGCGCACCGGCAAACTACGACAAATGGAGCAATCCTGAGTTTGACAAAATATGTGCAGCCGCCGACCTTGAAAAAGACCCTGCGAAGCGAGAAACAATGTATCTTCAAGCCGAAAGCTTGATGCTTCAAGAAGTTCCCCGGGTTCCGTTGTATCATGGAGTAGATGGAGTCTTGGTCAATCCCAGGGTTTCCGGAGTTCGGTATAGCTTGATCGGTTCTTTGCCTCATAATAAGGTCGCAATAAAATGAAGCTACTTGCCATCTATCCCGGCACCTTTGACCCGCCAACTTTCGGTCACGCTGACTTGATCGAACGGGCACGAGACCTCTTTGATCATGTTATTGTTGCCGTAGGCACTAACTCATCAAAGGCTCCGTTGCTTACCGTTGATGAACGAATTGAAGTCCTTACGGCGATATCGAAGCCATACAACAATGTTACGGTCGAATCCTTTGATGGCTTGCTCATGGATTATGCGAGGAAAAAAGGCGCAAAGTCAGTCGTACGAGGCCTTCGAGCTGTAGCGGATTTTGACTATGAATTCCAGATTGCGATGGTTAATCGAAAGCTTAACCCGGACGTGGATTCCGTCTTCCTGATGACTCGATGGGAATACAGCTATTTGAGTTCATCAGTAGTTCGAGAAGTTGCCAAGCTTGGTGGTGACGTAACTGACTTGGTACCCGAGGCGGTTCGGCCCGTTTTGGCTCGTGCGGTCTTACGGAGTAAAGATTGAGCGAACTCCTTCATTCTCACATACCTGGACTAGCTCCTCCTCGGACGGGGAAGGTTCGAGATGTTTATGACCTTGGATCGGAAGTTCTGATTGTAGCGACGGACAGAATTTCTGCGTTTGATGCGGTCATGGAAAATGGAATTCCTGAAAAGGGATGCATTCTCAATCAAATGAGTGCTTTTTGGTTTCGGCATCTCGCTCACGTTTGCCCAAACCATCTGGTGTCAATTTCTTCGTACGATATACAGAGTCGGTTGCCCGACCCAAGTTATGCACTTAACGGACGATCAATGGTGGCGAAGAAGGCTCGAACGATTCCTGTTGAATGCGTCGCACGAGGATATCTTGCTGGGTCTCTTTATAAGGAGTACAAAGCTCAAGGTGGAAACGTGCATGGCTTTGAGATTCAAGACGGATTGCTGGATTCCTCCCGATTAACCGAGCCGATTTTTTCTCCCGCGACCAAGGCTGACGAGGGGCATGATGAGAACATCAGCTTTACCGAAATGGTAAATCGGTTAGGCTCGGAAGTTGCCAATTTGCTTCGAGATTGGACCATGCAACTCTATAGTGAGTCGGCAATTCATGCCGCGACCAAAGGAATTATTCTTGCTGATACCAAGTTCGAATTTGGCGAGTCGGACGAAGGGATTATCTTGATCGATGAGATTTTGACTCCAGATAGTTCTCGATATTGGGATGCTGCTCAGTATTCGCCCGGAAAGAGCCAGGCAAGTTTTGACAAGCAGTTTGTTCGTGACTATCTCGAGACTTCAGGTTGGGATAAGAACCCGCCGGGGCCAAGGCTTCCGCACGATGTCGTTGTCAAAACTCGTAAAAAATATGTCGAGGCGTTCGAGAAAATCGTCGGCAAATCTCCTGACCTCGACTGATGTTCATTCTTTACAACCTTGCGTTAACGTTACTTAGCCCCATTTGGGTGCCTTGGATGATTTGGCGTACTCGAAAACGCCAGGAGGCTCCGAATTGGAAAGAGCGAAGCGGAAATTACAACGGCGTCGTTAAGGTCCGAGACAAGAAAAAGAACCGAGTGTGGGTTCACGCAGTTTCGGTTGGGGAAGTCATTGCTGCAAAACCATTTTTAAGCCAATTGCGCCAGCTGGCACCAGATTGTGAGATTGTGCTGAGTGTGACCACTAGTAGTGGTCATCAAACAGCTCGGGAAATGGAAATGCCGCTATTTGATTCGCTCGTGTATTTTCCAATTGACGTCCCGAAGTTCACCTTGCGAGCGATGCAGTGGGTTCGACCCGATGTGATGGTCATCATGGAGACTGAGCTTTGGTACAACTTTCTGTGGGCTGCCGATGTCTTCGATGTTCGAACGATGATTGTGAACGGTCGAATCAGCGACAAAGCGTACAAGACCGATTTGAAGGTTGGCTTTTTCTTTCGGTCTTTGTTTAAGCTGATGGATCGGTGTTTGGTTCAAACTCAGACAGACAAAGATCGATTCGAGTCGCTGGGAGCCAAAGGCGTCGAGGTGTTTGGTAACACAAAGTTTGACGAGGCAAGTTCGGTTGTATCGGTTGATGCGAATGAGTGGCGAGAGAAGCTGAGCATACCGATGGGTAAGCGGGTTGTCGTGGTCGGATCGACAAGATCGGAGCTTGAAGAACAACTTGTCGTTGATGCCTTCTTTCAGTTGAAGGATGTTGTGTTTGTTCATGCTCCTCGCCATATTGAGTCGGCAGGGCGGATTCTTGAAGTGTTTCAAAAGCAGGTTGGCTCCTCGGGCAAATCCATCGGTTTGCGGTCATTGGGCGAATCGGGCGACTATCTTGTGCTGGATACCTTTGGCGAGCTTGGATCGGTTTATTCAGTCGCTGATGTCGTGGTGATTGGCGGTGGTTTTGACAAACTTGGTGGTCAAAACTTGATCCAGCCGTTGGCGTTGAGCAAGCCGGTCATTCATGGTCCGAACATGTTCAATTTTCGAGATGTAGCAGCTTCATCGGTTCGGGCTGGATGCTCAATAATTTGCGATAATTCTGACGAAGTTGCGACTCAAATCAAATTGCTTTTGAACGACGAAGAGACGAGAAAGGTCATGGCAGATGCCGCGAAAAAACTCATCGCGGAAAACGTTGGTGCTAGCAGGCGTTATGCCGAAGCTGTGATCGCCGAGATGAACGCTGTAAAGCGGTAACATTTCAGCAATGCGTTTTCAAGATCAAGTTGTCGTTGTTACCGGTGCAAGCCGAGGAATTGGTAAAGCTCTTGCGGCGGCTTTTGCGGCAGAAGGAGCCCGAGTTGCCTGCGTTGCAACCACCGAAGCTGGCGCCAGCGCCACAGCAAACGAACTTGGAGGCGGAGCAAAAGGTTATGCGTGTGATGTCAGCTCATCAGCATCGGTTGACGCGCTTTTTGAAGCAGTGATCGCTGATATGGGCACTCCGAGCGTTTTGGTTAACAATGCCGGAATCACAAGAGATACGCTCATGCTTCGAATGAAGGACGAAGATTGGGACAGAGTTATTGACATCAACCTGAAGGGTGCCTTTAATTGCATTCGAGCTGTTGCACGGCCGATGATGAAAGCTCGATACGGTCGGATCGTGAACATCACGAGCGTTGTGGGACTGCATGGAGCCGCGGGACAAGTCAACTATTCGGCTTCGAAGGCAGGATTGCTTGGCATTACGATGTCGGTAGCCAAGGAACTTGGTTCACGAGGAATTACTTGCAATGCGGTTGCGCCCGGGTTTATTGACAGCGATATGACTGAGGCGCTGCCCCAAGAATTTAAGGATCACGTGATCAAGCAAGCTCCGGCAGGACGACTTGGAACTCCGGAAGATATTTCCCCGGCGGTACTATTTTTGGCTTCGTCAGATGCGGCTTACATGACCGGACAGTGTTTGACAGTTGACGGCGGATTATTTCTTTAAGTAGGGCGTCGCTTCGCTTAGGGCAAAGAACAGAAAATATCTCTGGTCGCACTGTAGTTCTATTGCGATACTAATCCGTCTCGAAATGAGAATCGGCGTAAAATGCAGCTATGGTTGTCTCGTTCCTCGCTTTGTCGCTTGGGACGATTACGTTTGAGAATCCTGGGATTCGGCTTGAGCTGTTTCTTAAGGAAATATCGAAGCAAACAGGGGTTGGATTTCATTGCCCACCCTATCTGAACAATGAAGTTTTAGCCGCTTCGTTTAAAGACCAATCGATAGACATACTCAAGTCTCAATTGGCTCGGGTGATCCACGGAACTTGGGAGCAGAAAGAGGATGGTTGGTGGCTAATTCAGAGTTCGGATCAAAAGAAGGAAGAAGAGAAGTGGGTATGGGAAACACGGAACACGGTTCTTCAAATGCAAATCGATGCCTTTAAGGTGGCGGAGCCAAAGAGCGAATGGACCCCAAAGGAAGCAAATAAATATTCGATGGACCTGCTAGCCTCCAAAAATAGAACGGGAGAGGGTGTTATGACATCGGCCGCTCGGATGGCTCTTCGGATGAGAAGTCCTGAGTCAAGACTCGGGTCGGCAATCGCTTCACAATTGACTGTCAATATGTTGACGGATGATCCGCTCAAGCCCAACTTCCATCGGTACTCGGTTAACGGGCTGCCTGGTCACATCAATTTGCCAATCAAACTTGGTGATGCGTTCCCTCGGTACGTCAATGAGCGACAGTTGTTTCAGGCTCTAGGAGGGAATGTCGACGTCAAAGGGCGACCGGTCAATTTCGAACTTTCGTATTCCACCGGTGAACGGGGCTACTTTTTCATCCAATGGCTCGATAAGGATTGGCGATACGTTGGGAGGTGGATTCCCATACCTTCCTTAGAACGCAAGAAATTCGAACCCAAGGGTGAGATTTTCAAGGTATCCGATTCGACTAGAGATATTCTCGCGCTTCAGAAGGAGATCAATGCTGGCTCAGAAGCTGCTCCAGTTTTCGAGAAGTATCAAGATTCTCCGCTCCTAAAGGAAGCGGTCAAATCAATGTTCCAAGCCACGAAACAGGACCCGCTTGGAATTATTCAGGGTCGATGTTGGATCGACTTTGCCAAATCGGTCACTAAGCCACTATTGGTCAATCTCAAAGACGACGAAGATACTCCCCGTCCCGCATTACATGTTCCTTTGGTTGTTCAGGACAACTTTGTCTTAGGTATGAAGCGAGAAGATGCCGATGGCTGGGTGCTTGGTCGGCCCATCAACCCTCTGTTTAATCGATCCTGGAGGATGGACCGTAAGCTCATCGAAGAATATGCTCGATTGGCAACAACTCCAAACACACCAAACTTCTATCCCATCTTACAGAAGTCTCGCATTGGTGCCTTTATTGCCTATTTCACCACGGGGATTCCCAATCAAGCTTTTCTTCTTGATGATCTTCGGATTAATGGATATGTTTCAGGTGTGTTTGGCAGCTTGCCCGAGGATCAACTCAATGCTTGCCTTCGTGGTGCCCGAATTCCTGTCTCGTCGTTACCCACTCATGGGCTTGAGCTCATGAACTTCTTGTTGCGAGATGGGGTTTTTACGGAGCTATCCCCAATGGCAAAGGATGATTCGACTTCGCTATCTCCCCTATACTATTTGCCGAACGGCATCAAAGGAATGAGTCTTGGGGCCTCAATTAAGGTTGAACCAGAATTTCGTTTTGCCACGGAGCCAATTGAAGATTACGGCACGGAGTTTGACATCAATTCATTCGCCGATCTCATAAAAGAGGCTAGAGCAGATTCACCGGTCTTTGATTCTAAATTTTCACTTGTGTCGCAACGCATTTTTGTCGCGACCTTTCATCTAGGAAATAAGTCCATGAGTGAAGAGACGATTGATCCAACCGTTCAAACCAATATGCCGACTTACACTTGGAAGACCCTGCCAGACTCGGTTCGCCAACAGGTGCTGGAAGCTATGAAGAGACCGACCAGCTAGCTTGATCAGTCCTTCCAGTCGGCTACAAAGATATTTGTTTCGCCAGGAACCGAGTTGAATCGGTTTGAGGCAAACAGCAACTTCTTGCCATCTTTGGAAAACATTGGAAAGCCATCAAAGTCGCCGCTGTAGGTTATTCGTTCTAGGTGCGAGCCGTCAGTTCGAATCATGTACAGATCGAATTCTCGCCCTTTT
The DNA here is from genome assembly GCA_031430115.1 of Armatimonadota bacterium. Lineage (GTDB taxonomy): Bacteria > Armatimonadota > Fimbriimonadia > Fimbriimonadales > Fimbriimonadaceae > Fimbriimonas. The sequence goes on along the minus strand of JANPAV010000117.1, from coordinate 4,952 downwards.
GGATCCTCCCAGTTCGAGCAGAAAATGATTCGCTTTCCATCTGGGTGAAGGAAGGGCGCAAACGAAGCTTTCTCCAAAAACGTGATTTGCTTATTCTGGGTTCCGTTAGCATTCATGAGCCAGATTTCGAGCCTGCTCGGTCGGACCATGTGCTCTCTTAGCAAGGATTTGTATTCGTCCAGTTGCTCGGGAGTTCCTTTAACATCGCGGCGATAAGCAATCTTCTTGCCGTCCCAACTAACAAATGGACCGCCGTCGTATCCAGGATTGTTGGTGAGGCGTTTAACGTTTCCACCCTTAAGATCGGCTCGATATATCTCAAGGTCGCCGTCCATATCGCTTGTAAAAGTCAAGTATTTACCGCTGGGGTCAATTGTCGTTTCGGCAACGTAACCCTTTGTCTTGAACACGGTTTCGAGCTTTTTCTTGGCCAGGTCGAACCGGTACATAATGAAATCGGGATTCACCATCCAGACATAGCCTTTGCTTCGGTCAAGCTTTTTTTGCGGTCCAGGGTTACGGTCGTGGGTTGAGCTGAAATACACATACTTTCCGTCTGGGGAGAAGTAGCTGCACGTACAACGTCCGAGTCCGGTTGAGATCAGCGTCTTGTTGCTACCATCGGCATCCATGGTGAAAATTTGCTCATCGGGATAGCCTGGTTGGAGCGATTGGTAAACGATTTTCTTACCGTCCTTGCTCCAATATGCTTCGGCGTTTTGTCCTCCAAACGTCAATTGAGTCACATTGCTCAGGTGAGTCTCTTCAGAAACGGATTCAACTCGCTTTGACTTGGGCCATTGACTCATCGGCATCGAGTTTTGGGCGGCATCCTGATCGAGCTTCGGCAAGAACGTGCTGCGGTCACAAAAATCATAGGTCGATACGTTACAGATCGACACGCCGAGAGAAAGGGCGAGAAACATTACGGACAGTAAACCGGACTAGAACCAATCGAAGTTTGACGAAACTAACGATTCAGGTTCGATGGTGACGGAGTTTGAAAGACCTGGTAATTGAAACAATTGGATTTGTTTTCTGGTGAGATTTCGTTTATAGTTACAATATGGTCATGCCCTCAGCGGACACTTTGATCGGCGATACTTTAATGAAGTCCGAGGAAGTCGCGTTCGTGCACGAACGATTGATACTCTCTCCGATGCAGTCGCCGACGGACTTAACCGTTGAGAGCTTCTCCCAACGTTATGGTCTGATGCCTATGCTGGTTGCTCGAACCTTGTCTGATGTACGACCTGAGGACCATTCCCTGAGCTCCCTCATCGCAACCAATGAGTTTCTTATCAAGACCTTTGGCAAGAGTCGGGTCTCGCGCAACACAGTTGAGGGCGGCTTCATGAAGATCGACAAATTCTGGCGGAACAACGATCCGTTAGGTGTTTATAAGCCTGGTGACATGTTTTATGTTGACGACAATCACCCCTGGATGCCTTACTTCCCGCTCCTCATTCTTGTACCATCGGCTTTCTTAACGCTCCTGCTGATGCTCATGTGGCTTGCCTACATCTTGACGAAGTAGCCTGAAGACTTAATGCTTCGTATAAGGTATCAAGATTTGTTCAAGTAAAATGATGATTCGTTGCCACATTGGCAAATGTCCCGGTAGCTCAGTGGATAGAGCAATAGCCTCCTAAGCTATAGGTCGCAGATTCGAATTCTGTCCGGGACGCCATCTCACTAGCTTGGCTTGCAATGAGACTCAGTGAACCCAACGATAGGGAAAAGCGTTAAGCTACTCAAATGTTTGCAGCCCTCGCTTTCTTGCCGATCCTTCAATCTGCGATTCAGCAACCGTCATTATCAATACCCGAGCCAGGTTATACGCGCCCTAGGAATCGAGTTTCTGGAGACAAAGCATTACGAATCATGTTCCTTCGAACTAGTTTTGATAATGACGCCGATCCAACGGTCTCCCGTCATACCGAAGAAGAATTGAAGAAAATCGGGTCGGACTTAGGAGCTTTTTTCAAGATTCAATCCTATGGTGCCTTGTCGGTCGAGAAAGTCGAAGTAACGCCGGTCATAAAGATTGGCAAAAGTGATATCTACGAAAAAACGGATGCCGCTGGCACTGCAAAACCTACAAAAGAGAGTCGCCCGGTGATCGCAGATGCGATTCAAGCGGCGACGAAGCAACTTGGCCGAGATTTAAAAACCGAGTTCGACATGATCTGTGTGATGATCAATGCCTCTCCAACGAAAGGGCGAATTGCTCCGACTGGAGTTGCCGCGTTAGCAACTGGACCCCAAAATTCAATCTTCTTTGGTGCGAAACCGGGCTGGCGGGTTTTTGCCCATGAGATTGGCCATAACTTTGGATTCCCGCACGGGTGGTCGGTGGCGGCAAAAGCAGGCGATTTGACCTTGGCGGGAATCGGAAAGCGTGTATTTACCGAATACGGCGACCCGATGACCCCAATGGGTCGGGGAAGTAACTCCTATTCAGTCGTGGAAAAGTACCGGATGGGATGGATCGGTTCATCTCCGAATGATGTTCGATACATCAAGAAATTTGAACCTGGGGCGGTTAGCTTCATGGCTTACGATCAGCCTGACGCAAAAGGGTTGGTTGGTGGCTATCTCGAAGCTGACTTTGGGGTCGAGCTCAGGGAGCTAGTTTCAAAACGGGATGGCTCCGACAGCGGTGGAGATGCTCCAACCGTTGCAATGCCCGGACCACAACGTATTTGGTTGTCCGTAGTCACTCGAAAGAACCTCATTCAAGAATCCATGGTTGACACCGGCAATGCGATTTTGTTGGCCCACCTTTCTTCTTTAGTTCCACCGGCAAAAGGCGGTAGCAAGGCATTTACGACCGTAAGCCTCGACCTCAAACCAGCGGGACCTAAGAAACGAAGAGAGGCTATGGCTGACCGCGGATTAGTCCCAGGCGAGTCAGGCACGATTCAACTCAAGGATGGTCGTCAAATGACGATTAAGTTTGCTGGTTTTGATTCTGTAACCAAATTGGCAACCATCGAAACCAGTGTAATCTCGAAACCATAATCTCAACGGGGGCAGTTCCAGTAGAATGAGCGACAGGACGCTTATGTTTTCTATCGCTTTAGCCTGTTCAATGGCACAGTCAACCAGACCCAATGTGGTGTTCATCTTCAGCGACGATCACGCCCGTCAGGCGATCTCGGCTTACGGCTCAAAGCTCATGCAGACGCCAGCCATTGACCAACTGGCAAGGGATGGAGTTCGATTTGATCGACATTACACCGCGAATCCTCTCTGCGCACCAAGTCGAGCCAGCCTGCTAACCGGAAAACTGAGTCATATCAACGGTCACAAAGACAATGAGACGAAGTTCGACGGAACTCAAGAAACCTTCCCAAAGCTGCTTCAACAAGCTGGTTATCAGACCGCTTGGATCGGTAAATGGCACCTCGATTCGACTCCTACCGGATTCAATCATTGGGAGATTTTGCCTGGGCAAGGAAATTATCACAATCCTGACTTCATCGACGCCAAAGGTTCGCATCGGGAAACTGGATACGCCACCACGCTCATAACGGACAAAGCTAAGAACTGGCTAAAAGAAACAAGCGGCAAACCGTTCTTTTTGATGGTTGGACACAAGGCTCCTCACCGTCCATGGCAACCTAACCTGGACAAATTAGATTTGTTTGCGGACCGCAAATTTCCGTTGCCACCAGATTTCTATCGAAACTATGCCGAGCTAAACAGTGGGGCAGCAAAGGCTCACATGCGGGTCAGTCAAGACCTCACAATGGGCAGTGATTTGCTCGTCGACAGTCCACCAGCTCGCTTGACACCGTCACAACGAGCAATTTGGCTTGAGAAGATGAAAGGACAGGACGCCGAGATTCATCGCCGAATTGAATCGGGCGAATCAAAAGATGCCGTCATTTATGATCGGTACATTAAGAACTACTTGCGATGTATTAGTTCGGTGGACGATAGCGTCCGAGACATTCTAAAATCATTGGAAGACCTTGGTCTTGCGAAGAACACGATCGTGATTTATGGATCGGATCAGGGGTTTTTCCTCGGCGAATTTGGGTGGTATGATAAGCGTTGGTTCTATGAGCCATCGTCAGGTACACCTCTGATTGTGCGATGGCCCGGAGTCAAACCAGGTGCAGTAAAGACCGTAACGAGCAATATTGACTTGGCTCCAACAATTCTCGAAGCCGTTGGCGTTACTCCACCGGTTGCGATGCAGGGTGAAAGCCTTTGCGAACTCATCAAGACCAAAAAGACACAATCAAAGCAGCCTTTCTATGGACACTTTTACGAGAGCAATGATGGCGAGCATAAGGTGCCAAAGAGTGTTTGTTTAATTGATGGAAACTTCAAACTCATGTTTTACTACGAGCTCGACGAGTGGGAGCTATTTGATGTTGGCAAGGACAAAGGAGAGCATCGAAACCTATGGGCGGATCCCAAGTCAGCCGATCTACGAAAGCGAATGGTAACAAAGCTCGTTGCGACCCAACGCGGATATTCAGAAAACCCCGCTCTTCTTGAACGAATTGTGAAAGTCGCCGGTCAACTTTAGGGTTAGTTTCTGGTTCGACCCGCGGCGACCACGAGCTTTCGTGCCGGGTAGTCTCGCTAAATAGAATGATTTGTATTGTCGTTGGAATTGCGGTTGGGAGCCTTCATTCAGGAATGGTGTGGATTCCTGGCGGAACCTTCAAAATGGGTTCCAATAATGGACTATCAGACGAAAGTCCGGCTCACTCTGTGACTCTGAGCGGATTTTGGATCGACAAAACCGAAGTTACCAATCGACAATTTGAAGCCTTCGTAAAGGTAACCCGGTACAAGACCATTGCCGAACGACCACTGAATCCGAAGGACTTTCCCGGTGTTCCTAAGTCAAAGCTCGTCCCCGGTGCGCTTGTCTTTGCTGAAGGAAAGGGATGGGATTACGTTCCAGGTGCATCGTGGCGGCACCCTTC
>JANPAV010000116.1:0-2636 GCA_031430115.1 Armatimonadota bacterium | reverse complement strand
CCAAAGCTGGCAGAAGCGGCGGCTCCGCATGGGTTGGCGTGCTTGATGATTGCGCAAGACAAAGGCGGCATATCGGCAACAAGTTCCCAAGCTCCGTTGGCATCCGTAATATTGTTATAGCTAAGTTCCTTACCCCAAAGTTGTTCAGATTGAGGGAGTCCAGCACCGTTGAGCGCAGTCGAGTAGAGGGCACCATTCTGATGCGGATTCTCGCCATATCGAAACCCTTGAACACGGCGATATCCAATAGAAATGGATTCGGTCGCAAACGGATCATCTTCGAATTTGCTGGTGAGATAGTTCGAAATCGTGGAGTCGTAATAGGCAGTGTGCCGGAAAGCTTTTGCTGCCAAACGCTTATTGAATGCGGAATGATCTTCGCTGTCCAACGCTTCAACAACGACCGGATAGTCCGTTGGATCGACAACGATCATGACCGAGTCATGATTCTTCGCCGCCGCACGAATCATGGCGGGACCACCTATATCGATTGATTCGATTGCTTCTTCTAGCGAGTGTGGTTTAGCGACGGTCTCTTCGAAGCGGTAAAGATTCACGACCACAATAGAAATCGGGCTGATGCCGGCTGAATCCATTGCCTCGACATGGCTCGGGTTAGTCGGAATTCCGAGTATTCCGCCATGGATTTTTGGATGAAGCGTTTTAACTCTGCCGTCAAGCATCTCGGGAAATCCGGTGACTTCACTGACGTCGGTTACGGCAAGTCCAGCATCTCGAATCGCTTTGGCAGTACCTCCGGTGGAGAGAAGTTCAAAGCCTCGATCGACCAATTCAAGTGCAAAATCGACAATCCCAGTTTTGTCGGTTACCGATAGAAGGACTCTTGGCTTTGTCATAACCCAGTTGTTGTACCCGTCGTACCCGTCGTGCCGTCCGTTGGAGGAGCATTGTTATCAACTGGCGGCACCGGTTCTTTTATAATGACAGTCTTGTTAATGCTAACGGTTTTGCCTTTGGCATCGGTGGCGGTCAAGGTAAATGTTGTTTTACCGACAACTGGAATCTCTCGTGATCCAACTGCTTCGAGAATGTAGGGTTCTGTTAGCCCCGTATAGGCCAGTTTCACTTGAATTGCCGAGGTTACATGCCAAGAGATTCTGACTTTTCCGTCAACGGGGTCAACCTGGAGTGGATCAACATTAAAATTGACAATTTTGGCCAAGCTTTCGTCAACCACCTTAATAGTAAAGGACTTGGTCACGCTCTTGCCAGCCGAGTTGTAGGCTGCCACCGTATAAGTCGTTTCACCTACATCTCCAGAATCAAACATTTGGCTGTCAAAGGTTAGATTGAGATCTTGCCCCAACGGTGCGACTGACGCCTTAGTAGCGTTCTTAAATTTGTACTTGATGGTGAATTTCTCACCCTTGTTGATGGTTCTCTTATTCGGCTCGAAGGTGACGATCACAGGATCGGGAATGACAATAGGTTCCTCGACTTCTATCTCGATGATCTCTGAGATGGCTTCCCGTTTGTTTCTTGTTGCAATGGCTTGAATCTTCAGGGTGCCGACCAGAGGCGCAGGGATATCTTCGGTTCCTTCCGAGCCCAAATTGTCTTTAAAGGTCGTTCCCGCCGAAATTAGCCTTACGGAAGTTGCGTTCTCCGCAGTCCAATGAACCGTGACGAATCCGTCTTTATAGACTTTTGATTTCGTTACCTTTTCGAGAATAATCGTTGGCGGCTTTGGTTGGGTGTACCAAAGGGTGGTCAGAATGAGAAAAATTGCGACCAGGAAAGTAACGTTGAGTGGCGTGAACAACGGTCGGATTTCTAGCTGCCCCTGGGAAGAAGCAACCACACCCTGGTTTGATAAGCTCCTTCCGGTGATGGCAAACCCAATCAGTCGGGTTGAGCCGAACGGAGATCCTTTTTTGGGGTTGACCAAAAAGTCGACATCTTTTTGTTGACCTGGTCCCAGAACAACCTGTTCTTCGTCAAATTCGTAGGCACAAACATCTTCCGGGTCATCAGCAGTGAGCTGAATCATGTGCTCCGAATTTCCCATATTCATGAGTGAAACGGTGAAAATGTTTTGGCGTTTGGTTGGGCTGATGAATCCCTTCTTAGGGGTTACTTCGAGGGTCAAGCTGAAGTAAGGCTTGATCGTAAGAACACCCTGGGCTGAGCGGGTATCTCCGTCGTTCAGTGAGCGAACTTTTGCGACGAACGGATAATTGCCAGCAATGCTTTCGCTAAAACGAGGAGGCTTGAAGAAGACTTTGACGGATTGCTTTTCTCCGGGCTTTAGCGTGACCACTGGAACCGGAATTGCAATCCATTCGCCATCAACTCCTTCGATGCTGACTTCAACCTGATCGTCGATTTCACCGAGGTTCTCGACGTCAATGGTCAGCGGGGCTGTTGCCCCAGGCTCAACAACAACCATGTCGGAAGAGATATTCGATTGTAAAGCCATCCCTTGTAATAATAGCAGTTTCAGCAGGCGGTTCTTAACCTATTTTTAGGTTCGGTAACCAGTAATATGGAACCATGAATGCCGAAATTGTTTCCGTTGGGACCGAGTTACTGCTCGGACAAATTGTGGATACCCATGCGGCAACGATGGCGCGAATCCTTGCTGAATGCGGAATTTCGTGTCGGTACCGGGCAAC
>JANPAV010000115.1:0-16556 GCA_031430115.1 Armatimonadota bacterium | reverse complement strand
CAAGGTGGTCCCAATGACGCGACCCGATTCTATGTGTATCACGTCTTCTCCACGGCATTCCAATCGGCTCGGATGGGCTACGCCAGTGCCTTAGGTTGGGTGCTCTTCGTCATCATCATGATCGTGACATTGGTTCAAATGAAGATGAGTAAACGCTGGGTTTACTACGAAGCGGAGGCAAAGTAATGGCGACAAATCAACAACAAGACTGGATCAAAGCAGCAAGGAATGCCGAAAGGACGGCCTCGGTTCTTCGATTTCTCCTTTGGTTTGTTTTACTTTCTGGCGTTGTGCTTTCGCTTGCTCCGTTTTACTTGATGATCGCAATGTCTTTGAAGACGCCGGGGGAAGTGGCAAACTCCACAGTTTGGGAAATGCCTAAGGTTCTCCAGTGGGTGAACTACGACAAAGTATTGAACAACCCGAACGCACCATTCGTTTTGTTTTTCCGAAACTCGCTTATTGTCGCCGGTCTTGGAACAATCGGCGTACTATTGAGTTCCAGCTTGGTCGCATACGGCTTTGCACGACTCAAATTCCCGGGTAGAGATCGCCTTTTTGTTTTGCTGTTAAGCACCATGATGTTGCCAGGAATCGTCACGATGGTTCCCCAATACGTCCTTTGGAAGTACCTTGGATGGGTCGATACGTTCTATCCGCTTATTGTCCCCGCGTTTTTTGGTGGCGGGGCATACAACATTTTCTTGCTTCGGCAATTCCTGATGGGAATTCCTCGGGACATCGATGAAGCCGCCATCCTTGATGGGGCAAACCATGCCACCATTTTCTGGCGATTCATGATGCCAAACATGGGGCCAGCCCTTGCCACAGTAGGAATATTCAGCTTCATTTATAACTGGAAGGACTTCCAAGGTCCCCTGATTATTCTTAACAGTCCCGAGCATCAAACACTGGAGCTGGGTCTACAAACGTACCGGGCGATGAACCAAAATCAGTGGGAGCTCATCATGGCGGGTTCGGTGATTGTCATGATCCCAATCATCATCTTATTCTTGATTGGGCAACGGTACTTTGTAAAAGGCATCGTCATGACTGGCATCAAATAGGGCATTTTCGCGCTAAGATTGAGGAATGGTATTTTCCCTTGCTGTAGGGTCATCATTGCTTTTTTCGCCTGCAATACGGCTTCCCCATCAATTCGACCTCCTCAACGTCAAGTTTGACGTTGCGCTGGACTTCAAAAATGAGTCCGTGAGTGGCACGGTTGTCAACAAACTCATAACAACCGAAGATGACGCGGTTCTCGCATTTGACAAGGGACCGATGGACATCAAATCAGTGTTGGTTTCAGGTGCAAAGAACTTTGTGGTCAAGGTTACCGACAACAATGTCATCGTTCGATTGCCCGACTCAAAAACCGGTTTACCCGTCTCGGTAACAATTCGATATAGCGCCGCGCCAGAAGCTGGAATCTACTTCGTCAACGCCAAGCGAGCTTATCCAGCGACCTCGGACCTCGCCTACAGCCAAGGCGAAATGGAAGATAACCGATATTGGCTCCCAACCTACGACTATCCGGATGACAAAACGACCACCGAAGGCACGTTCAGAGTTCCGAAAGGAATGAACGTCCTCAGCAATGGTCTGCTCATGTCGAAAAGCGACAAGGGTAATCAGACGGCTTGGAAATGGAAGATGGACAAGGCGATGTCCACTTATCTAATTAGCTTTGTCGCTGGCAAGTATTCCGTCGTTTCTGACGGCGAATTTAAAGGTAAACCCGTCGAAATTTGGACTCCGGTTGGGGTCGAAGATTGGGGCAGAGCCGCGTTTCAGGGCACTGACGGATTGATTTCAATATTCTCAAAAATTACCGGAGTCGATTATCCTTGGCAGAAATATGCCCAAGCTGCCGTCCCTGAATTTATTTTCGGGGGAATGGAAAACACAAGTTGCACCACCCAAACGATCAATGCACTCTTCCCACCTAATTCACGGGGCACCGAAAGCGGCGAAGGATTGAATGCACACGAATTGGCTCATCAATGGTTTGGGGATCTGGTCACCACTCCAAATTGGTCGCACATATGGATCAACGAGGGCTGGGCGACCTTTCTGCCTCACTTTGCCACAAGGCAAAGGCATGGTGAAGACAATTATCAAATCCAACGGTTTGGAACGATGGAAGGCGCGCGATTTGCTTCATACATTAAACCGATGGTTCGCGCGGACTATACGATTCCGATGGAGATGTTCGACGGGAACGCATATGCTGGCGGAGCATCACGAATGTTCATGCTGATGAAGCTATTGGGCGAGGAAACGTTCTGGAGATGCTGCAAGGCATATCTCGAAGAATACGGTCACAAGAATGTCACGACAGAAGATTTCTTCAATAGCTTTACAAAGACATCAAATCGATATCTGGGGGACTTCAGAAAGCAATGGTTTTACACCAAGGGCGTGCCAAAGATAAAGGTCACCAAGGAAGGCGATGAATTCGTAATTGAGAACATCAACAAAGACTTTAACTTTGAATATGACCTTGAAGTCCAATACCTAAGTGAAGATAGTGTTCAATCGAAACACACCATCAAAATGAACGAAGGCGGTAAGACATCACCGTTTCACTATAAGGTTCGTACTAAGAACTCCGATGTCAAGAATATAATTGTTGATCCGGGAGCGTGGCTCATGTGCGATATCGAATATCCCAACTACTCCGATGAGCAATGGATGCTGGCTTGGAAGAGCGCAGAGAATGCGGCCCAAAAGATGCGGTTGATGGACAAAATCACCAAGAGCGACCAGTCACTGATGAATATCTGGAATTGGGAAAGGAGCCAACCGGTCAAGAATCAACTAATTCCTCACCTGAAGGATATTGCGGTCCTTAGTCAATTGTTAGGAAGTAAGGATGAAGGAATTGTTCGTTTGGCGATGAATCGACTAAATGGTCTCAAAGATCATTCGATTGGACAAGTAGCTGATCGAATCTTTAGGACAACTCCTAATGAATCGATGAAGAACAATGCTTACCAAATTCTCCTCGAATTGAAGAATGATCAGGCGACGGCAGATTTGGGGTGGAAAACAACCACATATAATTTGGCGACCAAAACCGCAGCCCTCAATTGGTACGCAACCAACCAGCCAAGCAATGCCAGAAAAATGGCACTTGATGCAGTTGTGAATTATGCTCCTGGTCCGGTTCGAATGACGGCGATCAGCGTGCTAGGGCGAGTCAAAGATGAACCTGGCAAGCGGGAAGTGTTTAACGCATTGATTAGTCTTGCCAAGGGTCGTCCTTACTCACCGATGAGTGCCGCAATAAATGCTCTCGCCGAATATGGAGACAAAGCGGCGATTCCGGTTATCGAATCTCGAAAAAACCACTCGCTTCACTTCGGTCGGAATCTTGTCGCGAACGCTTTGACTAGGCTTCGCAAGTAAAACTGCCATAATCTAAAGAACAACTATGGGATTTAAAGTAAGTATTATTGGCGGCGGCGGACGAGTTGGATCGGATGCAGCTTATGCATTGCAATTAGGCGGACATGTTGGGGAGATGGCTCTCGTGGATGCAAACCCTGATATGGCCGATGGCGAAGCGCTCGACCTTCGACATGGCTCGGCTCTGACCTCCAACATTAAGTTCACGTCTTCGAACGAGTATAAAATCGTTGATGGTAGCGACTGTGTGGTCATTACCGCCGGTTTGCGACGAAAGCCGGACGAGACCCGGCTTGACCTCATCAACCGAAACGTAGGGCTCTTCAAGGGCATTCTTGAATCACTCAAGGGATGCAAGTTGGCAGAGGGAGCAACGATCCTTGTTGTTTCAAACCCAGTCGATATCTTGACTCACCTCGCAGCAAAGAGCGGTATTGTTCCCGAAAGCCAAGTATTGGGCCTCGGTACTGTTCTCGATACAACTCGATTCCGATCATTGTTGGCCGACAAATTCAATGTTTCAGCAACCGACGTAAAGGCGTTGGTCCTTGGTGAGCACGGCGACACTATGGTGCCGATTCTTTCGAGCGCAACGATTGCCGGTGTTCCAATGACTTCGTACGAAGGCATTACTGATCAAGCGATCAAAGACGTTTTCGAATTCACACGAAAGTCAGGTGCTGAAGTCATTCGATTGAAGGGTGGCGCTGGTCGCGCGGTTGGAATCTCGATTAAGGAAGTTGTGGAAGCCATTGCTCGCGATAGCCATGCGGTTCTTCCAGTCAGCTCCGTCCAAAGCGGAAAGCTTGGCATTTCTGACATTTCCCTCTCATTGCCAACCGTTGTTGGTCGAAAGGGAGTGGTCGAAGTGGTTGAGCCATTGGTGAGTGCCGAAGAGAAGGAATTGCTTCTCAAGTCAGCCGCATCGCTGAAAGAAATCTGGGCAATGGTTAGCGCTCAAGGTTAGGCTATGACCAAAAAAAGCCCCAACTCAACGAGTTGGGGCTTTTTTGTTTATCAAGCAAGTCGATTAGAATCGGTAGCCGACTGAAATACCGATCGTATTGAACGATCCTTGAGTATTGGTTTTAGCTGAGAACGTGCCGCCAGCTTCAATGAAAATGTGTTCGCCGGTATTCATTCCAAAACCACCACGAGCACAAACCACCGTTTGGCTTGGACCAGTCATATCAAAAAATGCTACACCAAGTCCGCCGTATGCGTAAGTTTGTCGAGTCGTTCCTGACTTTTGAAAAACACGCACGTTGTAGGTAATTGGTACAACTGAACCCTTGCCAAAGAGACCAATGTTCTTTGAGAAATAGTCAATTGCGAGATAGCTCTCTGTACCTTTCGCAATGGATGATGGGATTTGAAATTCCAAAGCCAAGTTGCTAAAGTTGTCATTCACGCTTGAAAGCGTGTTGTCGAGCGGGAATACCATGCCTAATCGCAAGGAAACACCGTTCATTCCTATTTCGCTGGATTGGGCAAATGCCGCACCAGAAATCATCAGCGCCGCCAGCGCAACGAAAGTCGTTTTCATAACAATATCCTATCGCCTCTGGGGGCTGGTTTTCAACCCATCCACCCCAAGTCATGCCTAGTGTAACCTAGTATTCTTGCGATGTCCAGCACTTCGGCACAAAACACGGTCAAAATCTTACAATGTCATCAATAAAATTGCTGCCCGAGAAGTCACTATTGCTCGTAATCGACGTCCAAACTCGTTTTTTGGCACCAATTTTTAAAGCCGATCGTGTCGCAGCGCGATGTAAGTTCCTTTGTGAAGTGGCGACTTTGTTTGGAGTGCCAATTTTGGCGACCGAGCAATATCCGGAAAAAATGGGCGGAACGATCGACACATTGTTGCCTTTCGTTGGGTCTCCTTACAGAAAAATGGATTTCTCTGCTTTTCGTGACGAGTCATTGGTGAACCTCGTCAAGGCTAGCGGCCGCGAACAAATTGTGGTGGTTGGAATTGAAACTCACATCTGTGTTTCTCAGACTTGCCACGATCTTCTTGCCAATGACCTGAAGGTGGTGGTTTGCCCGGATGCTGTCTCAGCCCGAACTCAAGATCGGCACAAGTTGGGAATGGAGCGGCTTAGAGATGCCCAAGTTATTCCCGCGCATACCGAAGCAATTGCTTACGAATGGTGCCAATCAGCCGACAATGCAAAGTTCCGCGAGATGCTAGAAGTTGTCAAGTCATCAGAATTCTGATATTATTTGGCGTAGTGGCGTTAATAGAACTGATTCAGCAAGGGCAACCTGAAGCCGCCTTTGCGCTACTAGAACAAAATCCTGAACTGGCGGACGAAAGCGGAGACGATGGCGTCAGCGCGGCAATGCTCGCACTCTATTTTGGTCAACGAGAATTAGCGGACCAAATTATCGCGCATAAATCAGCCATGACCGTCCACGAGGCGGCTGCATTTGGTCGGATTGTCCACCTTGAAAAGTTGCTCACCGACGAAACAAAGGAGTCGTTTAGTCCAGACGGTTTCCAACCGCTTCATTTGGCGGCCCACTTTGGACGACAAGAAGCAATCAAGGTCTTGCTGGGTAGTCGCGTCGTATTGGACACTCTCAGCGACAATGGTCTTGGTGTCGCTCCCCTTCACTCCGCTCTTTCTAATGACCATGAAACCGTTGCCCGAGAGCTTGTTTATGAAGGAGCTGATGTCAATTTGGCGAGCAAGGCTGGGTGGACTCCATTGCACTATGCTGCCAATCTTGGCAATCGGCCACTTGCACTATTCCTGAAAGAACACGGGGCAGAACCTCGCCCGGGCCCAGAAGGGAAGTTTCCTCGCGACATCGCTGAAGAGAAAGGTCACCTTGAACTGGTTGAAGTTCTTTAAAGTCACCCTCCGCTTACTGTAATCAAGCACTTCAGGTTATAATCTGTCCAACAGATGGAAGCAACCGGATCAACGACGATCAAAGGTCAGCAAGGGAAGACGTTCCTTGCTGCGTGGCTCGGGTGGGCATTCGATGGATTGGATGGATTCATGTATGGACTTATTGCCTTGCCATTCGTGAGTGAGCTAGTTCATCATGCCAAAGGCATTCCTGCCGACGCCGAAACCAAGACCAAGGCCGCCATCATTCAAGCGGTATTCTTGGTTGGATGGGCGCTCGGTGGCGCAGTATTTGGCCGCATCGGGGATAAGATCGGTCGAACGAAGACGCTGAGTATCACTATCTTGTTTTACGCGTGCTTTACCGGTCTGGCGGCGGTGTCAACCGAGTGGTGGCACCTCATGATCTTCCGATTTCTGGCAGCCCTAGGCATTGGTGGAGAGTGGGCGGCTGGGGCGGCTCTAGTCTCTGAAACCTTGGACAAGAAGTACCGCCACTATGGCGGGGCTGTCTTGCAGAGCGGCTACATGGCAGGAATGCTGATGGCGGCGCTTGCGACCAAGTTGATTGCCGAACCAAGGATGGTGTTTCTCGTCGGAGTCCTGCCTGCGTTTGCCACGCTTTGGATAAGAAAAGCAGTTCCTGAGCCCGAAGAATGGGCGGGAGCTAAAGAGCGAGAGGAGACTCCTCCGATATCGGCTTTGTTTGGTCCAGCCGTCATCAAGACGACTTTGAAAGTACTGGTCATGTCGGCAATCACTTTATGTGGTGCGTGGACGATCCTATTCTTCACACCCCAACTTTTCCAGACTCACCCGGCGAACAAAGGCATGTCACCAGCGGACATGAAAGATATGGTCTTTTGGGTCACGATCATGTACACCTGCTGGAATATCGTTGGGAACCTGTTTAGCGCGTTCATCACCAAATGGTTGGGCTATAAGAAAGGCTTTGCGATCTTGCTGACGTGCGCGTTGCTTGTCTTCGTTATTGGCTTTTCTGTGCCCAGATCTTCAGATGAATATAAGATTTGGGTGACGGCGGCGGCGTTCTTCGGGCTTGGCGTTTTCGGCTCGTTCCCGCTGTACTTCCCGCTTCTGTTTCCTACCTTGCTCCGAACCACGGGTGCGGGGTTTTGTTATAACGCTGGGCGCGTCATTACCGCGGTTGGGACGCTCTTTGCTGGGCAACTACCCGATCCTCGTCAGATATTCCTTTACGCAGGATTTCTGTACGTAATCGTGATCGCATTGGCATTCACAATGCCTGAAGTCGATCAAGGCAAAGAAGAAGTGGTTGTGGCCTAAAAGGAAAGGATCAGCTCTGCCGTCCTGGTGATGCAATCGTCTCTGCCCAAGAGATCGCTGATTTCCGCAAAGGCGGCGCGTTGCTTTTGAGCGACTGCGTCGGTTTGGATTTCGTCCAGAGTGCGCTTGAGTTTTTCAACCGTAAAGTTTTCTTGGATGAGTTCGGGAACTACTTCACGTTGAAGCAGGATGTTGGGTTGGCTGACAAACTGAGGTCGTTTGAACCGAATGAGCCGAAGCTCCAAAATAACCAAGTCAGAGACTCGGTAAACGACGACCGTCGGCGTTTGGGAAAGGGCGGCTTCCAGCGTCGCCGTACCGCTACAAATGATTCCTGCCTCGGAAGTACGCAATGCCCGCATAACGGTTCCCGTTTCAGCACCGTTCAAGATATTGTCTTGGGTCCGAGTCCAGTTCTTTTCGAGATAAGGAATGAATGTCATGGGAACGGGTAGCTGAATCTGACCCCGATAATCATTGACGGTTTCTTTGAGAGTCGGAACGAGCTGTTCCAGTTCGCTTTGCCGCGAGCCCGGCAATATCGCAAGTCCCTTTCGTTCAAATGGCGTTTCGATGAGCGACTTGTGAATCTGCTTGAGCGGATGTCCGAAGAAGTGGACATTAGCCCCCATCTGCTTGAGGATTTCGAAACTCCATGGAAAAGGTGTCACGACCGCATCCGACAAATGAGGAATGTCCGCACCCTGTCGGTCTCGCCTCCAGGATCCAGGCGGCACAAAGTAAACAATTTTCCAACCTGCTTGTTTGGCGGCTCGACAAAGCCTCAGATTCATGAAACCAAAGTCGATTGGGACGAAAATGCCGGGTTCGGTGGATCGAAAAATCCGCTTCATCTCTCGATAATGGGGGATAGCACCAAACCCTTTCCGAAGCGACTGAATCACCGACATCGCCCCCCATTTGCTTGAATCGGCAATGAGAGATAAGTTGGCGACTTTGGCGAAGCGTTCACCGCCAATGCCACCAATTTGAACTGTTGGATCTAGCCGCAGTAGTTCTCGGGCAAGGGATGCCGCGTAAAGATCGCCTGACGCTTCTCCGGCGCAAAAGAGGACTTTCATCAGCGTTGGTCGCCGCGACCGTTGCGACCGTTAAATCGACGCTCTTCAAATGCGATCAAGTACTTCACTTCTTTGGTCTGCATGACCTCTTCTCGTACGATCTCCAAAGCGTTTGTTAGGCCAATCTTGGACTTAAAGAGCAACTTACAAGCTTTATGCAGTGCCAATCGTTCGTCTTGGGTGATGCCTAGTCGTCGAAGTCCTACAGCATTAATATCGCGAACTTCTTCATCGACCCCATCAACGAGGCAGAATGGCGGCACATCCCGGGTGATCTTGGTAAATCCTCCAACCATGGCGACCTTTCCAATTCGACAGAATTGGTGAATTCCCGACATGCCGCCGATGTTTGCGAGTTCCTCAATCGTTACGTGGCCGGCAACGCCAACCGAGTTCGCGATGGTTACCTTGTCGTGGACATTGCAATTATGCCCAATATGGCAGTAGGCCATGATGAAGCAGTCATTGCCAATGATCGTTGATTTACCCTCACCGGTGGCACGATGGATCGTAACGTATTCGCGAAAAACATTTCGGTCGCCGATGGTTAAGAAAGTGGGCTCATTGTCGTACTTGCGGTCTTGTGGATTGCCGCCGATAACACTGCCTTGGCCGATGTAATTGTCCTTCCCGACAGTGGTTGAATGTTTTACCGTCGCATGAGAGTCGATGATAGTACCAGAGCCAATCACGGCACCGGCTTCGATGTAAGAAAATGGACCGACGACAACATCGTCGGCAAGTTCTGCCTTTGGGTCTACATAAGCGAGGCGATGAATCGACGCCAACTAGCCTTCCCTTTCACTCATTTTAAAAAGCATGATCATTTCTGCCGCGATTTCTCCATCAACAGTAGCAAACCCTTTCATCTTCCCGACGTTGCCTTTCACCCACAAAATTTCAACTTCGTGGATCAATTGGTCCCCGGGTCTAACAATTCTACGGAATTTGGCATGCTCAATGGCTCCGATCAAGGGAATCTTTCCTGCAAGCTTTGGTGTAGTCATCAAAAGAGCCGCTCCAACCTGAGCCATCGATTCCATGATGAGTACGCCAGGCATGATGGGAATGCCAGGGTAATGACCTTGAAAAAACGGTTCATTGATAGTGACGTTCTTCAACCCCTTACACTTCTTGTGATCTTCGCTAATTTCGAGAATGCGATCGACAAGAAGGATGGGATATCGGTGAGGCAAGATTGACAATAATTCCTGGATATCTATCACGTAATGGCTCCGACCAAACAGATCATCGTTAAGGGTACCCGTTCAGTCTTTCTGCTTCACCAAAAAGGGAGCGCAGAAAAAAAACCCCGGCGTCTTGCGACAAACCGGGGCAATGCATGTGGGGTTTATTGGAGCAGTCATTAAGATTTGAGGATGAGGACGTGACACTTGTTTTGGAGAACCAGTTTAACAAGATTTGACATCCGCATCGATTTACGACCCATATTACCAAGGTCAAAGTTGGCAATGATAAGGTTCGCCTGACTAGAATGAGCCGCGCTCTTTATTCGCTCCAGGAAAGTACGACTAGATTCGTCCATAGAAGTTCCAAAATTGGGTGATTCTGGTTCAGAAATTACCGAAGCCCCGCCAAATCCAGACGGCTTGAGCTGCTTAAACTGGTTGAGATTCGTATTTGCCTGAGCTGAAAGGTCAGTGGTAAAGATTATTTTTGGCACTTTGATTTGCTCTACGTCTTGATTGAAAAACAGCAGGCTACACGTGGTGGAACCTAAAAGAGATTCAAGTGTACTTACTTTTAAGTCGTCCTGCCCGTCAACAACATCAATGCAAAAGGTTCCTTCATCTGTTTTCGCTGCTGGTCTGGGCCCAGATTCTTGACTGCTTTCAACAACCAATTTTTCGGTGAACCTTAGCGTTGATAGGAATGACACCAACCCTACTGAATTGAGGTTGTCGGGCACATTAATCTGTATATTCATAACTTGAGGCTTGAGTAACAAACCCGGCAATTGACAGGTCGCAAGTCAATTTGTTACAACGATTGGAACTTACGATTTTGGAAGTTGAACAATGAACCCCTGTGATATGTATGACTCTCAGTATCCGTCACGAGTTTCCTGCCACAGGTCGCAAATATGTTGTCATCTAAACCCTGCCGTTAAAGCAATGTCATTGTTTCTTCGTCATTATTTTTGACTACATGGAGTATAAGATAAGTGTGTGGCGACGTGTAGCGCTAGATATTGAAAATGAACTGAGTGAGCGGGAACTTCAGCTTCTTGTTCATGCAACCAAAGGGTTAACCGATCAGGCAATTGCCAACGAACTCGGAATCAGCCTCGCTACCATTGCGACCTACTGGGGCAGAATACGGATCAAACTTGGTCCCCTCAATCGAACGGAATTGGTCGCAAGATACTTAGAATTCAAGTCAACCGAAGAAATTTTCTTGCTTCTGAATGAAGCGGCCATGCTGCGCCGGCAATTGGAAACTTCAAAGGAGGAGGATTTCGAATTGATGCTCGCCCTTAATCATCTTCCCGATGCAGTTGTTCTGGTGGATGATCAGGCAAATTACCTTTATGTGAACGAGATCTACTGCCGGATTACGGGATACAGTCCTGATGATTTTCATGGACAAAATTTCCGAGTGTTTTTCCCCGAAGGAAGACATGAGCGGCTTGAAGCCTGGCTCAAAGGAATACAGGAAGACCCTGATGATTCTGAATTCAGCAGGAATCGTATGGTCTTTGTTCGTCATCAATCCGGAAAATTAGTTCAGTTTGATTGCAATACGACAGTGTACGAAACTTCTCGCGGTATCAGGATCGTATTATGCGGGAGGCACGTTGAATGAATCTGATCGCTTTTTCCCTTCTTGCCGTTGTCGGAATAAAGCTTCCAACCTATCACCTGCAACATGAGCGAGTCTTTGCCGAACACACGAATGAAATCAATCGCGCTGTCCTTGCTGCAGTTGACAAGATTCAAGCGACGGCGCCTGATGGAGGGGGATACTTTGTTGGAGTGAAAGCGGCGCCAGCCGAATCTCCTATTGGTTTTCCGATTTCCCTGTTTGGTCAACCGCTGCTTGATCCACCAAGAGTAACAAGCTATTGCTCTGGTGCCTCTTACTCTGCTTTGATCGGTGCGCTCGACTCATTGTTGGAATCACGAAGTTCAGAATTGACCGTCGATCGTCAAGAAGCGATTCGGATGCAGGAGCTAAATGGCGGGCGAAGAGAAGACATGGTGAAGCTTTGGGGTTGGTGGAATGCCGACGGTCCTGGTTCGCTCTATGCTTTGGTGCTATATACAAAAATGGGCGAGCGAATTGGTGCACTTGCAGCTGAGCCAGGTGACTTTTGTAACATTAATTGGGTGAAAGGGTCAGGGCATTCCGTGGTATTTCTCGGTTGGGACTTGACTCCAGAAGGAGAGCCGACCATGCGCTATTGGTCAAGTCAGAAAGGAACTAATGGGCTTGGAGATCAAACGAGCAGTTTGGCATCGATGTCGGGTCTGATTTTCACTCGATTGACTCATCCTGAAAGAATCTTTGAATTTGATCCCACCAAAAAAATGGAAAGGATAAAGATCGAGTACGACTCGGCTACCGTCGTTGCAGAACGATTGAAACAGAGTGGCGGTCTATGGACCAAAACTCTCGTTCGATAATCGTCTCAAAACCATCTCTATCGAGGTCTGCTGGGTTTAAGATTTTGCTTTCCCTTGGGTTGCTGAAGCAACTTCGGTGAGTATGTGTATGGGCGAGGATGCTTAAGTGGCCGCAAGGAGCAACGGACTTTTTGGCCAATTCGAAGTAGTTTTGATCCCAACAATAGTGAAGGAGAACCAAGTCATACTGATTTTCCGGTTTCGTTTCGTTGAGGTTGGCGAGAACCCAATGTATTGGATCGTTTGGTGCGTAAGCCGCCCGTAGCTTTTTGAGCCAATCGAGATTAGTCTGGAGGCGGTCAACTGCCGTAACTTCCCATCCATTAGCGGCCAACCAGACGGCGTCTCGCCCTGCCCCGCATCCTAGGTCGATTGCCGTTCCTGGATTTGTCATTTCGGCTATTTCGGTCAGGATGGGATTGATGTTCCAGAGCCGATTGGAAACCATGTTGATAGAAGCTGATCGAGCGAATCTGGGGTTTCTTCTCAATGCTCGAAGGGCTTCGCAGGCAACTTCTGCTCCGGGTCCTTCAAGCACGTCGATAACCGCAAAGGGCTCTGGGAGCTCGGCTTGGAATCCGTTGAAAAGCGCAATCCAATCATAGACTGTCTTTACACCCGTTTCCCGTTGGACTCTGATTGAATCCAAAGGAGCTTTAGGCAGGCGATCTTTCCAGATCACAAGATCACGTTACTTCCGGCCAAGAATGTAGTCCATGGCGATTGAGGTGTTCTCGATTCGAGCCATGGGATACAGCTTGTAGTGGGGAATCATCTCGGCGACAACCGGACCATCAAATCCAATTTCGTCGAGTGCTTTGATGACCTCGGGGAAATTAACATCGCCTTCGAGTAGGTCAACAAATCCATCCGCGGTTCCGACTGAGCGGCGATAGTCCTTGAAATGAATGGCGATGATTTTGTCCTTAAGGCTTCGGATCCATTGTTCGGGATAGCCGAACGGGATCACGTTGCCGACATCGAAAAGGCAGCCAACGTAATCGCTGTCGAACTGTCGGGTGAACCATTGCATTTCGCCGATCGTGATCAGCATCTTGTTCCAGACATTCTCGATTCCCATTTTGACGCCGCAAGCTTCTGCATGGGGGATGAGTTCAGCGATGCCTTCTGATCCCCATTTGATGCAGTCCCCGTAGTTTTGGACTGGTCGGTCAGGAAGGAAGAAAACGTCTACTGCTGCAGGAATGGTGAGGTGAACTTTGCAGCCAAGCCAGCTTGATATCTGTAGCATTCGGCGGAGATCGTCCTTGGCTTGTGTCCGGACACTTGGGTCGGGGTCACCCATCGATCGTCCCCAATAGAGTCCGGACGCGGTCGTTTTCAGAACAATATTGGATTCCCCTGCGGCTTGAACAAGCTGTTTGCACTTGGCCTCTGTGGCGTCAAGACCAAACTGGGTTCCGGTTTCTCCGATGCAAAGCTCAAGGGCCTCGTATCGGTGCTCGGCGGTCAATTTTATCGCGTCAAATGGATCGACCTTGTCTTCGAATGCGCCCGGGAAGCACCAATAATTAATTCCTTTGAGAAGCATAGTGGAGAGTTTACAGTGCGAACAGGAGTGCGAGCAAGAGAAAGCTGAATCTCTCCTACGAAACGGATGACCAAAAGCATTTAGTTAGTGCCCATTGGTCCAGACCTTCAATTTAAGAGAGGGGCAATTTCTACCTAAACCCAAACGTTGGCAATTTCAGGCATTTTCGGTGCCAGGAACTGGGTCAACACCTTGCGGTAGTCGTTGACCGGTTTGAGGTCTCCGACTGAATCCAATTGATGTTTCTCTAACCCGGGCCAATCGCCATGAATCTTGCCGCCATCAACGTCACCAAATGCCATCATCACGCTGGCGCGGCCGTGATCAGTACCCAAAGAGGCGTTCTCTTCGACCCGACGTCCAAACTCAGTCATTACGATCAACGTTATTTCTTTTGCCTTTGGACCAATATCGGTGAGGAAGGCATCCACCGTGGTTGCAACGCTGTTGAGATTATTCGCATGAATTCCAATGTTGCCACCCTGGGCGAAGTGAGAGTCCCACCCGGTGTCTTCGAGGCATGCAATTTCAAGTCCGAGATCGGATTTGAGGAGGCTCGCTACTTCGCGGAATCCCTGACCTATGGCGGTAGTTGGATAGACCGCTCCTCCGCTAGCTTTATAGTTTTTGGGGTCCAGTTTCTCAATCTTCGCAAGGGCTTCGAGAGTTTGAGCGCCAGCTCCATGGACTAGGCTTTGAGCCTGTTTACCGTTGCTGTTGTACTGGTCTTTGAGCATTTCGAGGAATTTATTGTCGGTATTGAGTTGGAAGTCACTAATGCTCTGCACAACCAAAGGTGACGGGGCTCCACGGAGAGAATCCGGCATGGTGTTCGCCCAGGCAACCGCTCTTAACGGTGTGTCGTCTTGGGACTGGGTCTTGTTGAGGTAACGCGCTAGCCAGCCGCTTGGCTCGCCCGAGATGCCGTTCGATGCTCCTCGCTCCATCGCCGACATGGCCTCGAAGTGGCTCCTTGTTGTGTCTTCCGATCCAACTGCATGAACCATTGCCATTGTGCCTTGGTCGTACCATTTCTTCAGGGGTCCCAAAGAAGGATGGATGGCGAAGTGATCGTTGATTTTGATGCCACGAAGGTTCTCGGCGACTCGAGCATCGTTTGGTTTTGGAATAGCAAGGCTTGGTCGAGCGCGATAATATGTGTCTTCGTTGTAGGGAACCAGCATGTTCAGTCCATCGGATCCGCCACGTAGAAAGAGCACAACCAAGGAGTGTCCACGGCGTTTTGCGTCAATCTTCACTTGGCTAAGCGCGCTCGAAGAAAGGAGCCATGGTACTAGCCCGAGCGCACCCAATTTGAGGGCTGATCGTCGAGACATTGCGTCTCGGAAACTATCACAAGAATGGTCTTTCATCAGGTTCACATGTATTGAAATTGAGGTGCCGCGATGTGGCTGGCAAGGAGCCGCATCCGGTCAGGAGTCAGGCCGCTGCCTTCACCGACGATTTTGGAAATCAGCGGCATAGCCTCGGCTCGAATAGTCGTGTTGGCGATCTTACCGAAAGACAGATCGTAGGCGAATTGCCATCGGGGAAGAATCGTGTTTGCCCAACTGAGTTGATCGACCGGGTAACCGTCCGGCATGGGCCATTCGTACATTGGTTGACCGAGAGTGCGAAGGTATCGCTGGATGTCGGGACCACCGTCGGTAATCGCGGCTCCGCGACGGAGAGCAGCGCAAATGAAGTCAAGAGGCCGTCGAATGATTGGGTCACCGGTGTTCAGCTCTTCGGATAAAAGTATCGGGCGTACCATCGCGGCAATGTTTCCGTTGCTGGACTTGTATGCGTGATCGACGATTTTTTCGAGTGACTCTGAACGGGATCCGGTGAAGAACATCACAAGTTTTTTCGCCAAGTATTTACTGGTCGATGGGTGGTTCACGACAATTTCGAGTACTCGCTCGCCGTCTTTGATCCCTCCACCGGCTGGGATGGTGTGTCCCAAAACGACCTTCATGCCATCATCGTGGGCTTTAGCGTCAAATCGGAACGACCCTTGGGCGACCGGTGGGAATTGTTTTTGGGAAATCATGTGCCGGTCCTCAACCTTCCATCCAGTGAGGCAGCGAGCGACTTCTTGAATGTCCTTTTGAGTGTAACCGCCATAGATTCCGAGTGTGTGAAGCTCCAAGAGCTCACGAGCGTAGTTCTCGTTTGGGTGCTCTTTGGCGTTCTGCTCGTTATCCAGGTATAGCAACATCGCAGGAGACTTCGACATCTTGGTCGCCATTTCTTTGAAGCTGCCCAGGGCATGTTCGCGAATGATATCTTCCTCTTCTGCGCTCTTGAAGAACGCACCGTCTTTCTTCTCGGAATAGATGTTGAAGTGGTTGCTCCAGAAATCAACCATTCTTTCCTTGAGCTGGTTCGGGCTATAGGTTGCTCTCAGGATTGCCGCACATTGGAGTTCAAAAATGACCCGCTCTCGCTGAATGTCCATGAGTTCCGCGGATTGCATCCGCAAGCAATCGAGTTGGGTTAGTTGGAAAATTAGGTCAACAGGCTCTTCGAAATCCGCCTTTAGCTGTTTGTCGATATAGGCCTGGTGTCCAAGCAAAGCGTATGTAGCTTCCTCATCGGCTGACCACCCAAAGGTCATTCGATCGAGCAATCGTGTGGTCTTTGAGTCTGTCGGCTCTCGCCATGGCTCAATTTTCTTTCGTCG
>JANPAV010000114.1:0-81319 GCA_031430115.1 Armatimonadota bacterium | reverse complement strand
AGTTTCTCCCCTTTGCTTAGATTGTTTTGGCTTCGCTACTTCGCTTAAGCGCAGGACCAAGCGAATCCGAGAGTCTTAGACTCATATAGACAATAGAAATCAGTTCAAAAACCGGCATCCTAGTTTTGGTAACCATGCAGTCAATCGCAAAGTAAATACAAACGATCAGGTTAACCACAAATGCCCATCGGCGACCTTGCCAAACAAAAACCCACATAACACAGAATAGAAAGGTCAGCCAAGCTGGAGGGGCATTCTGAATATTGAATCCAGGATTGATCGTAATCGAACTCTGATTAGATTCATATGAAAAGGATCCACTAGAAATAAGTCTTAAACCCGCTATCAGAAATAGGGGAAGTATGACAAACAGCAGAGTGCAAACTCCAGCGTAAAGGCGATCACCAATGTATGATTCGGGACTAAAGTCAGAATATCTGACCTTGCTCCAATTCGATGGTAACTGGCTCATTTAACTCTATTCTACGCTATTGTCGGTTTATGTTCCTCTCGTTCTTTCCAGGTCCAAATGATGACAAAGGCAACCATCACCATAATCGACCAGCTCAGAATCTTGGAAGAATCAACTAATTGCCAGCCGTTTACTTGATGTGGATAAACCCACGCACCAAGGTAGGTGCAGATATTCTCCCCAACCCAAACAAAGAACCCGATCAAACCAAAGGCAACCGGCATTGGCATCTTGAGTCGTTTGCTGCGGCAGGTGAAGTTGGATAGTCCAGGACTAAATAGGGCTACTAGAAGCATACTAAGCCAGATTCGGTTGTCGCCCAAACGGCTTGCGGTGAAGAAGTTTAGGTAGATGAGAGCAACACCGAGTATGGCAATCCACTTCTTGGGCATGCGGGTAAATTCCAAGTCAAAGACTCGATATGCCTGAAAGATGTAGCTGGCTACCCCGGCGTACATGAATCCGGAATAGAGAGGGACACCGGCGAATTTGGCATACGCAAACTCAGGATACGCCCAAGATCCATGCCTGACCTTATACAGTTCGAGTACTAGCCCGACTACATGGAACACGCAGATGGCAATGAGTTCCTTCTTGGTTTCTAGCCCCTTTACCCACATGAAAGCTTGCATGCCGAGGCAGGTGACAAGCATGAAGTCGTAGCGAGAGAGCAGATGTTGCCAATGGGAGACAACGAGCATCGCGAAGATGAACAAGGCGAAGATTGACGCCTGCACTTGTTTGACAAAGAATGCCAATAACTCCCGCATTTGGAGAGATTAACGAAATGGCGGTGAAACTGGTTCCAGGACCTAGTCGTTATCGCTTCCAGAGAACGGTGAGGAATAGTTGGGTGGTTCCTTGGTGATCTGCACATCGTGAGGATGGCTCTCACGGAGTCCCGCGCCGGTGATCTTCATAAATTCAGCACTTTCGTGGAGTTCGGCCAATGAGCCAGCTCCGACATAGCCAAAGCCAGACCGCATTCCGCCGACTAACTGCGCGACCGTATCCTTCAGAGCACCCTTAAACGGCACTCTGCCTTCGACACCTTCAGGAACGATGACCGCACCCGAATCCTTAATCTGCATATACCGGTCGCTGGAACCCGACTTCATCGCTCCGACTGAACCCATGCCTCGGTACACCTTGTAGGCTCGGTTTCGGTAGATTTCAATCTCGCCTGGGCTCTCTTCGCAACCGGCAAACATGTTGCCCATCATAACCGCGTTGGCACCAGCGGCAAGGCACTTGACTACGTCACCCGAACTACGAATACCGCCATCTGCGATGGTTGGAATTCCGAGCTCTCGGGCAGCTTCTGCGCAGTCTCGAACGGCGGTGAACTGGGGAACGCCAACGCCAGCAACGATTCTCGTAGTACAGATTGATCCGGCACCGATTCCAATCCGCAAACCGTCGGCTCCGAGTTCGTGCAATGCTTTTACTCCGGCAGCCGTTGCGACGTTTCCTGCAATAACCTTCAGGTCCGGCAACTTATCTTTGAGCATCTTTAAGCAGTTCATTACGCCTTTGGAGTGCCCGTGAGCGGCATCAATGACAACAAAATCGACTCCGCCATCGTGGAGTGCCTTGGCTCGTTCGTATGGCTCTCGCAGTGCGCCGATCGCGGCTCCGACGACCAAGCGCCCCTTGGCGTCTTTGGTGGAATACGGATGTTGCTGAACCTTGAGAATATCTTTGATCGTGATTAGCCCTTTCAGGAAGCCTTCAGCATCCACAATCGGAAGCTTTTCAATTCGGTTTTGGGCTAAGATTTCCTGGGCCTGCTTCAGCGTTGTCCCCTCGGCAGCGGTGACCAAATCTTTAGAGGTCATTCGGAGGTGAATGGCTTGGGAATAGTCGGATTCAAAGCGAATATCTCGGTTAGTGAGAATGCCGACCAACTTCCCTTCTGCATCAACAATAGGAACTCCCGAGATGTGATACCGCTCCATTAATGTCACGGCATCTTGAAGAGTTTGGCCTGCTTCCAGCTTAAAAGGCTTGGTAATGACGCCTGATTCGGACCGCTTTACCCGGTCAACAGCCGCAGCTTGTTCGTCAATTGACATGGTTCGATGAAGAACTCCGACGCCACCTTCACGGGCCATCGCAATGGCCAATCGGGCGTCGGTGACGGTGTCCATAGGGGCGGAAATAATTGGCACACTGAGCCGAATTCCGGGAAGAAGTTGGGAGCCTAAATCGACTTCGCTAGGGAGTACCTCAGTCTTGGCGGGAATTAAGAGAACATCGTCAAAACTGAGTCCTTCGCGGTATGAAGCCATGCAAGAGTATGACACAAATTGGCCACCCTAGAGGTCGTCTCGGAGCTGAAAATCAGCAAGTTCACCAGCTTCCAGCGAACCCATATTGCCGGTGTCACCATTTACTTCGGCGCCTCTAACGGTGTAGGCAATTATTGCCTCAGACAGGGTGCAATTCTCACCACCGAGGAAACCCTCCGGACGGTTAACTGCTGCTTTGATTCCATCCATTGGAGCACCCGGCACGATGGGTCGATCTGAGCTAAAACTCAGCTTTAGGCCAGCATCGAGCACTGATCTCGCTCTATTCAATTTGGAGGCAATTTCTGGCCCCAATTGACGTTTGTAAACGTGACCAAAACGCAAGAGAAACTCGGGTTGCATGGTTACAAAGCAGTCTAGTTTCTGGAGTCGCTCGATTTGAGCATCACTGAGAATCATGGCGTGCTCAAGGCGATGCTTTGACGGGATTCCGGTTGACTCGAAGGCATCCATCACCAAATCTGATGCATAGTCACCGATGGCGTGAATGGCAACTTGATAGCCGGCATCACTTGCCATTTTTGTCATGTTGGTGAGCTTTTCTGGGGAATAGATCAGTTGACCGCACGTTCCGACTTCCGAAGTCTTTTGACCATTCTTGGAGATGACCGGCCCGTTCGCGGGATGACCGGAATACGAGCCATAGATAGCCGCAGTCGCCGAACCAATTGCTCCGTCGGCAAAGAGCTTTATTCCGGCTATCTTGGTGCGATCCGGATCAGTAAACACCGTCTTTTGCTCCCGCAAAGCTTCTAATCCAATCCCTCGCGGACCAAAAACATCTCGCCACTGAATGTAAAGTCGAGTCCTTACTCGACATCCTTGAGCGGCCGCAATTTGATAAGCTTCGAGTTCGTTGAGCAGGTGAAATCGCCCAGTCATCATGTCTGATGCGCATGTGATGCCAAGGTCGGCCATGCGGTCTCCTGCTGTCATGATCGCCTCCACCATCTCTTCAAGTGTTGGAGTTGGAGTAGCTTGCCAAACTCGTTCGTGAGCATCCTCCAACAAAACTCCATTGAGCTTGCCTGCTGAGTCTCGGCAAAACTCTCCGCCTGATGGGTTGGCGATATCTTGAGTCACTTTTGCCAAAGCGAGTGCCACGGAGTTAGCCACGCTGCAGTGACCATTGTAGTGGCGCAACAAAATTGGACGTTCGGTAGAGATCGCGTCTAAGTCCTGAACGGTCAAGTGCTGTCCATCCTCGAACTTGTTATGGTCGTACTGCACGGCAAGCAACCAGCCATCTGGCTGTTCCTGGTGCCGATCCCGCACCATTTCGAGTACTTGCTCGCGAGTTGAGCATGGGGTGAGATTCAGTTTAAGCAGGTCAAGTCCAGTCGGCAGAATATGACAATGTGAGTCAATAAACCCTGGGACCATGGTTCGTCCCTGGCAATCGATAATCGCACCGGCCTGGGGTACTTCAGGTGATGGAGAGACCACAACTCGGCCATCCTCCACAACCATTGTGCTCTCTATTCCGGTTGCGTACCAAATGAAGTTTTCGTATCTTGTTCGCATATCTCTCTTGTCACTCGATGGGCACTCTCAAGCGCACCTTCAATAAATCCCACCCATGTTGCAGTGTGTTCCCCGGCAAAATGAATTCTTCCGTGGGGAGCAACCATGTTCTCCGCATGCCCAAGGGTATAGCCGGGGGCATAGTGTGAAAAGGCTCCGAGCGAATATGGATCGTTGATCCAGTCGAACATTTCCCCATTGATGAAATGTTCCCTTGCTTCCGGGAAGTATTGAGTCAATTCGTACACTCCCGCGTTGACGGGGTCAGGCAACTTAGTCCATTCGACCGCCCTTTCACCGGTGATGTAGGCGGTCAAAACTGGTTTTTCGCTTCGGGACCCATCCCAAAGTTGTTGAAGGGACCCATCGCAATGCAACCGACCACAAAATCCTTGGTCCTTCCACCATGCTTGCTTAAATTCCCAAACAATCTTGATGGCTCTGCTCATGCCACATGCCTCGATTGCGCACCGCTTTTTGCCATCGAGAGCAGGTTCGAAGATGACACGTTCAAGGCATCGCGGGGGAAGAGTCAGAATGACTTCGTCAAAGGACTCGGAATGAGAATCAAAGTGTAAATCAGCCCCCCGTGAAGAATGATGGACCTTAACTAATGGCATCCCGAATCGAACTTCTCCCTTCAGATCACTTCTCATTTGTTCAAGCAAGTTAGTGAAGCCTAACGGTGGACGGTAAGCGCTCATCTCGCTTTCGCCTCGATTCAGATTTTCTCGGTTGATATAGTGGACATAACCTGTAAGCCACCCTAACAGGCCGATCTTGCTTAGATCGTCTCCCTCATCGCTCCGAAGGTTTGCCGTCATCCACCAATGCCCTCGGTCACTGGCGCAATGCTGACGAACAAATGACGCTAATGTTAGAGAATCGTATTTAGCGAATTTTATATTGGACCAAGCCGGAAGTGTGAGTTCTCTTGCCATCGAGCGTGCCATCAATTCAACCGTCTCTTCATCGCGTAGTAGATCGGTCCAAAGGTCGTCTGTTCGCTTAAATTCTCCCTTAAAAATAGCTAAAGCCGGCTCTCGAATTGCCTCGTCCAATTTGCCTTGATACTTTTCGACCAAGGCATGAACGAGGGGTTGGTCAGAATCAATCCACTCTCCACCCGCCTCAAATGAGGGACCATCTGCATCCGAAATAGTATGTAAACGACCTCCTATTCGATCCCTAGCCTCAAATACAGTTACTTGGCACCCAGCAGCCTCTAGCAGCAGAGCCGCTTGCAAACCTGAGATTCCCGCACCAACAACCGCGACCCTCACTTCTTGCCTCGACAGGCATATAGGCCGAACAGTGATACAACCAACCCGATTGCGCCGAAAAGCCTCATCAGACCGGCAGCATAGCCAAATACCATTGCCGAGACGGCAATGCCAGCAATAAAGATAGTTGCTTTAGGGTTAAATGGCTTGGTTAGCGCAACTAACCCTCCGCCGAAGCAGATGATCAAGACAAAAGGAATGATCATCGCCTTGATCAACATGATGCAACGGTCCTCAACTGGTCCACTTGACTTCGAGAGTTAACTCTGACTAGGTAAGTATGATCCGGGTTTCTAGTCTCCAAATCCAAGGACTGGTTCCTTACCACACCAACCCGGCGTTCTTTTGCCAAGTTCGCGAGTGACTCGTGCTCTGGACCTAGGAGCGCAACTTCGAAGGCATCGTGAAACTGCCAGACGCTTTGGACTGCCATGACTGGCCCATCGGCGGCAATTCCGATGTGCTTCACGTGTCCCTCTTGTTTAGCAAACTCTAAAGCGGCAAGGGCACCGTTGATTTGGTACTCCTCGACAACCCTTCGGACCCTCAGAAAGTAGAAATCGATCATTTCTCGTCCCAGGCTAGAAAGGACTTCAATTAAGTGAGCCTGCATGAGGTCGGTGGCGTGATCTTGGCTAGTTGCTCGCTCGTAATGAGTCGAGCTCTTGACACTGAGGATTTCGGTTCCACCCCGCAAGAATCCACCCCACAAAGCTGGTTGAGAGGAAATATCCATGGGGACATTGAGAGGCTTTACGGCGGAAACAAGATCTTCGGGGGACGTCTCGGGCGAAACGCCGAGAGCCGCCCAGGTTTTGGGATAGGCGGTATTCGTTCGTCCGAGAAGGTCTGTAATCATGAGGCTCCAAAAATAACAATCACCCAATCGATTCGATCAATCAATACGAACAAAAAGACGCCAATCGAAATGCAGCCGTTGAGGGTAAAAAAAGCAAAGTTGACCTTGCTGAGGTCATTTGGTTTGACCAATGATTGTTCGAAGATGAGCATAAGTGCAGCGAAAACCGGGGCAATCCATCCAAACCCGCCTACTTTTGCAAATCCAAATGCAGCAACCAGGAATGCTATTGCAGCTACATGAGAAAGCCGGCTGATCATCAGAGCCTTCCGTTTCCCGAACTTTGCCGGAATGGAATGCAATCCGTTTTCTCGATCAAACTCTTCGTCTTGCAAGGCATAGATGATGTCAAAACCGGCCGTCCAAAACAAAACGGCAAGCGACAAGTACACGGGAGTGAGAGCTAATTTCCCCTCGACTGCAATCCAGGCAGCGCTCGGAGCGATGGCCAGCGATGCTCCTAACCAGAAATGACAAAGCCAGGTGAACCGCTTGGTTCGCGAATAGAACACCGTAACGAACAGAGCCACTGGAGATAGTAAGAGAGTGACTAAATTAAGGCTAGCTGCAGCGAAGAAGAAGAGGGCAATGGACGCGAAAAAGTATAGGTTTACGGTTTTTAAACTCAACAGGCTCGCCGGAATTGCCCGTGATTTTGTGCGCTCGTTCACCGCATCGATGTCGCGGTCCGCGATGCGATTGTAGGTCATTGCTGCTGTTCGGCAACTGACCATTGCTAAGAGAACCAACCAAAACACTTTCGATTCAGGAATACCAAATGGTGATGCCCACACTAACGCAATCATGGCGTAGGGCAGGGCGAAGATCGAGTGCTCAAATTTGATCATTTCGAGAAACACTCGAAATGCCTTCCATCCGGAGGCTTGACCTGTGATTTGAGCCATTACCTATATTCTACGTCGTATCAGAACTCGTAGGCGGCTGGTCCAAACTCAATCGCTCCACTTTTTGGATTGTTTCTATCGGCACCTTCAACCATCAACAGGCTGTCCCACTGCAAATTTCCTTTCGGAATCGAGCCACCAGTTGACGTTGTATCTGCGGGCAAATTGACAAATGGAATGACTACCGCCCGCCAACCATTGCGATCCGTGTCCGAGTTAAGCGTTCCAAGGAAGACTTGAAAAACCGTTCCGTTTTCATCTTTGAACTTTGCGTAGAGATTATTGTTTGAGCTATCGGGTTTGATCCAGATAACAAAGCGCTTGGCTCCGTCGGGAATTGCGATGCTTTGAACTGGTGTGAGACTCGCTCTTTGCATTTCACGACTTAAAACATAGTCAACTGCGCCACCCATTTTTGTTCTTGAAATCTTGCCCTTGCTGGAGCCTCTTTCAAGTTGCCACATGGCCGGATCCAAATCAACTCGCTTAATTTGACAATCGCCGATTCGTTGTCCGCCGACTAGAGCAACGATGGTTGAATCGCTGTCATTGTTAGCTAACGGCTCAATTACCCGATCAGTTTTTACGTTGGTGAAGCATGTAACATTTGCCCCGGTTTCCTTCCGGTCGTACCTAAACTCAATTTTCGCACTTGCCATTGATGTCGGCTTTTGGATAACTGCACACCAGCCGTCTTCATCGATCGGAGGGGCGAATGCGATGCTCAAGGATGTCCGGACAATTGGCGTCGGCTGTTTTACTGGAGGCAGCTTGATTGGCGGTTGTTTAACTGGAGGTTGTTTCACCGGTGGAGTAGGCTCAACCACTGGCTTCTCCGGCGGCTTCCTAAACGCCTCTTTGTTCTCGGCAATGATCGAGTTGTATAGAGCCCGGTTGGATCGATCAGACATATCATAGGCTTCAAACTTTGGCATTCCGCCAATTTTTTGATACCACATAGCTCGGACCATCTTGCCTTCTCCGACACCAACAATGACCCAATCGAGAGGGTCCTTCTTTTGCATTCGCTTGAAAATCGTGCAGCCCTTAAACGCCTTTGTCGTCAGTCTTGCCGCATCAAATGCTGGCTTTGGCGCAAGGTTTGATTTGACCATTCCGAACCGATGATTGATATTTTTTGGATCGGGTCCGTCATCTTTCCAGCCGTAATAGATTGAAACAGGGCTGCCTGCTGCCGCGCTCAACAGCCAAAGTTTGCTGAGGTACATTGCTTGGCGGTCATCGTTGATCCCCGTACTTGGGGCTGTGCTGTAGCCCCACTCGGAGCAAACGACGGGAAGATTTTCTCGACCAAGAGGCGCCCTGGCCCGAATGATTTCTTGAACCCGTTCGTAATCCTTGACAACAGTTTCTGGACCACTTGCCCGATATGGGTGGACGGATACTCCGTCAATGAGCCCAAGAAGTTCTGCACTCAGCACTTTCTTAAGAAAGGCGTCATCGATTGTTGAGGTTCCGGGGGCAATGATTCGGCAATTGGGGTCCGCCGACCGCATCGATTTTGCCGCTTTGAGAGCCAATGAAGCGTAACTTGCAGGATCAGCTTTCGGTTTCCAGAAGTTGTCGACGTTGGGTTCGTTCCAGATCTCCCAAACAATTTCTTCGCCTCGAAAGTGAGTAACTACCGCTTCGGCCCACCGAGCATAGGCATCCTGGGCCTTCGCAGACTTTGGTGCGCCATTGTCATAAAGTTTGTTGCCGTAATCTAAGACAAATAATGGGCGGATACGGGCAACTTTCAGTTGGCCGACAAGCCGATCATAGGTCGCAAAGTCATATTTGCCGACGGCCTTTTCGGTCAGTTCCCAATTGAAATCGGTGCGAACATAGTCTACGCCCGACGCCGTAAGAAGGTCAATTTCTCCCGGTCCAGGTTCCTTGAAATGGATATTTACTCCAAACCCTTGCCAGATTTTCTGTGGAGCTGGTGATTGTTGAGCAATCGCCAGGGCACAGAGTGCCGCCGTAACGAAACCCATTCCCACGATTATAAGCGAATTTTTCACCGATAGCAACAGGTATCGGGTTGGAATCGTTCGATTCCTCAAGCATGCCATTCGGAAAAGTTGTCAACAAACAACCATTAATACTGGGTTCTAACGGATTCAAGTACGGAACGTTTGCCCCAGATGAAACGATCCAGACTCTGCCAGATTTGCCTTTTTGTGCTTCTACTTCTATCACTCCTAGGGTGTGGTGGAGCAGGTGGAACATCCGCCGGTGTCTTCAACCTCTTCATCACCGACGATGCGTCAGCGCAGTACTCCGGTGTATGGGTCAAGCTCTACAAGGCTGAACTGAAGGGCGACGGGGACAAGTCAGTTGTTCTTTTTGAGAGTGCCGAAGGAATGACGGTAAACCTACGTCAGCTCAACGACGGAGCGAGCAAGTTCCTGTTGCTTGCGCCCGGAAAGGTTCCGGACGGCACCTACAACAAAGTTCAATTTGAAGTTAACAAGACAGTTGATCTGGTTGCCAAGAGCAACGGAGCCGCATCAACTGCGGTATTCCCCAATGCCCTCGACAATCCGGCTGGAAACACAAACCTCTCGGTTGACCTTTCGCCAGCAGTGGTCATACCCGGTGCAGGCAAAGCAGTCATTGACTTTGACCTGAAGTATTGGGAGGTTGTCAACGGAGTTATCACTCCAGTATTGAAACACCACGATGGTTCAGGACTCGAGGACGGATCCCGCCACGAACGATTTGAATACCACGGATTGATCTGCAACCTTAGCGGCGCGGCGCCGACTCAAGCATTCGACCTCACGCTTAAAACAGGCGGCACCGTTCGCGTATCAACTGACGACACCACCGACATCGTCGGAGAAGGCGACAGCGACGGACTCGCCAACGGACGAAAGGCGGAAATCTACGGAGTGTTTGATCCGATCACCAATTCGCTGAAGGCAAATATCATTCACTTTGAATCAGACCATGAAAGTCACGGAATAGCCAAAGCGACTGGTAAAGCGTCGAACTCCAACGCGGAAGCCGGAACATTTGATCTTGCACCAAAGTACACCAAGCACTTTGCGCCAAAGGGCGACATTGTTTCGATCACGACAGACGCGAACACTCATTTCAGAGGCAAGCGTGGTGCACATTACAGCCAAGCCGAATTCTTTACCGCGATGGCAGCTGCAGGCGACCACGGTTCTATTAGTCTCAAGGGAACCTACTCTGAAGCATCAAACTCTCTCGCCGCCAAGGAAGTTCATATCGAAAATGATGCCGAGTTCGCCGATGCCAAAGCTGGCGGACAGACTTCAAACCCAAATGCAGAAGCGATGACTTTCGACCTCGCAGTCCTTCGATCCAGTGGGATCAATGGGATCGGCGATGTCCTCAAAGTTCAGCTTGCCTCGGAGGTTGAAATCAAGGGTCCTCATGGGGCAGAGGCTACGGTAGAACAGTTCTTCTCGCTGTTGAGCGAAAATGCAAGAATGGTTGGCGTGAAGGGAGCCTATAACGCCGACACCCAAGTATTGCTCGCGTCTCGAGTCGAGTATATCTTGGACATCACGGTCAACTTTAGTGCCAAGGGTTCGAGCTCGAATCCAAATGCCGAAGCAGGAACCTTTGACTACTTGGTCTCGCAGGTTTCAGGAATTGAATTGTCTCACACGGTTCCCGTGCACCTCTCCGTGTCCGCGAACACTGAGTTCAAAGGACCAACCGGAGACGTGATCAACATGGATCAGTTCTTTGTGCTCCTTGCAGAAAAAGCTCAGAAACTGAACATCTCTGGAACTGCAACTTTACCGGACGGCGAGATTGTAGTCCAGAAAATTGAAGTGAAAGCAGAAGACGTGATTACACCGTCGGGTCGGGGTGCCACCAGCAATCCGAATGCCGAAGCCCGTTCGTTCTCCTTGACTCTTAGTGAGCACCAAGGCTTTGATCCAACCGAAGGTGCGATGTTGGTTGTTCTAGGTGAAGGCGCGATTCTCAAGGGACCACAAGGAATCTCGATCAACCGGGCTCAATTGTTCTCCTATCTGAATGAACATTCTCGGACAGTCAAAGTAACCGGTGACTACTCCAACGGAGTCTTTACCGCAAAGAAAGTTGAGCTAATCCTCAGTCAATAGTCTTTCCAAGAACAGGAAAAGAATGGCGAGCCGATATGGCTCGCCATTTTTTTGTTCATGTCGTATTTTTCATAGACACGTGAGACTCCCTAAAAGTGAACAACCAAGTTTCGATGCAATATTGGGCAATATTGATCGTAACATTACTTGGGATAGGAATTCAAAAATGAAAAATCAAATTAATCGAATAAAGATGCTGGCGGTTGTGATGGTGGTCGCAATCATTGCCATGTTTGGGTGCGGAGGCGGTGGTGGCGCTGGCTCAAGTGCTTTCCAACTCTTTGTCACCGATGACCTTCATCCTGGCTACTCGGGAGTCTGGGTAAAGATTTTTAAGGCAAACCTTAAAGATGCAACGGGCGCGAGCGTCCAAGTCTTCAACAGCACCGACGGTTTGACCGTGAACCTTCGGGACCTTCACGATGGCGCGGCAAGGTTCTTGCTTCTGGCCCCTGGACAAGTTCCCGACGGCACATACAACAAGGTCGTTTTCGAACTCGATAAGTCAGTGACGTTGGTCGCAAAACCTTCGGGCGCGGTTTCAACGGCAAACTTTCCAAGCAGCCTAGACTCGACGGTGGTTGGTCACTCCGACCTTTCGGTTGACTTATCGCCAACATTGATCGTGCCTGGTGCACCTCGACTTGTCATTGACTTTGATCTCAAGAATTGGATCGTAGCAGGCGGAGTTATCACGCCAGTCTTGAACCATCACAATGGAAGCGGTCTGGACGATCCATCGCGACATCATAAATTTGAATTCGAAGGACTGATTGGGAACCTTGCCGGAACTCCTCCCACTCAAACATTTAGCCTGACACTTAAGCATGGCGGAACGGTTTCTGTATCCACAGACGACACAACTCAAATAGTTGGCGATGGTGGGGTAACGACTCTTGCCAACGGTCAAAAAGTCGAAGTCTATGGAGCATTTGATCCAACCACCAACAAAATCGTTGCAAAGATCATTCGCTCCGAATCTGAATTTGAAGACGAAAACAAAGCGATTGGCATTTTGTCAAACGCTAACGTTGGAAGCCTGACGTTTGACCTAACTCCAAGCTATACACGGGGATTTGCTCCCCAAGGCGAAAAGATCATTGTTCAAACCAATGGAACGACAAAGTTCCGAGGCGCCCATGGCTCGACTTTGACGGAGTCCCAATTCTATGCTGCGGTGCAAGCTGCCGGAGCGAATGTAACAGTGGAAGTTGAGGGCACATATAGTTCCGGTTCCAACACTTTGACCGCGAAAAGCGTTCATTTTGAAAGCGAGTCGGAAATGGGAGAGGACGAAGGCAAAGGAGCCACTGGTTCCCCAGACTCCCTAGAAGGCACATTTAATGTGACTCTTACTGAATCTGAAGGCTTTACACCTCCCGGTGGTCCGCTTCCGGTGAAGGTTGGACCTAACGCAGAGTTCCGAGACAAGAACGGAAACTCAATCACGAAGTCCGCTTTCTTTGATATCATTACCGCCGGTTCAAAGACGGTTGATATTAAGGGCGCTTACGTAAGCAACCTCTTCACTGCATCGAGGATTCGACTCAGGAACTAGGGTTACCGAAAGGTCAATCAAGGGCAGGTGGACATCCACCTGCCTTTTTCATTCATAATCATCATCACAATGGCGTTCAAAATTGCGGTACTTCCTGGCGACGGAATCGGTCCGGAGGTCATCACCGAAGCGGTCAAAGTCGTCCGCGCGGCTTCCGATAAGTATGAATTTGAGGAAGCAATTATTGGTGGTGCCGCTTACGATAAGACAGGGCATCCGCTTCCTCCCGAAACACTGAGCCTCTGTCGGGAAGCTGATGCCATTTTGATGGGTGCAGTTGGTGGACCGCAGTGGGAAACTATTCAACCATCCTCACTTCGTCCCGAAATCGGTGCTTTGCTCGCCATTCGGTCTGAGCTGAACCTTTACGCAAACATTCGCCCGGCAAAAACACTAAAGGCTTTGTTGAACGCTTCCCCGCTGAAAGGCGACCATGGCATGATTGACCTTGTCGTTGTTCGGGAGCTTACAGGCGGAATTTACTTTGGTCAGCCTCGAGAACGAAGAGACAACGGTAATACGGCAATTGATACATGCGTTTATACCAAAGAAGAGGTTCGAAGAATCGCCGAGCAAGCCTTCAATATTGCGCGAACAAGAAAGCATGAGATCGTAAGCGTCGATAAAGCGAACGTCTTAGAAACTTCCAGGCTCTGGCGGGAAGTCGTTACCGAAATGGCGGCGGCAAACCCTGACGTTAAGGTCACTCACATGCTCGTAGATAATTGTGCGATGCAACTGGTCCGCTATCCTGGTCAGTTCGATGTCATCCTAACTGAGAACATGTTTGGAGATATCCTCAGCGATGAAGCCTCCATGATCACCGGGTCACTTGGACTCTTGCCGTCTGCATCTCTCGGACCATCCAAAAATGGTCGAGCCTTTGGTTTGTATGAGCCGGTTCATGGCAGTGCTCCGGATATTGCCGGACAAGGCAGAGCTAATCCGATTGCGACGATTCTAAGCGCAGCTATGATGCTTCAATACACCTTTGGTGACTTGGAGACGGCGAAACGAATTGAGGATGCCTGTGAAAAGGTTCTCGAGTCCGGGCTCAGAACTGCAGATATTTTTGAGAAAGACTGTCAGCTAGTTTCGACAACTAAACTTGGTGATGCTATTGCGGAAGCGGTTTCGTAGCGACAAGTTTAGAATCAGTTAACTGACCATTGCCCTCGGGTTTCTTTTATCTGTGATAAGATCGGTATAGACCGATGATGATTCTCTGCTTGCTTTTCCAAACTCGATTGATCACGATTGACCTCACCCAACAGCAGCAAATTTCGCCTTACATTTACGGAGCGAACAACATGCAGTGGGACAAGATGGGAGCGGGCTACACCCTTGTACGCCAAGGCGGGAACCGAATGACCGCGTACAATTGGGAAACCAATGCGAGTAACGCCGGCAACGATTATCAACATCAAAATGATGGATATCTATCTGAATCGAGCGAGCCAGGATTAGTTCCTTCAAGCTACATGAAAGCAGCTCAAACCAATGGTGCAGCTGTTCTTCTCACTATCCCGACCGCTGGCTTCGTTTCGGCTGACAAAAACGGTGGGGGTGATGTGAACAAGACCCCGAACTATCTGGATGTTCGTTTTCACAAATCTTATGCAAAAAAGCCCAGTGGAAAGTTTTCATATCCTCCGGACTTGACCGACAAAGCAGTCTATCAAGACGAATTAGTTGCCTTTCTTGAAAAGTCAAAATCACCAAAGACTCCTGTTTGGTACAGCTTAGATAACGAGCCCGACCTTTGGTCGAATACCCATGAGAGAATCCACCCGAAGAAACTGACGTTCGCAGAGATCATTCAGAACAATTCTGAATTTGCGGCTGCAATCAAAGGTGTTGCTCCTCAGTCAATGATTTTTGGTCCGGCAAACTATGGCTGGCAGGGATTCAGAACGCTTCAAGATGCACCCGACCGAAATAACCGAGACTTTTTGGATACCTATCTCGACGCAATGAAGTCATCGGAACAGACCAACGGGAAGCGAATTTTGGATGTTCTCGATATCCATTGGTATCCAGAGGCACGGGGTGGCGGAGTTCGAATAACGGAAAAAGATGCGAACACGGAAACAGCAAGTGCTCGCATTCAAGCACCGAGGTCACTGTGGGATAGCAATTATGTCGAAACGAGCTGGATATCAGACACTCTCGGTAAGAAGCCAATCACTCTGATTCCGCGAGTTCTCGGGCAAATTGAGAGCCATTATCCGGGCACAAAACTGGCAATTACCGAATACAACTACGGAGGTGATAAGACAGTCAGCGGCCTCGTAGCTCAGGCCGATGCCCTCGGAATCTTCGGACGATTCGGATTGTTTGCGGCGTGTAATTGGGGAATAGGGCCAGAATCACCAGCCCAAATATCCGGATTCGGAGCCTTTTTGAATTTTGACGGAAGGGGATCACAATTTGGAGATATTGGACTTTCGGTTAAGGGTGAAACCCCGAGTGACAATTCTGTGTATGCATCGTTAAGTAGCAAAAACAAGAAGCGTTTGACTCTCGTGTTGATCAACAAGAAGGATATTGAACAAATGATGGTGGTTCGGCTGCCAGCAGCTGGAAAGCTTGTTCGGGCTTATCTACAAGATTTTAAGGCGCCGATGAATCCAAAGCCATTCACTGGTGGATTGACCACGGAAAAGTTGTCGTACAACATGCCAGCGACGAGCGTCGCAACAATAGAAGTTCAGTTTTAGGTCAACAAGTGATAGAAATGAAATTATTCATGTTTTTAGCCTTCGTCCTTTCGATGAGTGCCAACGGATGTCAAAAACCACCTCAATCTCCAGTTGGTAAACCAATTAAGATTGAATCGACTCGAGAAGTAAAGTTTGATTCTCACGGATTGATGCTGGAGGGCACCTTGCAGCTGCCAATTGGTGCAGTTAGTAAAGTACCTGCCATCCTCCTTCTTCCTGGTAGCGGTCCCACGGACCGAAACGGAAACTCTGGGCTCGGAATAACGACTGATCTACTTAAACAAATTGCGGAAGAATTGGCAAAAAACGGAATTGCTTCGCTACGCTTTGACAAGCGAGCCATCAAGATCTATGCTTCAAAATGGCCCAAGGACTTGAAGGAAGTGAACTCGTTCTTTAGTTGGCAAAACTTTGTCGATGATGCTGGCGCTGCCCTCGATATCATGGGCAAGCAACCCGAAATCGACGCAAATCGGACGGGAATTTTAGGACATAGCGAAGGTGCCATGTTGTCGCTTCAACTGGGATCCGATCGCAGCGCCTTAACCACAAGACCAAAGATGACGATTTTATTGGGTGGTACTGGTCGGCCAATGGGAATCATATTGCACGAGCAGATCGCGAGGCAACTGAAACTCGGTCAGGCAACTCCGGAATTGACAAAGCAATATTTGGACTACGTTGACGCCGCGTGCAAGGCTTTGGCAGATAAGAAGGACCTTCCCCCAAACATGCCGCCAAATCTTGGAGGCTTGTTTAATCCAACTACGATGGACATTATGGGTGCCTACTGCCGAATTGATCCAAGCGAAAACGCCAAGAAGGTTATTGGACCAGTTTTGGTCATGAATGGTCTCAAGGACATGCAGGTATCTGCCGAGAGAGACACACCTCGTTTAGTAAGTGCGCTAAAGTCACGAAGTTCTGGAAAGGTAGAGTCGATGATCGTGCCGGACGCCAGTCATAACTTTAAGTCAACGAAGTTTGGCACCGACGATGCTTTCGAAGGACCGATGGTTCCTGAAGCAATGTCCATGATCATCAAGTTTGCCAAGGCAAATTTGTAGGACTTTTCCTCCCAATTAGCTTGGGAGGAAGGTGTCAATACGGAAGCCAGGAGGCTACCGCATTCGATCAGCAATTGCTCGCCGAATCATTGTGTCTACGATCTCGTGAGATGTAGGGTTGTATTCACCAGACTCAATTCTCGCCTTAAGAGAAGCAACCATCTCTTCTCGGTCGGGCATATCGAGGACTTGTTTGGTGAGATCTTTGACGAGTTGTGCATCGCGTTCAGATGCGTCCTCGTCGGTCTCGACGCCGAGAACGACTTTGAGGTTCTCATCTTGAACATCAACTTCTGGAGCGGTAAAGCCGCTCAATGCCTTTTTTACTTCCGTATCTGAAATCCGCATTTTATTTTCCTTGCTCGATTCCAGACAGGTAACCCGGCTTTCTAATTCTCGGTTCGTTAGAACCAAAAACAGACCCTTAGGCTTTGCGTGATCGAGGTCACCCTCGTCGTGCCATTTTCTGTCAGAGACTTTCGTCTATTAAGCTTATCGGTAACCTTTAGCGAAACCTTTAGAGCAAACCTCACAAATTTCTTTAAGTTTTTTCACTCAAAACCTAAAGTGACCTGAAAACCTGGCACTTAACCGGGGATCAGGTTCAACTAATGATAGCGGATTTCCACGTAGAAATGATTGATACCTCTGTAAAATGAATAGATGACATTTGCTGACTGGCTCATTCTGGTTGAAAGAACTGGCGTTCCAGTGAATGGCATTGATCCAAATTGGCTCGAACATCAATTTCAGCTGCAGCAACAGCCAGCTCTTGTTGCCCACATGATCCAAAATGGTCAAGCCCCAAGGATGATGGGGCACGCTAGTTCTCTTGGAAAGTCGAAGCGATCAGGTTGCGGAGGACCAGCTACTTCGATCATCGTTGGAATTTTTGGCTTTGTATTGATCATTGGCGGCATTTTGTTTGGGCTCAAGTATCTTGCTGACCAAAACCTTGGGGTTGCAAAGCAAAATGTTGACCCAACATCCGTTGTTTCAAATATTCCCGAAGTTTCGCAAAAGACCTTGATCGAAAAGGGCCTTGATCCGAAGCTAACCTATCCTTATTGGCCGCTCGTTTACGATTTGACGGGGATGAAAGCGGATAAAGATACGATTTCAGGCAAGGTCACAAATTACGGAGAAAAGCCCGTCACGACTCTGTCAATCGAGTTCGGGCTCTTTACGGCTTCCCGCGAAAAAGTCGGAACCGCTCAGGACCAAATCGCCAGTCTGGGACCAGGAGAAACTTGGTCGTATTCGGCATCGGTGAAGGGCATCAACTACGAAGACTGTCGATTGGACGGCATCACTTTTAAATAGTCGACAAGAATATTGATGGGTCGAGAAATACACTACGCCATCGGTGAGCCCTCAGTAGTACAATTCAACTAGTAATTCACAGGAGAGAATCATGCGATACGTATCCCTAGGCAACCTTCCCAAGAAGCACCATATTCAATTTAGAAAGCCAGACGGCGGGCTCTATACCGAGCAACTTTTCAGCACTCAGGGCTTCAGCGGACCCATGTCAACGCTGTATCACATCAACCTCCCAACCGAA
Organism: Armatimonadota bacterium; assembly: GCA_031430115.1. Classification (GTDB taxonomy): domain Bacteria; phylum Armatimonadota; class Fimbriimonadia; order Fimbriimonadales; family Fimbriimonadaceae; genus Fimbriimonas. Next base: position 62,937 of record JANPAV010000114.1, on the reverse strand, counting down.
GTCAGTGCCTTTGAGGACATGGGTTCTTGCGCACCTGAATACCTTCCCGAAGAGCCACTCCGGAATCGTCACCTTAAAACCTTCCGAATGAAGCCAGAGGGGGACGCAGTCAGCGGGCGAAAGTGTTTGATGGGCAACAATGACCTCGAATGGAATCAGGTCTCGGTTGCCGAACAAATGAAGACTTACTTTAAGAATACGGACGGCGATGAATGTCTGTTTATTCACGATGGTAGTGGAACCATGGAATCCATGTTCGGCTCCATCGAATTTCGGGCCGGAGACTATCTCGTCATCCCTCGCGGAACAATCTATAAGCTTCATTTCGATAAATTGCCCGTCCAGATGCTCTGCGTTGTTTCCTACGGACCAATTGAAACGCCGAAGCGATATCGTAACGCCTACGGTCAACTACTGGAGCATGCGCCGTACAAGGAGCGCGACTTCCGACCACCATCTTCCTTACCGGTTCACGATGAGCGAGAGGACCATAAGGTTCTCATTCGAAGCAGACACCGACTGACGATGTACACGCATCCATATCACCCCCTCGATGTTGTAGGATGGGACGGATATGTATTTCCATATGCATTTAGCATCCATGATTTTCAGCCAATAACGGGCAAAATCCACATGCCGCCACCAATCCATCAAACCTTTATCGGCAACGGATTCGTCGTTTGCTCCTTCTGCCCTCGAATGCTGGATTACCACCCTGACGCGATTGTCGTACCTTATGTTCACAGCAACGTAGACAGCGACGAGGTTCTCTATTATTGTAATGACAAGTTTGGTTCTCGAAAGGGCATCGAAGAAGGCTCCATTACAATCCATCCGCTCGGTGTTCCTCATGGACCCCAACCAGGCGCGGTAGAAGCTTCTATTGGGGCGAAGCAAACCGAAGAATTGGCAGTAATGGTCGACACTCACCGACCCTTTAGACTTACCAAGTTTGCGATGGAAATCGAAGAGCCAGACTATTGGAAGAGTTGGCAGACCAAAAAGTAAATCTTCAAAAGCACTTTCAAGATCACATTCTTGGTTGTTGGTTTCCTCGCGCCATCGATACGGCGAATGGCGGGTTTCACCAAAATTTTAGTGAAGACTGGACGGAGTTGCCAGACATCAGCCGGAGCCTTGTCTATCATTCTCGAATGATTTGGCTGGCGGTAGCTGGGGGTCTTTCAGACATTGCTGATGATGGGTGTCGTTCCCTTTGGGAAAAGTTCTGGGATCGGGACTACGGTGGATTCGTATGGGAAATCGGTCTCGGTGGTGGCGTAATCAAGCCCGAAAAACACCTCTATGGAAATGCCTTTGCGATCTTTGCTCTTGCGAAGGCGGGAAAGAAAGACGATGCCAATTGGGCGTTTCAGTGGTTCGATCTCCATGCCCATGATGACGAGCATGGCGGTTACATCGAAACATGCTGGTCCGATGGTGAGCAGAACCTGTCTTCGGACGGAAAGGATGCTCTCGGAACTCCGTACGGTTTGAAGTCAATGAATTCAAACCTCCATATCATGGAAGCACTTATTGAACTCTATCATTTAAGTGGAGATTCGAAGGTTCGCGATCGATTGGACGAAACATTTAACATCTTCCGAACTGCATTTGCCAAACAAGATGGGAAGCTCATTTATTACGTTACCAAGGACCTAATTCCTGCCTCAGACATTGATTCCTATGGTCATGCAATGGAGGCGGCGTTCCTCATGATCGAGGCAGCTGAGGCTCTTAATCAAGATATTGATACAACCTGGAACTTGGCAAAAACAATGGTTGACCGAACTATCGCCGCAGGCTGGGACAATCAGAATGGCGGGATGTTTAACGAAGGGCACTTCGATAATCCTGCCTACGATAAGAATAAAATCTGGTGGGTTCAAGCTGAGTCGCTTAACGTCCTTCGACTCATGGCGAAAAAGTTCGGCGAACCATATCAATCCTTGTACCAACATCAGTGGTCATTTATTGAAACTCACATCATTGATAACAGCCACCTAGGCTGGAGACCTGCGGTTAGAGAAGACGGATCCCAAATTCCAAATATGAACAAAGGCGATGCGTGGACCGAAGGCTATCACCAGGGCCGGGCCATATTAAACTTATCTGCACTAACTATACAATCGTCTTGAAGTACTCGACCGTCTCAGCTAGTCCATCTTCGAGAGAGGTCGTTGGCTCCCAACCAAGCAATTCCTTCGCTCGAGTTGTGTCTGGGCGACGTTGCTTTGGATCGTCAACCGCTGCATCAAGATGAACAATTCCCGATGAAGAGCCCGTCGCCTTCAGTACCGCATGGGCAAACTCCAGCATCGTGCGCTCTTCTTGCGAACCAATGTTCACAGGGTCATGAACGTCACTCATCATCAACCGATAGACGCAGTCAATCGCGTCGGCGTAGTAGCCAAAGGACCGCGTGTTAGTCCCGTCGCCATAAACTGTCAAGTCCTCACCCCGAAGGGCCTGGGATACAAAATTCGGAACGACTCGACCATCATCAAGGCGCATTCGGGGACCGTACGTGTTAAAAAATCGAATGATGCGGGTATCGATGTTGCGGAATCGATGATAGGCCATCGTCATTGCCTCACCAAAGCGCTTAGCTTCGTCGTAGACCGATCTTGGACCTATTGGGTTAACATTCCCCCAATAGGATTCACGTTGAGGTGAGCATGCGGGATCGCCGTAAACCTCGCTAGTCGAGGCAAAAATGAATTTCGCCCCCTTTGTAGCACAAAGATTAAGGCAGTTTTCGGTACCGTGGGAACCAACTCGAAGAACATCAAACGGTATCCGCTTAAAATCATCTGGAGACGCCGGAGACGCAAAATGAGCAACAAAATCAACTTCGCCCGCAATTTGTAGCGCGATTGAACAATCTTGTTCCAACACCAAGACGTTTGGGTTGTCGTGCATGTGGGCAACATTTTTTGGTGAGCCCGTCACATAATTATCGACAATGACGACTTGATGCCCCTCTGCCAAAACCCGATCAGCAAGGTGTGAACCCAGAAAACCTGCACCACCAGTTATTACAACACGCACTATTTCTATTGTGGTCGAAAAGCCCGCGCGGTAAAGTCTTTGAATGAAATTACCTGCGGGTGTTGTAATCAAGAGCTTAAAATCTTACGGCGATGTCCGCGGGCACCTTACAGAATTATTTCGATCTGACGAATTGCCAGAGGGATTCCTGCCCGGAATGGGCTACATCAGCGTCACACACCCGGGAATCTCGCGGGGACCGCACGAGCACGTTCATCAAACCGACTTGTTTGCCTTCGTCGATGGCGAGTATGAACTACGCTTGTGGGAGAACCGGGATGGATTTGAGCCATGTGAAATCAGATTGACTGTCGGGGTTAGCAATCCTTCAGCGGTTATCGTTCCTCCGGGAGTGGTCCATGGTTACAAGAATGTCGGGGACCATGATGCCTACGTTTTGAATTTTCCTGACAAGCTATATGGGGGTCAAAACCGTAGCGAACCGGTTGACGAAATACGACACGAAGAAATTAACTCTCCCTTTTCAATGGATTAAGGCTTGCGATTGCTGAGCATCTAGCCCGTTTCAGCCGTTAATAATATATTGGGTCTTAAATTATTTTATGAAAGTTGCAGTTGTTGGTACAGGTTATGTCGGTTTGGTTACAGGTTTGGTCCTGGCAGACCTTGGAAATGAAGTCATTTGTGTTGATCGGGATCAACACAAACTAGACATGATATTGAGCGGCAAGCCGCCAATTTACGAACCCGGTCTCGAAGAAATTCTAAAGCGGACCCTAAAGAGCGGTCACTTCAAAGCGACAAATTCGATCAAGGATGCCGTTCAGGCAAGCGAAGTTGTCTTCATCGCCGTCGGTACTCCTCCCGGAGAAGATGGGCATCCAGACATGACAGCGGTCAATACAGTTGCTCGTGAAATTGGTAAGAACATCACCAAGCATACGGTCGTTGTTAACAAGTCGACCGTGCCGGTAGGTTCAGGTGACATGGTTGAGCTCATTATCCGCGAACAAGGTGTGGCGCCAGAGCTTTACGATGTTGTCAGCAATCCAGAGTTCCTTCGAGAGGGTTCGGCAATTCAAGACACGCTCAGACCAGATCGAATTGTCATTGGAGCTAAGCGAAGAGAAGCAGCGCTCAAATTGATGGACCTCTACGCTCCGTTGCAATCTCAAATCATCGTTACCGATCTCAATTCTGCAGAACTAATCAAGTACGGGGCAAACAGCTTTCTTGCGATGAAAATTTCGTTCATCAATGCGCTTAGCCGGGTTTGCGAGATGTGCGATGCAAACATTGTTGATGTGGCTCAGGGCATTGGTGCTGACTCAAGAATTGGCAGTCAGTTCCTCAATGCGGGACTAGGTTGGGGAGGATCATGCTTCCCGAAAGATGTTCAAGGAATGGTCAAAACCGCAGAGGGCCTTGGTTACGAATTTGAGCTTCTTAAGCAAGTTATTCAGATCAATGATGACCAGACCATCAATTTTGTCAATCGAATTGAAACTCACTTGGGTGGACTTGATGGCAAGACAGTTGGCTTGCTGGGTCTAGCGTTTAAGCCTAATACCGATGACATTCGGGATGCGAAATCCTTGATCATCATCGAAGAAATTCATAAACGTGGAGGAATCGTTCGTGCCTACGATCCGGTTGCCTCGGTAAATATGGCTGAGATTTTTGCTGATATCACCTACTGTGACAATGCCTACGATGTAAGCGACGGCGCCCATGTGGTTATCATGGTAACCGAGTGGAATGAATTCAAAAACCTTGATTTCGAACGACTTGGTGCTCTCGCGAAAGGTAAGGTTCTCTTTGACGGTCGCAGGGTTTACAATCGACGCCAAGTGGAAGGCTCTGGTTGGGAATATCATACGATCGGAAGTCGATGATTCGGAACGTAATAACGGTTTGTGATGGTGCTGGTCTCACTGGCGGCACCGAAAAAGTAGCGATAATATCAGCGATTGAACTTGCTACCAGGGGATATCGAAGCATTTACTTTGCCGGTGAAGGCGATCTTTTTCCTGGATTCGAATCCAATAATGTTGAGGCTTCAACTTTAGGGCTTTCTGATGCCTATCATACGGAAAGTAAGCGAGAGCTTTTGTCGCGGTTCTTTTGGAATAACTCCGCAGGAACAAAATTTGCGGAGCTTCTCGACAAAAGCAAGCTTGATCCAAATGAGACAATCATCCACTTTCACGGCTTTCGACGGGTCTTGTCTGGCGCAGTTGTCGATGCGGCAATTCAGTCAAAAATCAAGCTAGTTTTCACTCTCCACGATTTCGGTTTGGCTTGCCCAAACACGAGTTTCTTTAACTTTCCAAACCAACAGATTTGCAACCTAAAGCCACTTTCAGTTGCATGTCATTTGAGTCAATGCACTCATAGCGGTTTACCGATGAAAATGATGCAGATGGTCAGAGCTTGGAAGCTCAAAATGGCCCACATGACGGAAAAGTTCGACCACTTTATCTATGTTTCAGACTTCAGCCGCAAAATCTTAGAACCATACATTCCTTCCAATACTTTCCAAACGGTTCTGTATAACCCGGTCAGCAACAACCAAGAGCCTATGGCCGATTGTGAACAGTCGGAAACTTTTTCGTTTATTGGGCGCTTATCGCCGGAAAAGGGAGGATTATTGTTCGCCGAGGCGGCCAAAAAAGCCGGTGTGAAGTGCCAGTTCATCGGTAAAGGCGGCGAAGAGGAAAAGATCCGAAACGCCAACCCAGACGCAATTTTCACTGGTTGGGTCTCTTCCGACGAAGTCGAATCAAAGATTCGAGCCAGCCGAGCCGTCGTAATGCCCTCTCTTTGGTACGAGACTGCTGGTCTAAGCGTTATTGAGGCGGTTTCACGCGGAATACCTGTCGTAGTGTCGGACAAGTGCGCTTCGGTCGAATACATGAAGCATAACTATAGTGGCCTAACCTTTCATTCTGGAGACGTTGAGTCGTTGACCGAAGCCCTCAAGCAAATGGCAACGCCAAAAGCTAAACAATATGGCGCGAATGCGTATGAAGATTATTGGAAAAGCCCGCTCACGACTGAAAAGTACTTGAACGGGCTTTTAGTTGTTTACGAAAAAACGCTTAGTTCTTAACCGAGCCATCTCTTGCACGGTCGTCATCAGCTTTCGCCATTGCTTCTACTAGCCCCTCAAAACTCATCTTTCGCTCCCAACCAAGGACTGACTGTGCCTTAAGGGGGTCGCCAATTAAGAGATCGACTTCGGCTGGGCGATAAAACTGAGGATTGATCTTAACAACTTGCTTGCCGGTCTTCGTATCTGACCCAATCTCGTTAACGCCTTCACCGGACCACTCAATAGTCATTCCCAGAGCCTTTCCAGCATTCTCGACAAAGCTTCGAACTGTGTGAGTTTCGTTGGTAGCTAGGACGTATTCGCCGCCAGTTGGCTGTTGGAGCATCCTCCACATTCCTTCGACAAAGTCACCTGCAAATCCCCAGTCACGCTTCGAATCCATGTTTCCAAGCTCAATATGGGACTGATGCCCATACTTAACATTGGCAAGACCAGCGGTAATCTTTCTCGTAACAAACTCTAGTCCGCGCAGAGGAGATTCATGGTTGAACAGGATTCCGCTTGAGCAATGGAGATCATAGGATTCCCGATAGTTGACCGTGATCCAGTGGCCATATAGCTTCGCAACACCATATGGAGAGCGAGGATAAAACGAGGTTGTTTCCTTTTGCGGAATTTCTTGAACCTTTCCAAACATTTCCGAGGTGGAAGCCTGATAGAAGCGGGTTTCAGGACTATAGAGTCGGATTGCCTCAAGGATTCTTGTAACCCCAAGGGCATCTGCATCTGCCGTATAAAGCGGAACCTCAAAAGAAGCTGCCACGAAGCTTTGAGCTGCGAGGTTAAAAAACTCATCAGGCTTATGATCTTGGATGACCTTGCTGATGTTAGAGAATTCAAGCAGTTCCATCGGAACCATTTTCACCTTGTCGCGAATGCCCAGAAAATCAAGCCGCCACAGGTTCACAGAAGCGCTTCTTCGAGCAGCGCCGATAACGTTGTAACCCTTGTCTAAAAGTAATTTTGCGAGGTACGAACCATCTTGTCCTGTAACCCCTGTAATCAATGCAGTTTTTGCCATAAGAAATGAGACCAATATTAATGTACGGCAAACTGGCACGCAATCTCTAGCTTCTTAACCGATTCATACCAAGAAAATTGTGAAGTTCTGGAGATTCCCGCCATTGCTTTTTCAGTGGATTCATTCGTATTTGTTAGTGCCATGAGCATTGCGTCTGAAATTGATTGAGGAGAAGATGGATCGCAATAGAAGCCGCAATCACCGCAAACTTCAGGAATTGAACTGGTGTTACTGCAAACTACCGGAGTTCCTACGGTCATCGCTTCCAATACTGGAAGACCAAATCCTTCAACGAACGATGTCAGGACGTACGCACTAGCTTTCTGCATTAACGCATTTAATTCTAAGTCAGTGACGTACCCTAGAAACTCGATATCATCCTTTACTTCAGATTCTGACCAAGTGACTCCAACTGGAGAGTCCAGCCAGCCCTTGGCCCCTGCAATCAGCAATCGAAAATCTCTCATTCTCGCGTCCTTTTTGAGGATAGAGAAGGCTTGAATAAGCCCTTCAATGTTCTTTCTAGGCTCAATTGTCCCTACTGAAAAGACATATTTTTCCGCTTTGAATTTTGAAAGATCAATCGATCCAAGTTCTTCTGGAGTAAGCAGCTTAAGGTCGTTACCGACTCCATAGGGAATGACAAATATTTTGTCCAGAGAGACATTGTAGGCTGATGCAAGTTCGGACTTCGAAGATTCGCTGCCTGTCACGACTGCTGTTGATTTTTTACAAGCCGTCGAAGTTAACCAATCTAAGATCTTTCTCTTTCGGAACGGGAACCAATCACCGTGGGTCCTTGGAAACGCATCATGGGCAAAAGCAACGATGGGAATCTTGCAAGCAAAAGGAACCGCTAAGAAAAGTGACAGAACGAGGTCGGCCCTCAGTTCTTTTGCTTCGGCCCCTATTCGGAAATGCTCCCACCAAATCCGATCTCTTGAATTTCGTATGTTGATCGGGTGCCAAGTAATCCATGGGCAATCTTTCCATGAATTAGGCAATTCGACATCATCACGGATGAACACATCATACTGATGTCCTAAATCGGTGATGGTCAATTGGTTGAGAGTGGCAAACATATGCCGACCAACCCCAGCGAGCTTCATTCCCGGCGTGGTCGTGACCATAAAAGCGGAAACACAAATTCGCATGTTCTAAGACTACTTTACTGGAGTGAGACTTCTTTCGCATTTTCAGTTGGGACCCCGAAGTCTATTCCACTGATCTCAGCAAGCTTTTTTTCGACTTGACCGATGATGTTCTCTTGAGTAAAGATCGCTTTAATCCGATTGAGCCCCTCAACCTGAAGGGATCGTCGAAGATTGGCGTTGTGCAATATCAGCTCCATGTGCTGAGCCAGTTCCTCATAGTTCTGGCGGTCATAAATGAGTGCTGACTTTCCATGCTCAACAATTTCTTCGATCGCTCCAGATCGGCTGGCAATGAGTGCCGTTCCACTAGCAAGAGCTTCAATGTTTGTATTTCCAAACGGCTCATCAAAAACGCTCGGACTGATTACAGCAGTGGCGCGCTGCATATAGGCAAACACTGAATCACGGGAATGCTTCCCGATGAACTTAACTCGGTGATCAATTTTCAGTTCGCTCACCAAATTCGTAAAAGTATTCAAAGAATATGGGTCGGAATGTCCAGCAATCCATAGTTCCCAATTGTCGCTTGGCGCCCTTTTATCTAGTGAAGCAGCTGCCCGAATCGCAAACTGGATGCCTTTATAGAAGGTTAACCTTGAAGCGACTAAGAAGACCGGTGGATCAAACCGTTCTCGGTCCAAGTTCTCTGCTAGCGGATATTCAACCCCTCGATAAATTACTCCAAGTTGATTGTCATCGAATCCTGCTTCCAAGAATCGATTTTTCATGAACTTAGAGACTAAAATCACATTTTTCAGATCGATAGTTCGTTCCTTGAAGTAGGTAATTGGGTTGGCAATACTCAAAAGAATTCGCTTAGTAAAACGAGGCTTAATATAGGTTGCAAGCCACTCATCCCCTTGATGGTAAAGCACGGGAATGTTCTTTTTCATCAGGCTCCTCATGACCGAAGTTCCAATTTTATGGAGCCCGAATACATAGGCAACATCAAAATCATGAGTTTCAAGAAACTTGTTCAAAGCGGCTTCATTCTTCGGGGCAACCCTTAGCATTTGGATCAGGCCACGAATATTCGCATATCTCAGACCGAGTTCAGAAAATATGTTCCCGATTTTGAATCGCAGGTCTGACGAACCACCCAAAAACATATCGGCATTTGCCCAGCAATCATTTGCTGGTGGAAGCTTAAATATTCGGTGTACCCATTGAGGATCTATTCGCTCACCCTGAAAAGAAACCCGGTATTCCCCGGTTACAAATTCAACTTCATGTCCTAGGCTCCGTAGACTTTCAGCATTTCTGAGAGCACTGAGCTCAAATCCTCCGTCGTAGTCCGGAGGACACAAATTTGAAATCACTAGGACCTTCATAAAAATTAGAGATGCACCGCGTACTGCCTTACCAATGAAGAGACAAATAAGTCTCAAAAAAATACAACGGTCTTCATAAGTTACTCTAGGTTTGGAAAACAAGAGTCATTTTTTCCTGTCAGAAATATTAGGTTTGAACTTCCGCCGAACGAATGCCAGTAGAATTACCATGAAAAGACATCATTGAGGTTTGGTCAAAAGTGCTGAAAGTCTTAGCAGGAGTGACCAACAATTATGCTTTGCGGGTCAAAAAAATGAATATCATCATGGTCTGCGAATCGGCTCAAATTTCTGGTGGTGCAGAAAAGGTAGCCATCCAAGAGGCCATCGAGCTCGCCAGTCGTGGTTTTCGCGTTGGCTACATTGCAGGCAATGACTCGGCCGATGCCAAGCTATCTGCGTCCGGCGTCGAACTTCTCTTGCTGGACACAAAGAGCTTTTTTGAGGAGACCAATCGGAAACTTAAGTTGCAGAAATTACGTGCCAATTTCGCGATAGAAGAGCAAGTCCGAAGCTATTTTCGCGGATTTTCGCCATCCGAAACCATTGTCCATTTGCACACCTTTCGCTTGCGGCTATCGGGCATTGTGGCTCACATTGCTCAGGATATGGGTTTCAAAACCATCACTCACAATCACGACTACTCGCCGGTCTGCCCCACTTCTCTCTGGTTTGACCATCGAACTGGTGCCAACTGTACAAAAAAGCCAATGTCTCTCAGCTGCATCACATGCGAATGCCAAAACCAATCATGGAAGTACAAGTTGCCGAAACTCACCAGCTTCTTTTGGAATCAATCCATTTGGGCCATTAATCGACGATCAAACACATTTCTCCACATTTCTGATCTCGAGCAATCCACCACAGATCAGGCACTAGGACCACCGAAGACGCCACAATGGCGCATACCGCCCATCAGCGGATTTATGTCCGAGGTTCGGGTGCTAGCCGAGACGAATCCGGCGTTTATCTTCATTGGCCGCCTGACGCAAGAAAAGGGCGTTGAGTCGTTCTTACAATGTGCGTCAGAAGCACAAATTGATGCGGTAGTAATTGGCGATGGACCGCTGCGAGAACGGCTCGAACGTGAATTTCCATTCGCACGGTTTACGGGTTGGCTGGAAGAACCTGCCATTGCTTTCGAGCTTAGAAAGGCGCGAGCTCTAGTGGTTCCTTCACTCTGGCGGGAGACCCTGTGCCTCAGCGTAATCGACGCGATGCAAATGGGTGTACCGTGCATTGTGAGCGAGAATGTCGGAGCCAAACAGTACATAAAGTCCAGCGAGAACGGCATCGTTTTTGCCGATCAAGGGTTACTCCTAGCCCTGCAATCTTTTGCCGCTGATTCGTTAGTCCAGCAAATGAGCGAACAAGCCTTTACCACTTTTCATGACAGCCGCCCCACTATCAAAGCTCATGTCGATGAACTGGTCAAAATTTACGAGATTTGCCGGGAGGGACATGATAACTGGGCTGGTTAATGTCATCATTGCAGTCGAAGGCGGCGGGCCGACCGGCGGTGCCGAGCGCATCGCTTTTGATACAGTAAGGCTCTTGAGCGAGGAAGGCATCGATGTGACAATCGTATCCTCGGCCAAGGTCATTGATCCAACCTACGCGAATCTAAAAGGAGTCGACGTTATCTCCCTCGATCTGCCCCTCCACTTCAATCGATTCTTCGCCCTAACCAAGAAGGAAATGATCTTCAACCTGTTCGAAGATCGCGAGATGAAGGCACTCTTCAAATTGACATTAAGCAAGCTCGATTCGAAGAAAACTATTCTTCACGCCCATGGCTTTCATAACTGCTTCACGCAAGCCATGCTACACGTCGCCACCGACCTCGAAATGAAAACAGTCGTGACCTGCCACGATTTTGGCATCACGTGCCCAACCGCTACGCTATTCAACTATCCTCAAGGCACCATCTGCCCACTTAAGCCGCTATCCATTGCTTGCCTAAAAAGCGACTGCATGGGACCAGATGCCAAACGGCTGAAACAACTGCGCTTTGCGCGAACATGGGCAAACCACAAACTTCACCACACTCCTCATAAATTAGATAAAGTCCTCGCAGTCTCCAACCATGAACGAGATATCCTGCAAAGTCACTTTGGCACCACTGTGAATGTTGAAACCCTCTTTAATCCCGTCAATCCTGCCGCAACCGAACGACAATTCCCAGCGAATTCGAAGAGTTATCTCTGGATCGGAAGAATGACCCAAGAAAAGGATGGCATTACCCCAGCAAAGGTTTGCCAAGACCTTGAACTCCAACTCACTTTTGTCGGGGATGGACCAATGCGCTCCGAAATCGAGCAGGTAAATCCTGAGGCAAATTTCCTCGGCTGGGTCTCTTCCGATGAAGTCAAGAATGAGCAATGCAAAGCTCGGGCACTCATATTGAGTTCACGGTGGCATGAAACCGCGTCCTTGGTCGTTCTAGAGTGCCTGGCGGCAGGTATCCCGTGCGTCATCCCCAACACTTCGGCCGCTACTAACTGGATCGAAGATGGTTTCAACGGATTGTTTTTCGATGCCGGCAACGAAAAATCCCTTGCCCAAGCCCTGAAGAAGCTTGAAAGTGACGACTTCGTTGAGCAGCTCAGTAGGAACGCCTTCGAGAGGTATTGGAATGCCCCGTTCACCCTTGATCGCTACAAGTCCGACCTCTTCGCCCATTATCAGGAGGCACTCAGATCATGAGAATCGGGCTTCAAGCCACGAACATATACTTTGAGGGGCCAAAACACGCCGGAGTTTCTCGAACATCTTTGAGGCTCTTAGAGGCAATCTTGTTGCACACCGAACATGAGTATGTGGTCTTCGTGCGACATGACTCTCCTATTCCAGAGCATTGGCTAAAGTTGAGCAACGTCAAAGTTGTTAGAAGCTGGGCCAAAACACGCTCCTGGCACTGGATTGGCAGAGATTTGGAGCCCATTAAACATAAGTTGGATGCTTGGTTCTCGGTCAGCGGTTTCATTCCTCGCACTCCTGGACTCGTGAAGGGCAGTTTGGTCCACGACATTTTTTGGCGGAAGTATCCAAATACATACACCGAAGAGGACATCCGGATTCATGAGTTAATGGCACGAAATATTGCGAAATATTCAACGTTCATTGCCTGCAATAGTGAAGCAACGGCCAGCGATTTCAGCAAGGCTTATGGTGTTCCGCAAAGTCGATTCTTCGCCTTAAAATTCGGAATCGGACAATCTTCCACAGACTTTGATCAGAGTAGCAAAAGACCATCTTGCCTGCCAAACGGCAATGACTATCTGTTCACCATTTCAACCTTAGAGCCTCGCAAGAACCTTCCGATGCTGTTTAAGGCCCTTGCTGAGCTGGTTTCCAAGTATCCGAATTTGGACTTGGTGATTGCTGGCGCAAAAGGTTGGAAGACCGATGGAATTGCCGAAACTGTAGAAACATTAGGTATTGAAAATAAAGTGCACTTCCTGGGTTTTGTACCTGACAAAGAAGTAGCAGCCCTCTTCCAGCACGCAAGAGTTGCCGTAACGGCAAGCCTTGAAGAAGGATTTGGAGTTCCCGTTTTGGAAGCCATGACCTATGGAACTCTGGTTGCGTCAAGTAACTCGCCTGCCCTTATAGAAGTCGGCGGCGATATCCCTTTCTACTTTGATCCAACCGATTGTAAGTCGATTGCAAATGGGATTTCACAGGCACTTGACTACGGGTCTCGAGAAGAGCGAATCGAAATGGGTCGGCAACGTTCGAAAGATTTCTCATGGGAAATCTCGGCAAAAATGGTCCTTGATCGAATCAAACTTTCAAAGAAGTAAGACCACGCACCTTAAGCAGAATTAGCCAATCCAAACAGCTTTCGCGAAATTCTTGACTTGAGAATCAACTTTTCTAGGCCGCTTGGAAATTCGAGGAGCCCCATCCGACGATACAGTGCGGCTAGCAAAAGGCAAAGTACCGGCATCAAGATGACAACAAAGTAGCACCATCTTCCCGGTGTAAGTTGATCAAGAATTACTAGGGCTAGGAAACCAAAAAGGGCTCCCGGTAGTAAGATCGTAGCTGTAATCTTCAGCATCTCACTGGTTGTAATTTCCTTCACGCCATATCGAGAACAGTAGTAGTGAATTGGCACAATTTGGGCTACATCAATAAACAGGTTCATTGATGCCGGTCCCAGCAGTCCAAATCTTTTGGCCAGAAAACTTGTCATGGCTAAGGTAATCACGGAATTCCAGAGCGAAAATGGCAGCATCAACTGTGCCTTTCCTTTGGCAAAAAAGACCCGCGTGATAGTTGAATGGTGGAGTTCGAGCCCGTAATAAATTCCCATCATAAAGACGATCGTCGAGAAATTTTCCCAGTCTTTGTTTAGCCATGCTCTTTGGATAACGTCTCCAAAACCGCTCACAAACATGATCCCTACAGCCGCAACGAATCCGATGAACTTGAAGTTTCGCCTAAATATTTCGGCTAGTTTATGCGGCTCGTTTTCTGCGACGTGCGCCATCTCAGGAGTGACCGACTCAGCAATCTTCCCAAAGGCCTCCAGCAGAATCTGAGGAATTCGACAGGCAATATTGTAGACGTTCGAGAGGTCTTTCCCAAGGATATTGAAAATGATAATCTTGTCGGCAATACTCGCGATTCGGGTCGAGAGACCGGCAAAGTAACTCCTAAGTCCCATCTGAGTGATTTCTTTGCAACACTGGCGATCGAACTTTGGCATGACTGGAAAGTCCTTTTCTCGCTTGAGGATAAACCAAATTTTGACCCCGAACTGAAGTACAGAGTCAAACAAAGTCCCCAATAGAACAGCTAATGGCGACTTCAAAATGATAACCAAAACGATTGAAAGACCAATGGCAAAGACTGGAATTACGGACGTAAGCGCTGCAACCTTTGCGAACTGTTCTTTAGCATTAAAGGGTGCATTGTAGGCAGACCCATAAACATCAAAGAAGAACTGAAGACCTGCGACAAAACAAAGAAGTCCAAGCTGAGGATAGTTATGGAGCTCTTCTGTTTGACCCAAATAGAGTGGTCCGAGCATTAGTCCAACGGCTCCGACTAGACCAATGATGAGATGCAAGTATAAACCGGATTGGAAGTAACGCCAAGCCTTCAATTCATCAACACGAAACGTCTTCGATAGAATCTGGATGAGCCCTTGAGGAACATCCAAGTCAACAAATTGCCAAAGAATTCGAATGAAGCCTAAGTAGGAGGCAACGGCATACTGTGCTCCGAGGATTTTGACCGAAACAGCAACACCAATGAGTTGAAGAAAGAGTATGACAAACCGCAGACCAACTAACCAGAGAACTCCCTTGGATCGACTGCCGACTTCAGACATTGACGCCGAGCAACCTTAGCGGTTTTCGCATGACTTTACGAAGGGCGATGATAATATCCCCGACTTTGTTTGCATCAAGTTCTTCCTTCCAAGTCGCAGCCCCTAGTCCGAGGATCAGAGCATAGAAGAAGCCAACTGGAGGATAAACAAGGCTGTTACCAGTTAGGCTGAGAGCAAGAATCGAAACCGTTGAAACAAGGGCCATAAATGACCACTCCCGGGCGGCTGGAGAATCAGCCGCCGCCCTCAAAATGCACCCTCCCACAATTGTTATGAAGGTTATTCCAACAATCATCAGACCTATGTAACCAAAGCATGCGTAGATCGTAATGTAATAGTTATCCAAAACAGTATGTGACCACTTATCTACTTTCATCAGGCCAGAACTAAGCATGAGGTTAGGATCAGGACCAATTCCAGTCATCGGTCTTGTCTCTAAAATGGGCTCCAATTGCTGCCACGCCAATTGTCGAGCCATCAGTGCTGGATCATTGGCAGCGGGACGGAGACCATATTCGAACTTCTTTGGGAAAAGTAGCAAAGGAATCGTTATGCTTGCCAATACGACCACTGAAAAGGCAACTCCCAGATTCTTATTGCGTCGAAACTGAAGGTAAAGAATCGGAGTGAAGGCAACAACTAGTCCAGCGTAATACATCGTTCGGTATTGGGCACCCAAGATAACAATGGCAAAGAATAAAACGCCTAACCACTCCTGCCACTTTAGGTTTCGATTGATGATCGGCGCACCAAATAGCATAATGCCGGCAAACCCTTCGAAGCCTAGTTGAGACGGGTAGTCAGTGGTTCCCACAGGCCTAAAGATGGACATTTCAACTGGGGTTTTAAAGGTATTAATCGCCCATCCGATGTTTGCAAGTTGCATTAATCCTATTAGGCCAGAAAAGCCAAAAAACACAATGATGGTATTTTTGATCCACTTCCGGACTTCAGGGCCACAATACACTGCCTGCATAACTCCCAGGCCAACCATGAGATAGTCAACCAAGTGCGATGTTTGCCATCCCATCGTAAGGAACAGCGTTCTTCCGATGTCCCTGTTGATGAGAATTCCATTAAAAATTGCGTAGGCATAGAAAATGAGGACGCAAACGGCCGCAAATGGAACTCGAACGGGAATCTTGAATAGCGTCACGCCAGCAAGTAATTGAAGGAAACACGAAAGTGGAACGACATAGTCAAGAATCCAACCAAACCCAGACATTACTTGTCTGAACAAGAGTACCGTCATGAACATGCACAAGAGGGCATTAAGGTACGCCCAGACCATGAATGACTTTCGTAAGCCAAACATTTTCCGTTCAGGATCTTTTGCCCTTCTAACCGTATCGATGACGAAGTTAGGCGCCGCGGAATCTGGAAGAACCGCAGGAATCGCTAACTTCCTTGTCCGAGGTTGCATGTCTTACCTTCGTGCGATGCTAGTGCCAGTTCGGGTTCCAAAAGGTTCCTCAACCGGTGATCCATTCGTCAATACAATGCTCATTTCCTTCGCACCGGATTTATGAAGGATTTCCTGTGCAACTGGAATTGCCCGATAACTGGTTGTCTTCGCGCTAATAACCATACAAACTTCATCAACGTAGGTAGCCAACCTGGAAGCATCGGCAAAAACGTCTACTGGCGGGCAGTTAATAACAACCGTATCAGCCTTGCCTCGCAGATCTTCAATGAGGCTACTCATGTAAGACGAGTTGAAGTCGGAAAGCCCTGTAGCCGAAGCTGCCCCTGCAGGCAGGATCATCAAATTGTTATGTTCGGTACTGACAAACAGATCGGTTGATTCGCCAGGAAGAATTGTTCTTCCCAAAATCTCAGCGACTCCGCTTCTTCCTTCCACGCCAAACAGCTCACTTAGTCTAGGCAGTCGAAGATCGCAATCTACGAGCGCAGTCTTCGAGCCTGTTTTCGACATGGCAACCGCAAACTCGGCGGCAGCCCCCGTGGAATCAACGTCTTCTCCGACGGCAGTAAACAGAATGACTCCTGGACGGTTTTCCTTAGCCATCATAGAGAATGCCATGTACCTGAAGCTTTCAATCGGCTTAAAGTTAGCATTTCGGATCTCAGAATAATGTCTTCGTGCTAACGGCTTAGGCATCATAGGAATTGATGCTGCCACTGGTAGGGCGGTAAGTTCTGCCAATTGCCAACTAGTGTGGACTGGCAATCTGAAGGATTCAATCGCAAAGGAGTATGCAAGACCAATGAGGGAACCTACGATCGCCGCAAGAATGACATATTTCCTTGTGTCTGGCGCAACCGGCTCACTGCTATTTTCTGGTTCTGCAACATTAAGAATTTGGCTTGTCCGACCGGCACTCGCATTAGATAACTCCTCACCCCATTTCTGGTTTTTTTGGTATTGTTCTTCGAATACAAGTCTGTTTCGCTGCAATTCAAAGAATTTTGATTCAACCGCTGGATATGCCGCGGCTTGTGCCTCAGCAACGGCAATCGAGGCATTGATTGGACCAAGTGTTTCACTCAAGCTCCGTATCTTTGACATTGCGGTTGCTTCTCTGCCTTGCAATTCGTAGAAAACAGAATTAGGAACCATTAACGTGTTTGCCGGGAAAAAGGCAGGGTTCTTTTCTGCTGCAATGCGCCTTGCGGTTGCGGCGGCAAGCTTTTCCTTTAAGCGCTTAATACTCGGCGCCTCGTCGTTGTAAGTTAACTTTTCGGTAGCCAATTCGGATTCGGCAGATGCCTCTAACTGCCGAGCAATATTAACCCTAGGATCAATTTCCCTACTGTTTTGACCAGGAATCATTTTTGGTGTTTTGGCTAATGCCGTCCGAACACTGCCTAATTCTCCCCTTGCACCTTCAAGCTCGGACTCTGTCATTGCCTTTCGATCATTGAGTCGAGCAAGCTTTTCAGTTAGGGTTTGGGCATGCGCCTGGATATCGACAATGCCATGCTTTTTCTTAATTTCTCGAAATTGCGAGTCAATTGAATTAAGCTTTTCTTTCGCTTTACGAGATTGGTCTTTTACGCTGTTTAGTGCGTCGCGTACCGATGTACTGGACCGCTCCCTCCGATATTCGGCAAATGCTGTCGCAACATTGTTGGCAATCGAAGCGGCTTCGTCGGGAGCCATCGCCTTGACCCTGATTTTGACGGTTCTTTGTTGCTCCGGTGCGTATTGGTTGAGGGAAGCAGGAATAACCAAGTCGAACATTGGATATAACTCTTGGAAGGACTGGCCGGTTGCAAGCGGTTCGCGTCCAAGTTCCTTCGAAGCCTTTTTCAACCCTTCCTGAAATATTCTTCTCGACTGAAGAATTCCTGTATCCGAATCCAAATCATTCAATGATCCAGCCAGCAAAACCTTTTTGAGTTCAATTGGCATACTTTGGTCTGGTTGGAGTTGTGGACTTCCTGCAATAACTTCAACAATTGCTTCGTATAACTTCGGTGAGCGAACGGCAATGAAAAAGCCAAACAATCCAGCAATGATTGCGGCAAATAATGTTCTTCGGATATGGACTTTTAACATTCGGTACGACTTCCCTTAAATAACTGGCACAAACTTAACCAAAACTTCATTTGACCAAAAATAGCTTACATCTTGAAACAAACTTTCTATCCTTGAACAATGCATAAAGCTCATCCAAGACCGAAATCTATCAATATTGCCTGTAGTTTACACCTGAAATCGAACTTAGTACGCGCCTTTACCAGTTAAAACCGCAACAGGCGTGAGCCAAATGATCTTTGCGTCAGTTCCCAACCCGATTTCAGATGCATATTTTAAGTCCAATTTAATCATTTCGGCGAAGCTTAGGTCGCTTCTTCCCATAACCTGCCAGTAGCAGGACATTCCTTGCGGAACATCCATTCTTCGCTTCTCAGATTCGGTTAACTTGTCGCCTTGGTGAATCGGCAACGGTCTTGGTCCAACAAAACTCATGTCTCCGAGAAAAACGTTGATCAACTGAGGCAATTCGTCAATACTGAAGCGACGCATAAATCGACCAATTGGAGTGATTCGTGGGTCATTCTTCATTTTGAAGATAGCGCCGTCTTTTTCGTTATGCTCCTTTTCAAATTCAGCTTGCTTGCTGTCGGCGTCAACATACATGCTTCGGAACTTCAAGAAATGGAAAACCTTTCCGTCGCGCCCATATCGATGGCTCTTATATACGACTGGTCCAGGTGAAAAAAGAAAGATGATGATTCCAACTACAATGAATGGCACTAGCATGAAAAGAAGCAAAATGGATGATCCCAGGATATCAAGCAATCGCTTGACCCGAAGATATCCTTTCGAGTTTGACGAAGCCAAACCTAAACTTAATTCGCCCTCAACAGCGACTGCCTCTTTTCCCGTAGCACGAACCATAACTTCCTAGCCTCAAAAAATGGCAACGATGCCAAAGACTCAACAGCGAGCCTAAAAATATTGTTGGTCAATTTCTTGACCGTCGTTACTCAACCGTAACTGATTTAGCAAGATTACGAGGCTGATCGATATCGCAACCATTCAGCTTCGCAACGTGATATGCAAATAATTGTAACGGGATTATTGCCAAAAGTGCGTTAAGAAACTCGAATTTTGTCTTCGGAACTTTGATAACATGCTCCGCGACTTGGTCCATGACTTCGTCATCTGCAGTTGTAATAGCAATAATTCTTCCTCCCCTAGCCTGAACCTCCTTAATATTTGACACCACTTTGTCCCGAATGTTCGGGTCAGTTGCTCCAAAGATTGAAACGACTTCATTGGTCACTAGGGCTAAAGGTCCATGCTTCATTTCCCCGGCTGGATATTCCTGGGTTGGGATGTAGGCAATTTCCTTTAACTTGAGAGCACCTTCCATCGCGACAAATGCATCGGCACCTCGCCCGAGGAAAAAGCAAAGTGGCATATCTTTGTATTCTACGGCAAGTTTTTCAATCTGTGGCTCAAGTTTCAAACACTCGGCCATGAGCTCATCCATTCGACCGATTTCTGATACCCATTCATCGACCCTCACGCCGGGTACTTCTTGCACCTGGGCGATGTAGAGAGCGAGCAAAGCAAAAACCATGACTTGCGCAGTATAGGCCTTCGTACTGGCGACCGAAATTTCTGGTCCGGCTTGCGTGAAGATCGTTCGATCACATTCTCGGGAGATTGCCGAGCCAACGACATTAACAATTCCAAGAGTCCGAATCCTTCTCTGTTTGCAGAGGCGTAGCGCGGCAAGGGAATCAAGGGTCTCGCCGCTTTGGCTGACAAAAATCGCGAGTGACTTCGGAGACAAAACTGGGTCACCGTATCGGAACTCCGACGAGAAATAGACGTCAGTTGGCAATCGCAAAGCACTCTCAAAGAGATGCTTGCCCATCAAACCCGCATGGTAGGCAGTACCACACGCGATGATGTTAACCCGATCAATTTCAGTCCAGACATGGTCACCAAATATTCCATCAAGCCTAACCTTGCCCTTTTCGTCAATTCGGCCGGCTGAAACTTGTCGCATAACTTGAGGTTGCTCGTGAATTTCCTTCCTCATGAAGTGCTCATAACCGCCGCGTTCGGCGGCGTCAACGTCCCAGTCAATATGCATTGGCACGATGGGAAGTTCTTTACCGTCTCCATCAATGAGCCTGATTCGCTCTTTCGTCAGGATTGCAATTTGGTTCTCTTCCATGATTACAACTTCCCGCGTGTACGGCAAGAGCGCAGGAATATCTGAAGCAAGCATATTTTCACCAATTCCTATTCCAAGAACCAGCGGAGACGAATTGCGCACACAAACAATCTTGCCCGGCTCAGTAACACTCATCACAACGAGAGCGTAGGCTCCTCTAAGCTTCTTAACCGCTTTTCTGACTGCTTCTTCTAGGGGTACTCCATCGGAGTACTCACGCCCTATCACGTGGGCAGCGACTTCAGTATCCGTCTGAGAGAAAAACTTGTGGGAATGGGAAACTAAATCGGCTTTCAGTTCAAGGTAGTTTTCGATGATGCCGTTATGGATAATGGCGATCCGTTCAAATCGATCGTAGTGAGGGTGAGCATTTTCATCCGTTGGACCACCGTGAGTGGCCCAACGGCTGTGAGCAATTGCTAAATCTGCCTGTTTTGGTGAATCAAAAAGAACCTTTCCAAGTTCGGATAATTTGCCAGCTTTCTTGGTTACGGCAATACTACCGTTGTCTAGGTAGGCAATTCCCGCACTGTCATAACCTCGATATTCAAGACGCTTTAGTTGATCAAAAACAACGTCAATTGCATTCTTTGGTCCGACGTATCCAGCGATTCCACACACCTGTCTAGTGTACTAGGTTAGGCAAAATCAGAGTAGTGACAGAACTACCTTCAAACTTTTCTCAAGCGAACAACCGCTATCCAAGCAAACAGGGCCGTAAAGCCTTACCAGATCGTCCGACTGAGTCAACAATTGACTTGGCATTGTTCTATGGCTAGACCTCGAAGGTGGATCCAGTCCGAAAAATGGTGCCGATCTAAGCTTTTCCGAGGACCGGTTACGCCAGGCTCGTGGCCACATACTGAGCGAAGCCAAACAGCCGGGGCTGACGTTTCACTGGGGTGTGATTCCATGACAAGGATTGTTAAGTTTTGGGACTTCTGCCGAAAGTAGATATGAAAGAATTGCCTTATGATCAATAATGTTTGCGGAGTGCCACTGGGCATTCAATAAGAGGACAATAAAATGAGAAACAGGAATCTTTTACTAACTTTGGGCTTATTTGGGGTGTTTGGTACAGCACACGCAAACATCTTGGTCAATCCAGGATTTGAGACCACCGACATGACGGGTTGGACCACTACGGCATTTACGGCAACAAACAACGACTTCCATACCGGAGCATGGTCTACAATCGACTTTGGAAACTTCAGCCTTGAGCAATCGTTTGCTCCAGTTGCCGCGACAGATATCACTGAAATTTCGGTATGGGCTAAGCAACCCGATTTGGCGTCGTTCTTCTTCGCCTTCCAAGTTGACTACACCGATGCGACGACCGATCAATATTTGGCGTCTGGCGGTACAGGATCGACTTGGACGAAATTCGATTTCACTTCGCAACTTAACCTTTCGAAAACTGTCCAAACAATTAGAGCGTTTGGCTATACAACAGGTGGAACCAACGACGTAACCTGGTTTGACGACTTTGTTGTAAACACAAACCCAGTGCCCGAGCCAGCTTCTTTTGCCGTGCTCGGTCTTGGAGCTTTTGCCCTCCTTCGCCGTCGAAAGAAGTAGTTTAGGAGCTAGTCAATCACAAAAAAAGGCATCTCAGTTGAGATGCCATTTTTTTTATTCCATTACGACGTTGATTGCGTCGATGACTTGCTGAATATCTGGCAGAGCGGCGTATTCATAAATCGGGTTATATCCAACATGGACATCATCTCGACAAACAAGCTGAGGAGGAGACAAGAACAGATTAAACCGCGCTGGAACGCTTACCATGTTGCTGATGATGCTCTCACCAAATCCGCACGTCTTGGTGTCTTCGTGAACCACAACCAATCGTCCAGTCTTATCGACTGACTTGGTGATCGTTTCATAGTCACATGGAACGATGGAAAGTAGGTCAATGATCTCACACGAGACATTGCCGCATTGGTTAACCGCTTCTTCAACCAGCTCGATCGTATTACCGTAGGTGACGATGGTCACATCGCTGCCCTCTTGAACAATTCGAGCTTTGCCAAATGGTACGGGCTTGATATCGGTGACCTCGCGCTGCATTCGGAAAATGTGCTTCGGAATGAGGACAAACGATGGATCGTCGCCGTGGATGCTGGACCAGAGGATTCCCGCCGCATCTTCCGGCGTACTCGGTATCGCGACGCGGATTCCAGGCACATGAGCCAAAGATGCTTCGTTTGACTGGCTATGCCACAAAGAACCACCGGGCAAATATGCGCCGTATGGAGCGTAGATCGTGATCGGACATTTCCACTCTCCAAATGAACGCCACCTGAGAGTAGACATATTCGCCACAATCTGATTCCAGCCAGGGGAAATGAAATCGATGAACTGAAGTTCGAATACCGGTCGCCAACCATAGGCGGCCATTCCGATTGCGACACCCATAAGGGTAGCTTCGGCCAAAGGAGAGTTGAATACTTGCTTGGGGAAGGACTCGCTGAGTCCTTTGGTTACTCCAAAAACACCACCTTTGGGATCTTCAATATCTTCGCCAAAGAAAACAATTTTCGGATCGGTCTCCAAAGCCTTTTGGAAAGTTGTATTGATACTGGAAACCATGGTCATTCGACCTGGAGTTACCGGCGGAGCCTCAGCAACCCTTTCATCACCCCAACAATCTTTCATGACTTCGGACGCGAGCGGATCATCTAACTTTTCAGCGGCTAAATAGTCCATGTCGACCATCTCGACAACTTCGTCTTGCAATTTCGAGAACGATTCTTCGGTAAGACCGCCCTCGGCAATCAGCTCTTCCTTCAGCAACCGGATTGGATCTCGATGAGTCATTTCCTCAATTTCGTCAAGATCACGGTAAACACGGTGGTCGTCGGAGGAAGTGTGCGATGATAGTCTGTCGAGATCAACCCACATCATCGTTGGGCCATCGCCCTTTCTTGCTTTATCAATCGCCTTCTTGCCTGCTTCGAATACTTCGCTTACTTGGCGGCCATCGACTTTCACGTAGGCGTTTTCGTCAAGCAGATCGAGATGAAACGGAAGAAACTTTTCGGTAGGAGTCGAAATTCCGTACTTGTTGTCCTCGACGATGAATATTACCGGGAGCTTTTCTTGGACGGCAAACGCCCAAGCTTCAAAGAATTCTCCTTGGCGCGAAGAAGCGTCGCCGACAGTTACAACAACAACAGAATCCCTGCCATCGAGCTTCATCGCCCATGCGGTACCGCAAGCGGGCAAAAGGTTCGCTGCCGTGATCGTGCAGACACTAACAACGTTATGCTTTCGACTACTGTAGTGACCGGGCATCTGCCGACCACCGCTGCTGCTTTCTCGCTTGGCAAAATAAGCCACTGCAAGTTCGTAGTTACTGAGCCCACGCGCAAGCATGAGACCGCGATCGCGATAGTAAGGGTAAATATAGTCGTCTTCGCGAAGACTCAGGGCCATCGCCCCAAGGGCTTCATGCCCCATGCCGGATACTTGGAACCAGCCTTTGCTTTGTCGAAGAAGAATGCCCTCACGTCGGTCTCCCTCACGGCTCACCATCATGAGCTTGAGAAAATCGAGTTTAATGAGCACGTTGGATGCCTGTATTGTTGACATAAATCGCTTATCCATTTCGCCGTTGAAAGGATCGCCAGGGGTTGCCTGCCGCCTTCCTATTGTACCGCTTTACGTTGATGTTCTACGGTCAAATCGCTCACCAGGTTCTCTTCAAAGTTTGACAATTTCACCAGAAATCGTGATCCCTTCTCCGCCCGCCTTTCCTCCTGTCTTCGGATCACCAATGGCATTCTTCTTGGTGTCAGTAGATTCGAAAATCATAATGGTATTGGGATCCTTGATGTCGCCCTTATACATTCCCACAACTGAAGAATTCATCGCAAATCCGTACTGATCAGGGTTCGTCTCAATATCCGGTCGCTTCAGTTTCCTTTCCGCTTCACCTTTTTTCAGGTTCTGGGTTTGGAGTCGGATCAACAAGTCGTCCATCCACTTTTCTGCCTTTGGATACGAGTCCTCGGAAACCTGGAATAGCTCAGCGGCGGTTTGCATCGCCTTCAGTCGATCCTTGACATCACCTTTATACGCCTCGGTCCCCGAAATGTCTTTTTGGGTAAGGGTCGCAATGATTGACCGAATCGCTTTGCCCTGAGGGGTGAACGAGCCACCAATAATGGCGACCGCCCCGACTAGCATTGTGCCACGGACAATCTTCTTTCGCTTCGACATATATCTTCATTGTATCGGACTAATGAACCATCTGTCACAATACTGACAAGTGCCAGCCTCGATCAATCTTCCAAAAGTTAGCCTGATTTTGGCGCCAACTCCGCTCCATCGGCTTGACCGACTGTCGGACGAACTAGGCATTGATCTTTGGATTAAACGCGATGATCTCACTGGCTTTGCCATGGGCGGAAACAAAGGGCGAAAACTTGAATACCTAATGGGTGAAGCGCTGAGGCAGGGTGCCACAACCGTTATTACATGTGGAGCGGCTCAATCAAACTTTGTCCGTCAACTCGCGGCGTCTTGCTCCCGATTTAACGTCAAGTTCATTGCTGTCGTTATGCCTTTGCCCTACGAATTTGAACCCGTAAGGGGGGGACTTAAACCCGAAGGAGGAAACATACTCCTCAACCATTTGCTTGGGGCAGACATCCGAAAGATGCCAAATGGCACATGGGACACCATGTTCGACGAAACCAAACGTGTTGCCGAGGAATGTCGCCAGTCCGGAGAAACCGTCTACGAAATACCAATTGGTGGAAGTTCACCCCAAGGTGCATACGCCTTTTATGAGGCGGGACTCGAGTTACTCAATCAGGATCCAAACTTTGACTTGGTCATCGGAGCAAGCTCATCCGGCTCTACTCAAACCGGGTTGACCTACGCCTTCGCGGGCACCAATACCCACTTTCGTGGCGTTGCCTGTGACCCGGAACCGGAAATGGTCCACGAATTTGCCACGTTAGCAAAGGGTATTGACGACATCACCGGCAAAAATCTTGACTTAACCGCCGAGGATTTTGATTTTGACCTTCGATATGTTGGTCCTGGCTACGGAGTCCCGAGCGAAGGAGGCACAAACGCAATTGAGAAGCTGGCGAGAATGGAAGGAATCTTCCTTGATCCGGTTTACTCCGGTAAAGGTTTCCATGGACTACTTGAAATGGCTAAAAACGGCGAACTACCCAAGCGCGTGTGCTTTTGGCACACCGGAGGCAGTCCCGCATTATTTGCTATGGAGGGTGGGCATCTTGCCCTCCAAGAGCTCTGAAATTCCATCATCTTGAATCAACGATGGCGTTCTTCTTACCTATCAAAAAGTAAAATTCTGAACATGGACGAGAATCGAGGATGGTACAGACCCAGAAAACTTCCTCATTTTGATGGAGCCGTTATTCAATCCATCACTATCCGGCTTGAAGACAGTTTGCCAAAAGAAGTATTGGAACGAATTGCCGAAGACCTGAAAAGCGTTAAATCGAATCGAAAGCTTGAACGAATTCGACGCCTCGAAGCAATCCTTGACAATGGATTAGGATCGTGTGTTTTGCAAGAAAGGCCATGCGCCCAAATCGTTCAAGACGCGCTAACTTACCTTGATAAAATGCGATTTGAACTTCATGCTTGGGTTGTCATGTCGAATCACGTTCACTTCCTCGCAAGATTTGATGAGCATCAAAAACTAGATAAGGCACTTCATTCGCTGAAGTCTTACACCTCAAAAGAAATCAAGAAGCTACACCCTGAGATTGACGCGATATGGCAAAGTGAGTTCTTCGATCGATATATTCGTAGTGACGCCCATTACGGCTATGAAGTTAAATACATCGAGTCAAATCCAGTTGTCGCCAAATTTTGTTCAAAGCCAGAAGATTTTCGCTGCAGTAGTGCCTACCTTCGAACGGAGTGAGTAAGTGGCAAACGTTTTTGGAGGGCAAGATGCCCACCCTCCATATTAAGAATTCCGCAATCCCTTTGCCCATCGGAACAGTAGGTAAATCCCGATAGACAAAAGAACTTGAAAAAACATTTCGCCAGGTGTCTTTCCGCTATTTCAACGGAAAGACACCGTACTTACTCTAGCTTGTTGCTTCTAATGCGACCGGATCCTCTACAGGACCAGCACCAGGTTTGAACCCATCTGGACCACCAAATGGCATTGGCTTCTTCATCCACTTGGCGAACAAGTTCGACAAGTCATCAAAGATCGTATACGACGCAGGGATGACCACCAAGGTCAACAAGGTCGACAAGATGATTCCACCAAGAATGATGATGAAGATACTTTGGCGGAACTCAGATCCTCGTCCAAGACCAATGGCAACCGGTAGCGAACCAAAGATCAGGGCTAAAGTTGTCATCATAATCGGACGAAGTCGAGTGGGGCCGGACTCTGCAATTGCATCGTGTCGATTCCTGCCGCGTTCACGAAGAGTATTCGTAAAGTCGACCAAGAGAATCGCGTTTTTGCCGACCAAACCAACCAGGGCAATGACTCCCAAGAAGCCAATGACACTAAACGATTGGTCGGTCAAGATCAACGCCAACAATGCTCCTACCATTGCCTGCGGCTGGGCAAGTTGGATGATCATCGGATACAACCAGTTGTTATAAAGTGCGGCAAGAACCGCGTACACTGCAAAGATTCCGATAGCAAATGCTGTCATCAAGAAAGCCATTTCGCGCTGTTGCGCGTCTTGTTCGCCAAGCAGTTTAAATTTGACGCTTGCTGGTACCAATTTTTCTTTTTCAACCCACTTGGCAACGTCAGCGGCTACAACCCCCGTTGAAAAACCAGGCAAAATATCTGCTGTAACTTGAATTTCTTCTGCACGGTCGCGGCGGTTGATCGCGGTTAAACCAGGTTGCTCGTCAAGGGTCGCCAACTGTCCTACGTAGACTGGTCGCCCTTGGTTAAAGCGCAGTGGCACGGAGGTTAAGGTCTCTGGGTTATCCCGGTCAGCATAGTCCAACATGACCCTAACGCCGTACTCTCGACCGTTGACACGAAGCTTATTGTCGTCGTTTCCTTGGTAAAGCGCTCGAATCGCAGCGCCGACCGCGGTCGCATCCATGTTCATATCCGCAACCTTTCGGTAGTCGGGTCGAATCTGAAGCTCCGGCTTACCCGACTTGACGCTTACATCCGGGTTTAGGATGCCGGGAATGGCTCCTCCTGCGAGTCGATCACGAATGTCAGCCGCCGTTTTAGTCAAAGCAGCACGATCATCGGATCGTAGAGCAATCTGAATGGCTCGCCCAAAAGCAAAGTTCGATACGCCTGATACTCGAACCGTCGCCCCCGGAATCTTTCCGACTGACTTGGTAAGGTCCGCGATAATGGTATTGGCTCGATTATCTCGCAGCTTTTCTGGGTTTCGGGATAGGCTATCAATGATCGAGCGGCGGTCATAAAGCTTTCCGGTTACTTCACCAAAATTCGAAGATGAATTATCTCCACCAAAGGATGATCCAGATTGCTTACCGACCTCGGTCAAAGTGAACTGGACATCTGGGTGCTTGATGAAATGACTTTCAACTTGGCGGGCAACTAGGTCGGTTTGAGCCAAACTAGTACCAACGGGAAGTTCAATCGTTGCCCTGATTTGAGTGGGATCTGTTGGTGGCAAAAAGCCGAACTTAAACAAAGACTCGTTCTTCCAGTGACCATAAAACATTCCAATAACCGCAACAAGTGGGAAGACAAGACCAAATAATGCTCCGCCCCAGATTGTTCTCAAAGTCAGCCGTCGATAAAAGATTGCATTAAAGACCGTAGCGATCACACCAAGGAAGATGTAGAACATCATCGGCTTAATCCCAACCGCAATCGCACCCGGAATGTTGATGGGCGATCCCTGGCTCACACCGCCACCAGCAATGAGAATGAAGACCGAGATTAGGACGGTGTTGCCAGCAATGAAAGTGAACCAGCGATGGTTCAATGACCATTCAAGTACTCGTCGATATCGCTTTTCTAGGTTTCCAAATCCTCTTTCAAACCAAGTTGCGAACCTACCTTGGTTATGCTCAACATCTTCTCCCTTTCGGTACCAACGAGCTGCCAACAACGGGGTCAGCGTAAACGATACGAACAGGGAAGTAAGAACTGCGAAGACATAGGTAATCGCGAGTGGTTTGAAGAACTGTCCAGCAATGCCGCCAGCAAAGCCAATCGGCAAGAATACAACAACGTCGGCGAAGGTTATTGCAAGCGCGGCAACACCAATTTCGTTTCGTC
Source organism: Armatimonadota bacterium (assembly GCA_031430115.1). GTDB lineage: Bacteria > Armatimonadota > Fimbriimonadia > Fimbriimonadales > Fimbriimonadaceae > Fimbriimonas. The sequence goes on along the minus strand of JANPAV010000114.1, from coordinate 34,052 downwards.
CGTTAATCGCGGCTTCTCTCGGATCTTCACCTAACTTGAGATGTCTAAAGATGTTCTCTAATACAACGATCGCGTCATCAACCAAAACTCCTACCGCAAGCGACATGCCGAGCATCGATAGCGAGTTGACAGTGAAACCAACTGCCTTCATCGCAATAAATGCCGCGAAGAGACAAGTTGGGATCGCCAAGGCGACGATCAATGTTCCGCGAAAATCATGGAGGAAGACATAGACAATTAAGGCGACAAGAATGATTCCGAAGATCAAGGAAAACGTTACGTCACTGAGAGCTTCGTCAACTAAGATTGACTCGTCGTATTGAGTCTTGAATTGAATAGGAAATTGCTTCTCAATTGTCGGTATCAGGGCTTTGATCGCCGAGTTAACTTCAAGGGTGTTTCCTTCCTTCGTTTTTTGAACCGAAATAGCTACTGTATCGTCACCATTTAATCGAGCTATTCTTCCCCTTTCTTTGACCGTATCTTGGATATCAGCGACTTCAGACAGATAGATCTGACGAGCCTTTGCATTGGGGTTTGAACTGTCACTTACCTTTACAACAATCTTTTTGATTTGGTCAAGGCTGGTGAAATCGCTCTTGACCCGGACAGAAATGTCCCGACCCCCTGAAACAATTTTGCCACCGGGAATATTCGCATTGGCATACTGAACGGCGGTCATGACTTCACTAACTCCAACGCCGTACTGAAGAAGTTTGTCCTTCTTCAAGCGAATCTGGATTTCGCGGATATCGCCGCCACTGACATTGACCGATGCGACGCCATTGACTTGACTAAACTTGTCAACAATCTTGTCTTCGATCAAGTCGCGTAGTTCCTTACTGGAAAGGCTTGGGCTACTGGCGGCTAAGTTGTAAATTGGTTGAGCTGAGTTGTCAAATTTTGTTACGGTTGGCTTTAAGGCATCTTTGGGAAGACTGTTAACTACCGAATCTACTTTGGTACGGACGTCATTGAGGGCAACGTCGGTGGAAATACCCAATTCTAGCGAAATAACAACTGCTGAGGCACCTTCTTGGGATATTCCTTGCACTTCTCGTATACCACTGACCCCTGAAACTGCTTCTTCAACCTTTCTGGTAATCAGCTGATTAATGTCGTCAGGACCAGCTCCTGGATAAGAAGTTTGAACCGTAATCGTTCCAAAGTTGACTTCGGGATTGTTCTCCTTCCGCATTCCTTTAAACGAAAGGGTTCCTACTAAAATTGCCGTGATGACAAGGATAAAAATAAGTACGGGTCGTGACAGAGCAAGTTTTGTCATTGTTCCTTACGCTCCTTTACTGGCTTGAGAAACTCTAATTTTTGTTCCATCAACCAAGGCGCCTTGGCCCTTTGAAATCACTTGTGTCGCACTCGAAATACCTTTCACCTCAACCATCGAGCCTTTCTTAATCCCCGTGGTTACGATGATCTTCTTGGCCTTCGTAGCACTTCCAACGCCCTCTACAGCCATGATGTACTTGATGCCGTCTCGGCTAATGACAGACTCCTCACTTACCATCAATGCTCCTTTGTTTTCATTGAGCACAACGGAACCGTTCGCGAACATTCCTGGCTTCACCCCCGTTGAAAGTTGGGCAAATTGAATTCGAACGTTGAAGAGACGACCTACGCTATCGCCCTGTGGACTGATCGACACCACTTTGCCTTGAAATGTGCTTCCTGGCTTTCCGTCCACAGATATAGAGACGCCGGTTCCTTCACGAATCAAGCCAATCTTATCTGATGGAGCTTGACCTTCAAAGTAAACGCCTGAGCCGCCAACGACGCGGGCAATTGGTGTTCCAGATCCAACGACAACGCCGGCCTGAAGTGGGCGACCATAAATTCTTCCCGAGAACGGCGCTCTGATTGACGCATCTCGTAGATTCTTCTCGGCTACTTGCACTTGAGATCGAGCGGAATCGACTTGAGCACGGGCCCCACTCACCTGATCGAAAAGGACAACGTCCAATCGTTTAGAGGACTTCGCAGATTCCAGAGCTTGCTCAGCTTGTCTTACTAGCTCTCTCGCAGTTTGAATATCTTCGGGTCTAACCGAGTTTTGAATTAGCTTAAGAGCCTGAACCGAATTCTGATACTGAGCCATCGTTGACTCGTAAGTATTCAAGGCTGTATCAAGCTGAGATCCAGCTAGTGCGCCTTCTTTAACAAGAATCCGAACTCGATCAAGATTCTTCTTGGCAGTTTCAAAATTACTCTTTGCTGCAGCAACGTTATTCTCTGCTTGCTCTCGTTCTTCTGGCCTGGCGCCATTCAGAGATTTTTGAAGCTGAGACTTTGCTGATCGAAGCGATGCTTCGGCTTGGCGAACGGCTGCCGACGATCGGCTAGGTGTAAGTCTAGCGTTTGCAGATGCTTGAGAAAGCTGGGCTAAGGCACTAGAGAGGGATGCTCGTGCTTGCATTGTTTGTTGTTGAAGGTTGTCGGAATCCATCACTGCGACAACTTGACCCTGAGAAACTGTATCGCCATCCCTTATGTAGACCGCACGAATTTTTCCGGGAACCTGGGCACTAATCTGAGCATCCTCGCTGGTAACAATTTCGCCATTAACTTGCAGAAGTTCTTGAATATCCTCAACCTTAACGGGAGTGACCGCTACATCACGAAGAGGGTCATTAACGATCTCCGACGTATTCTTAGCCGCTTGCTGACCCTTTCGATCAACACAGCCTGTTACGAAAAATGCGACCATTACAGCGAGCATCGCCAAACTAAAATTCCTCACTTCTTTCCCCTCATATTTGTCTCGTATTGTTTGATTGCTTCTTCAATGTTGTCCACTCCAACTGCCCGCTGAAGATCGGTATAAGCTTGAAAATAGTCGTACATCGAATTGACTAGATTGTTTTGAGCATTGACCCATTGGGTCTCTGCGTCAATGATCTCTAAAACCGTTCCTTCACCAGCGTCTCGCCGAATTCTGGCTATTCGAACGACTTCTTTTGCCAATTCATCTTGCTCTATGGCTGACTTCTGCCGAGCCATCGCATTCGACATGTTCGTCAGCGCAGACCTAACCTCTTGCGAAATACTGAGCTTAAGCAAATCAAGATTATTCTTGGTCTGGTTAATCGTTGATTGCGTCTGGTTCATTTTTGCCCGAGCAATACCCGAGTCGTAGATCGGAACCGAGAATAATAAAACCGTCGTATTTACTTCCCGTTGCGGGTTCAATCCAACTGGGTCTAGAGTTTGGTTATTCTGAATCGATAAATTAAGCGAAGGCGACATGGACTGACCCGCGTACTTTTTCGATGCATCAAGGGCAATGACTGTGTTTGACAGCGAGTGCATTTCTGGTCGTTGACCTTGACCAAGTTCAATAAGCTTGTCTGTCGGAGTCTTGACCGCAGGAATTCCTACCAATCCTTCAACTGTGTAGTCCGATTCAATTGGCCGGTTTATGACCAAATTCAGCACTTGTTTCGAGAGTGAAAAGCCGTTTTCTGCATTGATAAAGTCTGCATCAGCCGAAGACTTTTGAGCCTGTAACCGTTTAAGATCGATTAAGGCAATAGCTTCGGCCTTATATTGCTTTTGTGCCTGTTCAACGCGAACCAATATATTTGCATTTGCTTGTTTCGAAATCTCAACCAGTCCTTGAGCTCGAAGCACATTGAGATATGCCTTTCGAACTCCTTGCTTAAGATCGTTTTGAGCGGCGGCTTTGGTGTCCACTGAAGCCTGGACTCCAGCCTTAGCTGCCTTAAGGTTTGACTTCCAAACTCCGACAATGTCCAATGGCATCGTCAATTGAGTTGACCAAGTATTGGTATCTAATGGCGTAAAGGTGATTGTTTGCGTTCCAATAGTGCCCGTTTGAGCGTGTCCATATCGCAGATACTGGTAATTCGTCGTCACCTTGGGTCCAAAACTCCCAGCGGCCTCACGAACCTTTTGTTCATTGCTGTAAACCGTTTCTTGAGCGTTCTTTACGGCAAACGAATTCTGTAGGGCCAATGTTACGGCTTCATCCATGGTAAGGACGTCCAATCCTGGATTAATTAGGGACAAGGCAAGTGAAAGTGCTTTAAATGTAATCATTCTTCTTCAGCGGCTATTCGAGCCTCAATTCGTTGGACACTTGCGGAAAACTCATCAAGAAAGTCCCGGACCGCGTCAATCTTGAAAACCATGAGTCCTTCGTGTATGGGGTGACGCATAAATAGCACTTTGTCTCCTGGTTCAATTCCCAGTTCTTGCCGAGCCTCAGCCGGAATGACGACCTGTCCGCGTTCCCCAATAGTGGCGGAACCAAAGAAGGCCTCATCGAAATTCATACATTTCTTATTCATATCATTTATGTATGAAAAGTATGATAGCTCAACAATGTCGCAAATTGATACCTATGCTTACGAGACTCCTAAACTTTGAGTTGCAAGAATGGGACAAACTGCCCAATATCACAGGACTAAGAATTGCCGACAAGCAATATCAAGACAAAAAAAGCCCCACTTCAAAGAGGTGGGGTTTTTCAAAATCAAATGACCTTAAGCTTAGACTTGCTCAGCGTAGACTGCAATTCGTCGCTTGTTCTTAGGACCTTCAAACTTCACTTGACCGTCGATCAATGAATAGATTGTATGGTCTCGACCAATGCCAACGTTTGGACCAGGATGGAACTGAGTTCCACGCTGTCGAACGATGATCGCACCCGGCTTTACTATTTCGCCGCCGTACTTCTTAATACCAAGTCTTTGCGAATTACTATCGCGACCGTTTCTTGTAGAACCTTGACCTTTTTTATGTGCCATTTATTAGCTTCCTGCCACCACGTCGGTGACTTTCAAATGAGTTTGAGGCTGTCGATGTCCCCATCGCTTTCGCTCATTCTTCTTTGGTTTGTAGTTAAAAGCGTTGATCTTCTTGGCCTTGCCTTGCTTGACAATCTCGCCAACAACCTTGGCACCCTTAATGAATGGGCTACCTATCTTTGTTTTATCGCCATCTACGACAGCTACGACTTCAGTCAATTCGATTGAAGTGCCGGTCTCGCCTTCTAACTTCTCGATGATCAAAATGTCGCCTTTTACCGCGGTGTACTGTTTTCCACCGGTCTTTACGATTGCATGCATGTTCAAAAACTCCTACTTAATTAGCGACGACTTGGCGCAATTAGAAATTATGGCAAGAAACGCCAAGAAATTTCTACTCCTACACAAGGTTCACCTGCGGAAGAATCAATATTCTACCCAAAAATGTGAACTTCTGGACATTTTTGACAGTCAGTTGCATTATCCTGATGGTTATGTCGCGTGGATTTGGTCTTCTACTGGTACTTTTTTGCCTCGTTTTGTGCTCCTGTTCGGGCGGGCCAGGCGCGCCAGCTGGAGTTAACTACGTAACTGACTGGACACGTAGGTTAACGGCTGGGCAAATTACCGGACTTTCGCAAAAGGTTAACATTTTGGACAGTGCGGGTCTACCGATTACGACCCAAATAGTTCAAAACGTCGCCGCTCCCATCGAAACGACCAAATTTGACTTACCAAATGGTAATTATCTCATTCAGGTGCAACTCTACTCCTCTGCAAATGCTGCTGGAACCCAAACGGGTTCTCTTGAGGTTCCGGTAACGATATCTAACGGGAGCCGAGTTACGGTTAGCTCTGCGGTTGGCGATGCGGTAGACGCGATAAATGTCACGCCTGACCAAGCAAGCATCCAAGTTGGGCGAGGAAAGCAGTTTCGAGCTGCGGGATTGAATACGAGCGGTACGAAGACATTCACGACTCCGGACTCTCTCGTTTGGTCAGTTCTTGGAGGCGTTGGCACCGTGACAACGGACGGCAATTTCACCTCCACTGCAATTGGTACAGGTAGCGTCAGGGCACTTTACACCAATGGACGATCAGGATCTGCGGCTGTAACCGGAACTCCGCCTTCAGCCACTCCGGGCAAGTGGACGGTTTTGGTTTACATGAACGGGGCCAATGACCTTCAGCAGTATTCAGTTCTCAATATGAACCAAATGGAGCGAGTTGCAAGTAATCCGGACGTACGGTTTGTCGTTCAATGGAAGCAATTCCCAGCTCAATTTAACGGCGGAACTTTTAACGGCACCCGACGATATCTTGCCAATTCCGATTTCTCAAACAACATCAATTCCACGTTACTTCAGGATATGGGCACATCTATTGATATGGGTTCCCCCCAAACACTCAATGACTTTGTTTCCTGGGGCAAGGCAAACTTTCCTGCCGATCATTACTGTCTCATCGTTTGGAACCACGGGAACGGATGGAGACGATCTATCACCAACGTTGACTTCACAAGAGCCGTTTCTTACGACGATGAAACCGGGAATGCAATTCAGATTTGGGATCTTAACCAAGCCCTTGGATCCGAACATTTTGACTTGATCTCATGGGATGCTAGTCTCATGCAAATGATGGAAGTAGCCTATGAAATTAAGGACAATGCCGACTTCATTATTGGCAGCGAAGAAAGTCCGCCTGCCGAAGGGCTGCCGTACGATCTTGTCTTTGCCCCCTTCCGTGATACTCCGAACTCAACACCAAAGAACCTATCGAAATCGTTTGTTGATGGAATGCTGGCCGTGCCCGCATACAACACTAAGAAGATCACTCAAAGTGTCCTTGATACATCGAAGTTGCCAGCATTGGCTACGGCGATAAGCACACTTGGAACAGAGCTCATGAATAATGTTGGCAGTTTAACTGCTGCGATTCAAACGGCACGGGTCAACTCTCAAGCATATAGCCCTTCGTCAAATCGGGTTTATCGAGACCTCAAGGACATTTGCTTGAGGATCGAAGCTGGTACAACAAATTCTTCCGTTCTTAGCGCCACGGCTGGAGTCAAAACTGCCATTGCCGATGCCGTCGTTTGGGAAGGACACAACGCCAATTCCATTAACAGCGCAGGAATTTCAATTGACTTCTCATCGGGTTCAACGTTCGCAAGTGCTTCAAGTGACTACGCGCTAATGAAGCTCGCAATTGCTACACAGTGGAATGAGTATCTAGCTATCGCCCCATAAAAAAAATGGGCCCGCAACTGAGGCGGGCCCGATGGGCTTGGAGGGTTTTATGGTCACCGGACTCATATTGGGGGAATAGGATCGGTCCGGTTCTTGTTTGCCTTTCTGGTGAAGTCTAGCTCCACTGTCTGACAATTATCGTGTTCCGCTTATTCCGTTCCAAAAACCCTGTTTGGATACTAGGATCGAGTTCAGGCGGGGAAAAGCAGCGTTTATACGAGGCTATGTTACTAAGAAGGCTAAAACAAAAAAGACCCCACCAGTTGGTGGGGCTTTGGTCTTTGTCTTTTGTCTTTCGAGTGAAAACTACCCTTTGAGAAGGGAAAGGACTGATTGTCCTGATTGGTTGGCTTGTCCCAGCATCGCCATACCAGCTTGTTGCATAACTTGCCATTTGGTGTAGTTCGTCATTTCTGAAGCGACGTCAAGGTCTCGGATCGAGCTCTCGGAGTTTGAAAGGTTCTCTTTCATACTTGCAAGTGTTCGGTTGTTCGATTCAAGAACGTTTCTTTGGAAGTTACCAATTCGACCTCTCATCTGGCTGACTTCGTCGATCGCTTTATCGATGACGGAGAGTGCTGATTGGGCACCAGCTGAGGTTGCGATGTCAACAGCTGCGAGGTTCGCTGTAGTTGCCGAAACACCAGATCCCAACTGTCCTGCGCTCATGTTTCGAAGAGCAAGGTTAGCGGTGGTGTTCGCAAGGAATCCAATTTGGAAGCTTGAGTCTTGAGCGATAACTTGACCCATAAGCTGAGTGTTAACCGCGTTTCCACCGGCAGTAATGGTGAGTTTGTTGCCATTGTTATCGGTAAGGCTCAATCCATCTGCTCCAGCCGCACCACCAGTAAAGAGGACACTTTGTCCGCCCATGGTTACGGTCGCCGTTGCGTTTGATCCAGTTACCGAAGCCGACGTATTCGCTGCGGACGATACTGCGCCAGATGTATCAACAAAGTTGATGGATCGGTTGGTACCTGTCTGAGTCTGAGTAAAGATCAATTGGTTCGAAGCATTGAACGATGCGGTTACACCGGTTTGACCAGATGCTGCGTTGAGCATCGAAGCAATACTTGCTCCTGAAGTTCCTGCCGTGACCGTGAAGCTTACGCCATTGACACTAATTGAGCCAGAAGCGGCTGCACCAGCAGTCAACAAGGCAGTTGCCGTGTAAAGGGCCGATGCTGCCACTACCGTTTGGTTGATCGTGATCAAACCAGTTTGGGTAATTGTAGAGCTGTTCGCCGTACCGCCGAAGCTAAATCCTGCAACCTTTGAAGTGTTAGAAATCTGGGTTGTGACACCAGCGGAACCATCAAGGAGTTTTCGTCCAGAATAGGTAACTGATGAAGAGATTCGGTTGATCGAAGCAACGATTGAGTTGATTTGATCTTGGTTCGCAGCGAGCTGAGTTGCAGTAAGAGTCGCTGAGTTTCCAGAAGCAATCGCAAGTCCTCGTGCATCAGCCAGAAGTTGGTTCATTTCTCCAAGTGCGTTCTCAGCAGTCTTGGCGAAGTTCATCGCTTCCGTATTGTTGCGCATCGCTGAATCCATCGAAGTGATCTGCGACCGGAAAAGCTCGGATGAGATGAGGCCAGCAGGATCATCAGAAGCATCTGCAATTCGCAGACCCTTCGACAATTTGCCCATGGACTTCGTCATGTTGTTTGATACGTTTGATACGCTGTTAAATGCACTGAGTGCTTCTACATTGGTGTTTATTCGAAATGACATTTTTGACCTTCCTTGTTCCAGTGAGTCGCTGCTTTCGCCATCTTGGCTCGGCGCCTATCTGAAACCATTCCGTGGTTTCGAGACTAGGAAATCGATTCACTGATCCTCGTTCAATTACCTGTTTCCATGCCAAGCAAAATTACCATCCTAGTAAAAATACTGTGTTTTCAAAAACCCTGCTAATTGTGCTTGGTGGATTTGGTTGGCACGGGGCTTTTGATCTGCTCGTTGAACATGGATTAAAGAAGACCTCCCTGCCTGAAGTACACTAGCACCCGTGACCACACTGCTTGTGACCTGGAAAGAGCCGGGTCAAGTCGGCATCGAAGCGGCATGGAATGCTCGCAAAAACGGGGCTGATCTCACCACGATGATCGAAAAAGGGCTGGCTGCCTGCGAAATGGATCCTAGCCTCATGGCAATTGGTCTTGGTTCATTGCCAAATTCAGACGGCGACCTTGAGCTAGATGCCGCGATTATGGACGGCAGTGACCTTAATTGCGGGGCAGTATGCGCAGTACGGGGTATGGCTCCAACGATTTCCATTGCCAGAATGGTCATGGAGAAAACCCCACATGTAATGTTGGCTGGCGACCAAGCTCGACGGTTTGCAATGGAGAACGGCATGCAACCAATTAACCTTATGACCGCAGATTGCATCGAAAAATACAATGAGTGGAAACGGGGCGAAGCCGACAAGTTTTTTGTTCACACCATGACTGAGTCACACGATACGGTAACCATGCTCGGGCTTGAAACGACTCCAAACGGTAAACCTCACCTCGTGGCTGCTTCCGCAACAAGCGGGTTAGCTTGGAAGCTACCCGGACGTGTTGGAGATTCGCCGATAGTTGGAGCGGGAATCTATGCTGACGACGAAATTGGCGCTGCTGGAGCAACTGGTCTCGGCGAAGAACTTTGGAAAGCATGTGCATCATATCGGTCTGTGCGGAACATGGAAGCTGGAATGACCGCCCAAGAAGCCTGCGAGGAAACTATCCGGCATATGATGCGCCGCCAACGGCACTCCACAGACATTCCGTGCGTTGTGATGGCGTTGAGAAAAGATGGCGATTTCGGTGCAGCAACTACCAAAGGCGAATTTCCATTCTGGATTTGCCGCGACGGTGATATAGAATTCAGAGAACATATCGCTCTGACATAAAATGGCATTACTCATCGGAACGGCAGGACACGTTGATCACGGAAAGACTTCTCTGATCCGCGCCATAACTGGCATTGATGCCGACCGGTTACCAGAGGAGAAAGAGAGGGGCATGACGATCGACGTTGGTTACGCCTTCGTCCAACTTCCAAACGCAGGGAAAGTCTCAATTGTTGACGTGCCAGGACATGAGCGATTTGTGACCAACATGCTGGTTGGCGCGATTGGTGTGGACGTCGCCATACTGTGTATTGCCGCCGACGAGGGTATCAAACCCCAGACAAAAGAACACCTTGAGATTCTTGAGATGTTACCGGTTAGTTCTTTGATCATTGCGATGACTAAGTCAGACATGGTCGATGGCGATATCAAACAGTTGCAGTCCGACGAGATCGAGACTTGGATCAAGCGAAGCCGATTCAAGAACGTCCCAATTATCCCAGTTTCGGTGAGGACAAGACAAGGGCTCGAGCAACTCATTGAGACACTGGATCGCGCTGCTACCGACTTCAAGACTATTGTTGACCCGAACCCACTGTGGTACATGCCCATTGACCGAGCATTTATCCTCAAAGGTCTCGGATTGGTCATCACCGGATATCTTGCGAGGGGTTCCGTCAATTGTCCATGCGACGCCGAACTAATGCCTTCTGGAAAGAAAGTTCGGATTCGAACAATCCAAGTTCATGACACTGCCGTCACCACTAGTGAACGTGGTAACCGGACCGCATTTAACATCACCGGGGCAGAAATTGAAGAAGTCAGACGCGGCATGGTTATCGGAGCATTTGATTCAGTCACCAACACCAAGATCATTGACTTTAAGATTAAGTGGATTTCCGAACCAACCCACGGAATGGAAGTTCGAGTCGCAATTGGTAGCGAGGATGCCTTCGGAAAGCTCTTCCTGAATGACACTGACAAATCCATAGCTCAAGTTCGATTTAACGAAGAGATCGCAGCAACCAAGGGCCAACCTGCCATTATCCGAAGGCACAGTCCCGCGTCTCTTCTGGGAGGCGGTATTGTTATCACGCCGGTATCAGAAGTTCGCCGAAAAAAGGACACGATTCGATACGTTGACCTCGCCAACGTTGAGGAAGGCATTATCGCGGCGATTCACGAAAACCCCAACGGCGTCCAAACCGAGGAAATCTGTCGCTTGATGGGAGTCAGCCAGCAACAACTAGGTGACAACTTTGAAGTACTGATCCGAGAAAGACGGATCATAGGCTTTGCTGGCGTCTGGTATCAACCTCACATTTTTCTTGCTCAGGCAAACATATTTTTAACTGCTCTTGCTGAAGTGCATCAAGAGCACCCGATGCAACTGTTCCACCCTCGCGAAATCGTTCTCAAACGAACTGGTCAAAAGTGGTTCGGAAAGCCATTCGAGCGAATTCTCGCTAAGCTTGCCGAGTTGGGCAAGATCGAGTTAGAAGGAACCAAGGTCAAACTAAAGGAGTTTAATATTCAACTCAGCGCTAAGCAAGAGGCATTTCTGGTTCGTGTTGAAGCTGAACTAAACAAAACCCTTATTAACGTGCCTTACTCAAGCGATATCGCGAGAGATATGAACGTTCCCGTCCAAGCAATCGACGAAATCCTGACAATGGCAAAGAATGCCGGAAGAGTTATCAAGGTCCTCGATAGCCTTTACTACACCTTCGATCAGATGGAACGAATCAAGGACAATCTTAAAAGCATCTTTGGCAGCCAGCCGTTCATGGCATCAGAAGCCAAAGAAGCATTGGCGACATCACGAAAGTTCATCATTCCAGTTTTGGAATATCTAGACACAACTGGATTTACTTCCCGGCTAGATGACCGCCGAGTTATTAACTAAACCCTGATTCGTTCGTTTCGAATCACGCCAACGCCAACTGGACCGACTTCCTGAGTCGAAAGCTCGCTTCGGCTTGCCTTAACATGACCAGAAACCTTGTCAATAGTTGTTTCCAACTTGGAAAGCACGTCCAATGCATATTGGTCTGCACCACGTCTGGTTTGAGCAGCTTCTCGCTCTGCTGAGTTTCGAATCTCTTCGGCTTGGGCCTTACTGAGTTTTAGTACTTCGCTTTGCATGATCAACTGATCTTGCTGAGTCTTTGCGTTTTCGATGATCTGAGCCGCTTGCTCATAGGCCTGGTCAATCAGACGCTTGCCTTCTTCACTAGCTCGCTTGAGTGCCGCCTCGGCATTGGCCCCGGATTGCTCCTTGATCTTTTCAGATTCCTTAATGTTAAATGCCGCGTTCTTGAGATCGGCAGGCAATGAGGTCTTGATTTTCGAAATCACCAAATTGATTTCTTGCTTATCCAAACCATAGGTCAGCCGACCTACGATAGTTCGCGGGTCTTCGGTGGTTAGGAGTTGCAACTCCTCAAGTAGAGCAAAGACATCTTCCATAGGCTTACCCAACATTTTACACACTTCGTCAAAATTCGGTTCCACAATGTGGAAAACCGGCAAAACATCACTTGAAATAGTAGACATATCTCTGTATAATTGAAATTCTATGAAACTAAAGTGGGATTATGTCGGGGTCGTCTCCGCTGACCTTGCCCGGTCTGTAGATTTCTATCGTTTGGTTGGAATACCTTTGCCTGATGCCGAGAGCGATCATGTCGAAGTTGAACTCGAAAATGGAATGCGGTTTGCTTTGGACTCAGTTGAGCTGATGAAGAGCATCGGCCATTGGGAAGCCCCGGTAGGTCATCGAATGGGAATGGCGTTTAACGCAGGAACTCCTGCTGGGGTCGACGAAGCATATGTGGCGATAGTTGATGCCGGTTTTGAAGGGAAGACTGAACCGTTCGATGCGTTCTGGGGACAGAGGTATGCCCAAGTCCTTGATCCTGACGGCAACCCAGTTGACCTTTATGCTTCATTGTAGAACTGGACTTACTGTAAACCTTCCAAACCACATGCGTGCCGCAAATTAACGTCAATTACCAAGGATAAGACAACTCAATCCTATCAAAATCTATGCAGATCGTTGACTGATTAGATTTTTGCAGTTCCAGGGTCCTGAATTACTGGGGCAGGAGTCTTCGCACTGTCGTTCGGGTGAATGAAGAAGCCGACCAATGCGGCCCAGCCCATCAGAGTGATGGCAATAAACACTACGCCAGAAATCTTCTGGATACGCTGTTGAGCAGCATCAGTGACCGTGATGCCCCAACGGATGCAGAAATTCCAAAGACCATAGCCAAGATGATACGATGCAGCCAAGATTCCGAGGACGTATGCGGCAAGCACGATTGGGTTTTGAAATCGCTCAGCCATTGCTGCGTACTTAATAGTTTCAGCGTTACCCGAAACATACTTCGCGACGGTCGTCGTAAACACGTGGTAAATCAAGAATGCAAAGATGGCAATGCCACTCACCCTTTGAAGAAAGAACATTCGGTTCTCGGACCATTTGTACTTTGTGGTGAAGTAATTATTCTTGGCCCTTGAGATAATGAATAGACCGTAAATCGCGTGAAACAGCAAGGGAATCCAGATCATCCCGACTTCCATTGCTAACAAGAAATGCTTGGGCATCCCTTCAAAAAACTCAATGACAGCATTGAACTTTTCTGCACCTGCAATCGAAAAAGTATTGAGTGCCAAATGCTGCACCATGTAATAGCCGACTGGCATAACACCCGTAATCGAGTGGATTCGGTGCATTACGTAGTTTTCTCGTGTTGTTATCACAGCCATTTCTTAATCCGAAGGTTACCCGCGTGGCGGTAATCTTTACGTGATGCCGTACATTACACATATCGTTGCCCGGGAAATTATTGACAGCCGAGGCAACCCAACCGTTGAAGTTGATGTCCTTCTTGAGTCTGGATCAATGGGCAGGGCTGCGGTCCCGAGTGGTGCGAGCACCGGACAATTTGAAGCAGTTGAGCTTCGAGACGGTGACGAAAAGCGTTATATGGGCAAAGGCGTCCTCAATGCAGTTCACAACGTCAATGACTTTATTGCACCTGCATTGCTGGATCATGATGCTTCCGACCAAGAAGGCGTCGACCGAATGCTCATCGAGATGGATGGCACACCCAACAAGGCTAAACTCGGTGCAAACGCAATCCTCGGAGTTTCAATGGCCGTCGCAAAGGCAGCGGCTGACTACGCAAAGCTCCCACTTTACCGATACGCTGGCGGAACCACGGCAAGAACGCTTCCGGTCCCAATGCTCAACATTTTGAACGGCGGCGCTCACGCTGATAGCAACGTAGATTTCCAAGAATTCATGGTTCTCCCGGTCAACGCTCCCTCATTCTCCGAGGCAGTCCGATGGGGTTGCGAAATATTCCACAACCTCAAGAAAATTCTCAAGAGCAAGGGCTTAGCCACGGGCTATGGCGACGAAGGCGGATTTGCTCCATCCCTAGCTTCTCAGGAAATGGCGTTTGACTACATCCTCGAAGCGATTCAGAAGTCCGGCTACGAACCAGGCAAAGACGTCTATCTGGGTATTGATGCTGCTGCTTCTGAGTTTTATAAAGATGGATCCTATGTTTACTCGGGTGGACGAAAGCTCACCGGTCCTCAGCAGGTCGATTATCTTGCAGGCTTGTGCGAAAAGTACCCGCTCATCTCGGTTGAAGACGGTTGTTCGGAAGATGATTGGGATAGCTGGAAAGCCCTGACGGTTGCAGTTGGCGAAAAGGTCCAATTGGTCGGTGACGACCTGTTCGTGACAAACGTCGATCGACTCTCCCGAGGAATCTCAACGGATACGGCGAACTCAATTCTTATCAAGGTCAACCAGATTGGCACCCTAAGCGAGACGTTTGCCGCGGTTGAGATGGCGAAGCGAGCCGGCTATACCAGCGTCATGAGCCACCGAAGCGGCGAGACTGAAGATGCGACCATTGCTGACCTGGCTGTTGCGACGAACTGCGGACAGATCAAGACCGGTGCGCCAAATCGATCGGATCGAGTCGCAAAGTACAACCAGCTTCTTCGGATTGAAGAACAGCTTGGCGAGAACGCTTTCTATGCAGGCAAGTCAGGCTTTGGAAAGATTGGCCTTCTTTTGTAGCATCGGATCGGAGATATCAATTACTCCTCTATCGATAGTGGTATCCATAAGGCATCGACAGTCCATGTTCCGGAAGAAGACATAAGAAGGGTTCATGGACAAGACTGACCAAATATCAGTCTGCTTCGCACTCGATTTCACTGGATAGATCGTTGAGAAAAGGTTGATTTGCCTTCCTGTTCCGGAGGAACACATAAGGTAGCCAGGGTGTGCTTGCACCCCTGGACAACACCAATTCTTCCGACCCTTGTGGTCGCACAACACTAGTAGGTTTCTGCGACACCCTCCGGGGTCGGAACAAAATGTCCATGTTCCAGGGGTCAATTTTGCGACATGCGTCGCTCAAAACTGACGCCCTGGCTACCTTATGTGTTCCTACGGAACTGGTGGTTGGTGCTTAGAAGTTGACCGGTGCAGAGCCAGCGAAGTTGAAAGATGAGTAATCATATTAAACCCGTGCAAAGCTTCCTGACCCGGAGGGTGATATATGGTAAAGAGTGTCGCTGCAAAGCCTAGAAATCATGGTTTGCATCTTGGGCGCAGGTGGGTAAGTCCATTGAAAAGAAAGAAACTTGGCGTGGCACGTGTTTATCGAGATGTCATGGAATTGCCAAAAGGGCTAACAACCCAGAGCTTCTACCGATCACATTCGATCATGAGGAGCCTGATCTCTTTCCTACTGCTTTCTTTCCATCACCGAGCGCCAAAGCATTTCTTTGTCTGTTCCGGCATACCCGTGTACCAGAATCATTCTAATTGCGCCAAACACAAAGAACACACTAACAAAGCCAATAAAGATCTTATTGGCTATGTTAGTATCTATCAGTGTTCGCTTTCCAACAATGTTTCCGTAAAGGCAAGCCAAAGCGACAAACGTAAAACCCAAATACATCGGCATTCCTAACGGGTGAGCCTTGAAAGATGCTGCAATATCCCCATGCAAAAATGATGTCCAAGAGGTCGTCAATCCGCAGCCCGGACAGGGTCGATCGAAAAGCAAAACGCTTGGGCATGGTGGCAATCCGAGCTGTTGATGAGTCCCATGTCCATGCTTATCGGCATGAAGGAACAGGCCAATTCCGGTGCAAAAACCCCAAGCTATCGTCCAAAGTAATTGGGCGCGAACCACGATTGGCTTTGCGGATTCATAGAGCTGCATTCAATGCCTCAGTAGGAATAACGCACTCTGGATGCAAGACGTTGCCATGAACTGCGGCAACCGAGATAATATCTCCGCTTGGCTCGGCAAGCGCGACATGCTCGTCGGTAGCATCAATCAGGTTCTCGACACTTCCACCATTTCGAACTCGCATGGTTTCGAGATCCGAGAGGAGTCGAATCTTCATCGGTAATAAAGCACTTTTGAGGGGAATAAGGTCGTCCAGTGTGACGTCATCTAATGACTTTGCTTTGTCCAGACTAAACCTTCCGATCCCAGTTCTGACCAACGATTGCAGATACGCACCACAGCCCATCTTCTCTCCCAAGTCTTGAGCAATTGTTCGGACGTAGGTTCCGCCGGAGCACTCGATCTCGACTTCAACCGTCGCCTCACCAATGTTCAGAATTTCCATACGTTCGATGTTGATCGTGCGCGACTTTCGTTCAATCTCGATGCCTTGACGGGCAAGTTTATAAAGGGGTTGACCATCAACCTTGACTGCGCTATACATTGGCGGAACCTGTTCTTGGATTCCGAGCATTGAATCAATAACTTCCGGTAACTGGTTGGCAAAGTCGTGAGGCAAGGGTGTCTCGCTAGTGATTTCCCCTTCTGAATCATAGCTATCCGTTGTAACCCCGAAACGGATTACCGCTCGGTAAACCTTGGGCTCAAGCGGAAGATATTGGAGGAATCGAGTTGCCGGTCCAACAGCGACAACCAAAAGCCCGGTTGCCATTGGGTCAAGGGTCCCCGCATGACCAATCCTCTTCGTGCTGAACTTTCGTCGGAGCTTGCCCACAACATCGTGAGATGTGAATTCGAGTGGTTTGTCGATTAGGACGATGCCAAACATTTGCGCATCCCCTCAACCAACTGATGTTCCGCGTCGGAAAGGCTGCCTTCGAAATTACATCCAGCAGCATTCTTATGTCCACCGCCGCCGAACTCCCTCGCAACACTCGCCACATCAAATCCTCGTCTGCTCCGTAACGAACAACGAATCTTTCCAGGTTTTGCTTCTCGAAGTAGGGCAGCAATCTGAACAGTGTCGATGCTAAGCAGTTCATTGACAAACCCTTCGGTGTCCTCATCTGTGGCTTTTGCCCACTCGAAGTCGCGATGGCTGAGACAACCCCAAGCAAGTCGATCATCAACATCAAGCTTCATCGTCTCGAGTGCATGACCCAGTAACCTGGCGGAAGAAAGTTGACGATTTTGGAAGATTTCCTCAGAGACGAGTTCGAGGTTTGCCCCGTTTTCGAGCAATGTCGCCGCGGCACTAAGGGCATCGGAAGAGGTATTTCGAAACCGAAACGAGCCGGTATCGGTCGAGATTCCAGTGTAAAGGCAGGTCGCCATGTCGGCGGTAATCGTGGCATCAAGAGCCTCGAATAACCGAGTGAGGATAAGAGCAGTTGCCGCAGATCCAATATCAACAATACGTAGGTCGCCCGGGGCTTCGTGCGGTACATGGTGGTCAATTACCACGAGACGCTTCATCGCTTCGAAATAGGGTGCTGTCGTGCCAAGCCGTTCAAAGGATTCAAGGTCAACAATGATTCCTAGGTCGTGGTCGGTATGGAGTGGTATTTGCCTGACTCGATTCACTGTCGGCAAAAATCTTAAGTTCTTTGGTGCGTCGTGGTGGCAAAGTACCTCGACGGTCTTGCCAAGAGACTCCAGGTACAACGCGAGTCCAAGAGCAGAGCCTAGGGCGTCACCATCTGGGTTCAAATGGGTTCCAATCAGTATTTTCGAGGCATTATTTATTTCTGCTTCGAATGCCTTCAAAAGTATAGTGTCAATCTTCATCAGGCTTGCGTCCCCGCATAGAGCGGTATACCATAACTACGATCAAAATCGGCGGTTCGTGCCTCGTTCAATCGTTTGTTCCAGATAGTCGGCAAGCTCATTATGGAACCTTTCAATGCCAAATGCTTTGGAACGCTCCTTTAATTGGTCAGGGTCAAACGTCTTTTTCTCGAGTCTTTGGATGGCCTGCCAAAGTTGTTCAGGGGTCTGCTCCGTGATGTGTTCGCCAAAATCGTGGGTAACGGTCTCAGCGGCACCACCCTGGTCAAACACGACCACCGGGAGACCAGCAGCCATCGCTTCAACGGGCACAATACCAAAGTCTTCATAACCTGGGAACAACACGCCTCGCGACCGACTGAGGAGGGATTTCAGGTCCGGATCGGGCAACCTGCCGTGGAAAACCACGTTTGACATGCCTTGTGCCATCTCCTTAAGCGTGGACTCGAAAGGTCCCGACCCAACAATATTGAGCTTGAATCCGCCAAGTTTCGCCGCTTGGATTGCGAGATCGAACTTCTTGTAAGGAATGAGGCGGCTCCACATCGTATAACCTTCCTCGTCGCTTACCCGAGGCGTATCCAGCCACTTTTCGACGTCCACGCTTGGATAAAGCACGTTATCGGCCGGCCTCCCATAAATCTGTTCGACTCTCTTGGCGATAGTCCAAGAGTTCCCCACGATAAAGGTCGGGTTTTTGGAAGCGATGAGATCCAACCGTTTGAGCCTATTCACGATCATTTGCCGAACAAAGCCAGAACCTGCCCGATTATCGATATCAGGGAACCAAAGCGATCTTGCTGGAGAGTGATAACAGCAGAAGTGTGCGGCGTGAGGTGCGGGCCTTGCGTGGTGGGCAAAAGTGTGCGAAAAGGTGACGATCAGATCAAACTCGCCGAGATCGAACGACCGGTAGCAATCTGCGAGAAAAGGTGAATACAAGTAGTGCTTGGTCTTGGACTTGGGCATGTTCGTGATCCAGTGGGTCCGAACATCCTTGCCTTGTAACCATTGCAGCTTCTCGGGATTGAACTGGGCAACATAAATGGGCACGGTTGGCATTGCCTCATGAGTAACCCGCAGGACTTCCTCGGCGCCTCCCATGATGGTTAGCCAGTCGTGTGTGATGGCAACTTTGCGGCTGGAGGTAATTGCGTTGAGCCGCTCAATTGCTGTCATTGATACTATTATTGGTCATTTGAGGCTGTAGGGATGAGGGTTCGACAGCATCATCTGGAATTTCTGCCCATCGACGCCAGAAAACAAAGGCACCAATTAAACAAACCATCATCAGTTGTAGGCCAAGGATTGACCGGGGCTGAGGGACCAATAAGTCAAGAACCGCAAAGCCAAGTACACAGCCAACATAATTTCCAATCAAGGTCTGTCTCGAACTCCAAATGAACATTCCGATCATGGCCCCGCTTGCTAAGCCCATACTAACGAATGGCTCACCGTTTGGCAACTTGGAAAACAGACCAAAGCAAAGCACATAGCCAAACCAACCCACGTAAGTTTTGTACTTTTTGATGTTTGACATTCAATGCCCCCGACTTCCTATGCCATTGTAACACGAATAAGTTCTCTGTGAGGAACCTCTGACCTCTTCGCAGCCCTCACTCCTAACCTCGACGCTACGCTTGGCGAACCAAGTTGCGGGACGAGGCAGGGCCAACCGCGCCTCAAGCCTTATCCACCCTCGCCATTAGGTTATTATAGCGAACTCCAACTGGTTAAGCCAATTTAGTTCATCTGCTACAAATCCAAAAGTGACCATTGCCCAATTGGTGTAAAGTACGAGTACAGGACGCAAATGCACAAACTGCCCTCAATCCATATGCGCAACTTATTGATGGGCTTATCCGTGTTGATCTCTGGATGCTACAGTAGTTCCGGTGTTCCTCGTGCTAGCTCCCCTCCTTTTACGTTGGCTTCCGGGTTAAATATCGCCAAGCTGCTCGACGTGCGCTCAACATCCCATGAAGTGAAGCCATCAAGCTTGAGGACAACTACTGCAGAAATGTATGGTCAAACGGCATTGGCTTTTTCAATAAGCATTCCCGACAACCTAGAATATGTAGAATCGAAAGGGCTAATCACCTTGAATGACGGAGGGAAGCTATCTATCTTTGCCGAGAAACCAAAGGATCCCAGTACCGCCAAAGCTCGAGAGGCAGATATTGAGAAGAACATTTCAGCTTATAGCGGACCAGAGGAATATGTTTTGAAAGGGCCAAAGTTCTGGGGAACTACTGTTTCCCTTCGGAATGCTGGGGGCAAATCCATTTCTGCCATAACGTCCGACGGTAATGCAATTCGAGTAGTAGGAATTATTGGCTACCCTCCTGGAGCCACTCCGAAATTTGAAGATGACATCAATGTGATGAACACGTGCATCCAAAGCGTCAAAAATTCATGAATAGGGTCTAACGTGATCGAACTGAGGAAGTACCGCGACGTAATTGGCTTTGACTTCCGAAATCGCGACGAAGTCATTGAATATGACTCAGGGGCTAAATTTCCGGTATTGAGAAACCTCTTTGGTTCAAGCAGGATTCCTCCGACAGGATTGTTATCTGGTTTGTATTGCAGACTCGAATCGTTGAATGAAACAATCCAAGCGCACGGATATGAGAATGGATTAAAGGTCGCGATTGCCACTGACAACTTTCCCAAATTTGCAAAAGAAGTATTAGATGAACGAAAAATAGACATGACTCGGGCGGAATTTGCGGAGCACATCAAATGTGACCCAATCAAAATTGATGACAACTGGAGACTTGTTGGTTTGGATATTGTTGACGGTTGGTTAAATCCTATTGGCTGGCATTTGATCCCTGACTTAGCCTCGAAATTAGGAATCCCGGAGTTTCATTGGGGCTTGCTACCAACTGAGCAAATTGCTCAAAAGGCCTTTGAAATTGCAGACCGAATCTATGAAAATAGGGCCCCACTTTTCATTTGCGCGATCTACGAAGTTTTCGAGTAACAGCCAGTGGATTGGCGTTCTTAACTTCAGTCGCAAGGAACAATTTACATTTTTCGATACCCAATTGCTTCTTTTCCCCGATCTGGAGGATCGTATAGGGTAGCCAGGGTGTCATCGTGGATTGAGCGTTTAGCGAAAATCGCACGATGACCCCTGGATTGTTCGCCAAAGTCACAAGTCCGAGGAACGAAGGGACCCGGTCGTTACGACCGCCAAACCCTTTGCTCTGCGACCCGGTGGGTCGGGGCTTTCGATGGACTATCCAGGGGTGCAAGCACGCCCTGGCTACCTTATATGACCCTACGGGTCAGAACACAAAGTTGGATGCCTAGTTCAAAGGTGCGGTGCTCGAAGTCATCAATTGCTCAGTCACGTGCCCGAGTCGTAAACTTCCACGCCTTGGTGTAAAAATTCCCTTGCGCATCCTTCAGCTTCAGGTTCACCGAATAGCTACTGCCTGCTGTAAGTGGCTTCTTAGGAATCAGGATCACCGAGTTCTTCAAATGGTTGTCGTTCGCCGCCGAAAGCTCATATCGGTCAACTTCCGCACCGTTGGAGTTCGTAAACGATGAAGACACCAGCGAGATGGCACCAACCTTCTCGCCGTATACATTCGCAACTACCGGATAACCAAGAATGTGCTCTGGGTTATCAAAACTTCGAGTCGGATCGGGGGATTCATTGTTCTCCCAAGATTGAGCAACATTCACACCACCGGCGGGTGGCGAGACGAACATTCCGTCAATTGTCATTCCATCTCCATCGATCGTCAAATTGCCATCCTTATAGCCGGCCCCTGCAATGGTTACTCCCGGTTTCATCATGCTGATCCGGTGGTACGGTGCGTCCCACAGACCGATGATCGCGTCGGATGCACTCTGTGCGCCCGTCGAAACAACTTCCCAGCTAGAACCAACGTGTCCAAAAAGGCTTGCCCTGTCGGATGCTGCCATTCCGGTATATCCTGCATTGGCCGGATCTTCTCCATGTCCACCTTCACGATTAAGGGTCAAGTAGTTTGTGTGAGCAATAGCGGCTGAGTTGAACGCGGCATCAAAGTAAACGGGAGCAAAGCCATGGTCTGATCGAATCCGATTGAAAATTCCGAGGACCAGCTTGGTGTCGGCAGAAATCTCGTCAACGTTCTTGACTGCGTCGGGTCGAATCGTGACGGTCCACTTCTTGTCGAACTTCGCCCAATCGTCCACTTTTACATGAGCAACCACCGAATAAGTACCTGGCGCAAGAGTATCGCCAGATTCAAAGAAGAGTTCCTTCTTGCGGTTGTCGTATTTGGCATCAACTTCTTTGCCGTTGATGAAAAACGATGCGGCCGTGATTTTTGCATCACCATCAGCCCAAACTTGCCAAACGAACTTCGGATTTTTGACCTTAATGTCTTTGGCAGGACCAAAGCCCGCTGACCAAATCTGAATTTGTTTTTGATGCGCAACCGTCCCAAGCGAACAAGCCGCTAAGGTACCGAACATGAGCATGGAACGAAATTTAGACACGGTTCTTCTTGGGTGATTAACTGAATGGACGAGAACATAGAGGCAAAGGCAAGCGATTTTAAGACAGGTTTCGGTGTAAGTTTTCCATAAAATTGAACATTTTCACCCCGTAAAGATGTCAAGTAAAATTAACCACTCTGTAAACTCAAAAATAACCCTAGAATATTAGTAAGTCTAACTCCGAATGAGCAGCCCTCCTACAACGCTTGGTCAGTACCAGATCATCCGCGAAATTGCGCGTTCGAACGATATCGTCTATGAAGCTTACGATCCGTTGATGAATCGCCGCGTAGCGGTCAAGGAGCTGAATATGCCTGCGGGTTCAACACCGCAACAATTAGCCGATCGAGTCAGCCGGTTTGGACGAGAGATCCATGCGGTCTCCCAGATGAATCATCCCAACATCATGACGGTGTTTACTGCCAGTGTGGACGATGGACGGTCATACATGGCGATGGAGTACCTCGACGGTATCACGCTGAGGAAAGAGATCGATAATTCTGGATTTATTCCCGTAGAAAGGGCAATTGAAATCATTTCTGCAATCTTGAGCGGCCTCGCTCATGCTCACGACAAAGGTGTCGTCCACCGCGACATCAAACCCGATAATATTCAATTAACCTCAGACAATGGAGTCAAAATAACCGACTTTGGGATTGCTCGACTCACCTTCCAACCCAACCTCACGATGGACGGACAAGTATTCGGGACACCAAGCTATATGTCCCCTGAGCAAGTTGTCGGCAAGGAAATCGATAACCGCACCGACTTATTCAGTGTGGGCGTGATGTTGTACGAAATGTTAACGGGCAACAAGCCCTTCCAAGGTGACAATGTCATCGCGATCACTCACGCAATTGTTAATGGTTCGCTCCCGACCACAACTCAAATTTCCCAACCGATATACAAAGTCATTGCCAAGGCCCTTGAAAAAGCGCCCCAGATGCGTTACCACAATGCCAATGAGATGCGAGAGGCACTGCAGGAAGCCCAGCAGCCAGGACAGCATTACCAAAGCCCAGTTGCCGGATTTGACCCTTATGGTCAACCACCCCAAAGCCTTGTGGCTCCACCCTACGTTTCTCCTTACCAAGCTCCCGATCCATACGGTCAACCGATTCAGACACCCTATGGGCAACCTCAGCCATATGGACAAACCCAATATGGTGGCGTATTGCCGGCGTACAGTCCTTACGGACAGACCATTGCTGCACCACCCGTGATCTCGGCTCCTCCGACATACGGTGCCTACAATCCTTACCAAGCACCGGGTGTAGGACAGATGCCCAACCAGCAGCCATACAACGTCTACTATCCGCCACCACCTGGCCCGCCATTGGTGAGTGCTGAGGCACGTGAACGGATGCGACAATTCGTTTGGGCATTTATCATGTTTATGGTCATCGCAGCCATCCTGGTATTTGGCTTTATTGCGCTGACCAAGTCAATACAGGACTCAACCGCTAAGAAAGGTCCGTCGAAGCCAGCTGATAGTGTGGCGTCAATGTCTCAGACCGGAGTCCCGGTTCCGACCCTAGAAAACACTAAAGCTTTTCGCCCGGCAGAACGTGATGCGTCAAGCCCAACGCCAGATCCTAACCTAAAGCCTGCGGGTCCAAGTGGAGACCAACTTACTGCAGATGCCTCGAACGGTGAAAAAACTATTACCGATATTGCTAAGGCATCGATACTTATTCGAGCTGGTGACGCATATCATGAAGCCGGTGACGATGCCAAAGCGTACGAATCGTATACTGAGGCATTCCAAATTAGAGCCGCAAACGGAGCTACGAACCGCGAGCTTCGAGAAGTCCTTTACAAAATGCAGGAAGTAACCAAACCGGGTACCCCTGAGCGAGAATCGGTGGACAAAGCTATCTCTGGGCAAGCTTAACGATGATTAGCTGGAGGAACGATGCCTGCGGACGTTCCCCCAACTTACATACTAACGATTGTCGCGGGTTAGAAGTGGCCAAGCGTCTGTTCGGAACGGCATCGCTGGAAGCTTGTCGCTATTCACAAGGTTCACCTGCGGGTTATCTTGCCAACCATATCTAACGGCAACTGGATTAGGTACCTCGGAATGACTAAGCTTCACAGAGCTTCCGACTATTTCGGCCGTGGCCCATCGCCACTTTCGATCCTCTCCGGCAATTGCAAAGCATCGAGGTGCCTTGCCGTCGGTTGTATTTAAGCCAATCGCATGGCTGAGTTCAATCGTGGCTATTCCACCATTAAAACTTGCTTTTGCCATGCGAGGGCCTTGCCACTCTATATTCTGGAAATAAGTCTTGCTGAGGGCAATTCTGGCTAGCCGTTCGCCAACGTCTCGCTTATTGCGAGGGTGAATGTCCTGGGCGTCGCCAATATCGAGGATGGTCGCTACACCGGCGTTTTTGCTCTGACCAACAATATCTTGGGCGTCTCGCAACTCTGCCCACGCGGAGTCAAATTGGTTCTCGTCAGGCTTCATAAAATTGGCAAGTTGGACGATATAGAACGGAAAGTCATCTTGGCGGAAGATGTTTCGCCAATCCTTGATCATGTCGGACAAAAGGTAGCGATACTGGACCGCACGGGAAGCATTGGACTCGCCTTGATACCAAATTGCGCCTCGAATACCGTAAGGAGCAAGCGGATAGACCATGCCGTTATAGAGCGCTTCGGGAAAGTTCGGATTGTTCGCCGTCATCGGCTCTTGCGGAGCAGGTCCAGCGTCCGGGGCTGGTGGTTTCTTGTCAGAAATCATCTTCATCACCCAGCCATCTGCTATCGGCAAATCGCCAAGCTTTATCAACTGGGCACTGGAAAACCCACCGGGACCCTGGGCATCGTAGGCTCGAACCGCGATTGCGTTTTTTCCGGGTTTCAGTAGTCCAGCCCGAATCTTGTAGTTTCGTTGCACTTGATAGTTGCCAGGCACGGTCATATCGGTTCGACCTACTTCTTCGCCATTGATCGACGTGATGTCCATGTCATCAATGGCACCAAGAGAAAGATTGGTGATACTCGTCGCTTGTGCCTCAGTGAGGTCGATAACCTTTCGATACCAAATCGTTCCATCAAAGCTTTCGGGAAAAGCGTTGGGCATCGGGGCCGTCGTCCATCGATTATCGTCGTAATCAATTCTGGAAGGGTCTGGTCCTTCGATCGGACCGAAGAAGTCCGGGTAACCCTTTGCTTGCCACTTACTCATCGCCTCAATGTAATCCTTCATTGAGTTAGGATTGTTCCTAAGAGCCTCTTTGGCTCCTATTGCGATGTTTGCCGTCATGACATCCTTGGACAGCATATCGATGCTGGTCCATGCCTCTGCGACGGTTCCGCCCCACGATGTATGAATCATTCCAACTGGCACTTTAAGATCACGACTAAGCTTTTTGGCGAAGGCATATCCAACTGCAGAAAAGTCATCAATTGTCTCTGGAGAAGCTGGCTGCCAACTTCCGACAACATCGGACATCTTGGTGTTGGAGATCTTCTTCGAAACCGTGAACATGCGAACCATCGGGTCGGTTTCTTTCATGGCCTGATCGCGGTCGAAAGCATTCCGTTGAACCCATTCCATGTTCGATTGCCCAGAGCAAATCCATACTTCGCCAACGTAGACGTCTTTGATTACCTTTGTCAAAGACCCTTCTATAGTCAAATCATAAGGGCCACCGGCGGTCATTTTCGGAATCATTGCGCGAAACTTTCCATCAAGCGGAGTTATCGCAAAGAACGACTTTCCGTCAATAGTGACCTTTACGGTCCTGCCAGGCTTGTCCCAGCCCCAAACCAGGACAGGCTTTTCTCGCTGGAGAACCATGTGATCGGAAAAGACAGCTGGAACGGCAAACTCGGCGGCACTGGCAACAAAAAGAATACTGGTTAGAACCATTGGTACCGCCATTTTATGTCGAAACGGTTAGCGGATACAAGGTTTTAAGATGGCGAGACGAAACAATTATCAGGTGGGAATTTCAAGCCCAGCCCAAATACGGCAAAATAGAACCTGAACTCCGATGCCTCGCGTAACTATTCTCCTGACTTGCTATAACCACCTGGCATATTTGCCGGCCGCGCTTGACGGCATTCGGAACCAGACCTTACAGGATTACGAAATCATTGCGATCGACGATGGCTCAACCGACGGCTCACGCGAGTGGCTTGCCGCCCAACCACGCATCCAAGTCGTTTTGAACGAAAAAAATCTGGGCACCTACGGCACCCTCAACAAAGGGCTAGATCTTGCCACCGGCGAGTTCATTGCCGTCCTAAACGATGACGATGTGTGGATGCCGGAGAAGCTTGCCAAGCAAGTAGCTCTGCTGGATGCCAACCCAAAGGTCGGTTTGGTTCACACGGAAGGCGAATTTATCGATGGCAAAGGCGTTGTCTTTGAAGGCGAGCCTCTTGGCTTCAAGTTCCCCCGGTTTGAAACTGGTGACATTCTGCTTGATCTGGTTTATGAGAACAAGATCATTGCTTCCGCGGCTCTGTTCCGAGCGTTGATAGTCCAGGAGATCGGCGGGTTTAACGAGAACTACTTCGGTTCTGGAGACTGGGAGATGTGGTTCCGCATTGCCGAGCACTACGACGTTGGCTGCGTCAACGAAAAGCTTTCCCAGTACCGAGTTCACGGAGCAAACGCATCTCACAAACTCGAGAAGATTTGGCGAGACGACCAAATGCTTCGAGAGTGGATGCTTCCACGCCTTGAAGACCTCGAAACACGATTTCCTGCCGACCGGCTTAAACTTGCTAAGGCTCACTGTTGGGCGACTCTTGGCACGGTAAGGATGCTCAACGGTGACGCAAAGTCTTCGAGGGCAGCATACCGATCCAGCATGCACTACCTGCCTGGCAGGATAAAGAATTATTTGCGGTACGGCGCAACCTATCTCGGCTCCAAGGCGTTCAGAAAGTTGAACTAAGCTGT
Organism: Armatimonadota bacterium; assembly: GCA_031430115.1. Taxonomy (GTDB): domain Bacteria; phylum Armatimonadota; class Fimbriimonadia; order Fimbriimonadales; family Fimbriimonadaceae; genus Fimbriimonas. Next base: position 6,672 of record JANPAV010000114.1, on the reverse strand, counting down.
TCGGTGTCCTCGAATCTCGCTCAAACATCGAGAAACTATTTCGAATGCGCGCCCTAATTCTTCGGCGGTATTTCCGACTCCAATCGAAAATCTGACTCCTTCCTTAGCTTCGTCTTCGCTATATCCGCAAGCAAAAAGGACGTGGCTGGCTTCGATGCTTCCGCTACTACAAGCCGCTCCGCTACTGGCACTGATCCCTTCCCGATCGAATCTAATGAGCAAAGTTTCAGCATCAATTCCCGGAAATCTGATATGAATATGGCTGTCAAGCGTCCTCGTCCTGTCCTTGACCGTTGGGATAGCACCTATCGTAAGAAGTGAATCTAGGAACCTATCCCTTAACACCCTCAGTTTCATCGGCTTATGCCCAAGAATTGCTTCGCCAAACCCAACAATACCGATTACATTTTCGGTACCACCACGCATTTCGCGTTCCTGTTCACCACCTGCGATAAGCGGCTTTATCTTTGTTCCGTTGAGAATTGCTAAGGCACCGACTCCCTTAGGTCCATTAACTTTATGGGCCGCCACCGATACTAAGTCTGCTCCTAACACAATGGGGTTCGGAACGGCTTTGAGAAATCCTTGGACATAGTCGCAATGAACTTTAATTTTTCGCTTGTGCGCCAGCGCGATGACTTCCTTCAGCGGCTGAATCGCTCCCGTCTCATTATTGGCCATCATCAGCGAGACAAGCAAAACATCATCGCCAAGTGCGGCCTCAAACTTCTTGAGGTCCAAAAAAGACTCGTGATCAACTGGCATGAGTTCGACAATATAACCGAGCCTCTCAAGAATCAGTTGCGTATTCAAAACACAGTGATGTTCCACTGCGGACAGAAGGATTCGTTTCCTTTGAACATTTTCGTTTGCCAATGCTGTCCCTATGATCGCGAGGTTTGCCGCCTCGGTACCGCTGCCGGTAAAGACTACTTCGGCAAACATACAGCCGAGGGCTTCGGCTACAATTTCTCGGCTCCAGTCAATCTCGTGCTTGGCGTTCCGCCCATGTTCATGAAGACTCGATGGGTTTCCAAATCGCTCCATTGCTTCCGTCATTCGCGTCTTGACATCTGGAAGCAACGCAGTTGTTGCCGCGTGATCAAGATAAATGCGGGAATGCTTTGGTGACATAGGGGACCCTTCAAAATTACCACAACTACGAAAGGCCCAAGTTGAGGCTTCCGTGTGTGTTCCTTACTTTACGACAAAGTAAGGAACATCAAGAAACCTAACTTTCTTTATTTCGCGACAAGCGCTTTTGCCTTTCGGATGACTTCGTTCTTGTACTCTTCAGTCGTAGCCTTTCCGCCGAGGTCTCCAGTCAGACACGTGCCCTCTTCACAAATTTCGAGGACGGCATTAAGGATTCGATCAGCCTTTTCGCTTTCGCCAAGATAGCGAAGCATCATCAGCGAGGAGAACAGCAATGCGGTTGGATTCGCTATCCCTTTTCCAGCAATGTCTGGCGCAGATCCGTGAACCGCTTCAAATACGGCGCAAGTCGCACCAATATTTGCCGACGCCGCCATACCAAGACCGCCAACAAGGCCAGCGCAGAGGTCGGAAATGATATCGCCATAAAGGTTTTCTGTGACGATAACGTCAAACTGTTCGGGCTTAATAACCAGCTGCATACAACAGTTGTCAACAATTATGTCATCACAAATAAGGTTTGGATACTCTTTCGCTGCCTTATAGAACTCCTCGAGAAACATGCCGTCCGTGAGCTTCATAATGTTTGCCTTATGAACCGCGGTTATACGATTTCGGCCCTGCTTTTCCACCATGTTAAAAGCGTATTTGAACAGGCGTTGACAACCAGGTCGGGTAATGACCTTGATTGACTGAGCAACATCGGGATGAGGCTGGAACTCAATTCCAGCATAAAGGTCTTCCGTATTCTCCCGGACGATGATTAAGTCAATTTTCTTGTCTTCGTACGGACCATGCACACCAGGAAAGGTCTTGGTGGGCCTGACGTTTGCAAACAAGTCAAGGGCTTGGCGCAAGATAACGTTGGCTGACTTGTGTCCCTTGCCAACTGGAGTAGTAGTGGGCCCCTTTAAGGCTATCCCAAGCTCTTTGATTTGGGCAATTGTTTCCGCCGGCATAGCATCGTGCCCCTTTTCTACTGACCCAATTCCACCCTCAAGATAAACCCATTCGGCCTCAAAGCCGACTGCCTCAAGAATGTCGATAGTTGCGGTAGTAATCTCTGGTCCAATGCCATCACCAGGAATGACGCCAATTTTTCGTTTGCCCATATAGTCTTAATATTGGCAAATATGAGGGCGATAAGTATCGTAACAACAAATCTTGCCAGGTAAAAGTCCGCGTTTTAACCTAAGTTGAATTTTGGATATTAGTCAATGTAGGTTCGATAACGACGGTTTAAATCCTTCTTACTGTTGCCAGGTTCGCACTTATGTCAATACTTTCACGTACAACTTTGATACAATAAGGGCATGACTGGTGGGGAATGGTCGGAGAACGCAGATAAGCCAACCAAACCCAAAGATTTACTTTATGTTCTCGGTTTGGCAGCTCGGTTCATTGGTTTCCTGGTCACAAACGGTTTGATCTTGGAGCAAAGTCGCCCGATATCTGGAAAGTAGAGAAATGAAGTTTTTAGCCTGGCTTAAGTCAATAATTTCCGCCATCTGGCGCATGCTTCCCTCTCGATGAAGAGGAAACCGCAATTCTAAGAGAAACCCAATCATGAAGGTGGTCATCATCTGTGTCATTTTTGTTGGGTTCTTGGCTTGGTTGGAATACATGCCTTCAACGATTTGGAATCTTCCAGTTATCTTTATTGCATTTAGCGTGGTGCTCTGGTTTGATCGGAAGAATCAGAAGTCTAAGGATAGCCAAGATTGACCTGGCTTACATTGTTGTTACGCGGTTGATTGGAATAAAGATTCCAGCGCCTTGGATGTTGAATTCGCAAAGCTTATCTACAAGGTCAATGAACATGCCCTTCAGTACCTTTACTCGACCCTACAAAACGACGAATCAGGCTTGATTTGGTCAACACCAAATTGATCAGCCTAGTTGCTACTTGGAGCTATCACCTCTAAGCTTTTCGGCTTTTTGGATTGCCTCTTGCTCTTTAGTCTTGATCCATGCCCAAACGCCATTCCATGGCACTTTGATTGATTGGCCAATCTCAACACTTGGCCAGGTCCCAGCCATGACGAATTCCTATGCAGAGGTTCTGCCTACTCTGGCCATGTTTCCAGCTTGAGTAATTGTCAATTGTTGTGGTTCCATAATATTTTTTTCCAAAAATCGTCATCTTTCTACCGGGTCGGGGAGACGAGCTCGTAACAATTGAAAACATAGATCAGATGGCACCACACTAATGGAAAAGACAACCTGCGCCGAATTCGCAAGTAATTCCAAAGCAGCAAATAGCCCTAGCAATAGTCCTCGTTTTGACCAAAATTGAATTCACAAGTGAGGTTTCAGACACATAATAGTTAAGTTGTTTGTGAGATTTTGAGATGAGGCTAGTAGATATATCATTGGATGGAGAGCCAATTGCGCCGCTTAGCGTTGCTCTTCGTTGCTCACGTTATGATCTATCAATCGTGGTGCCGACCCTTAACGAAGCGAAGAACATTCCCATTCTCTTTGCTTCACTTCAAACTGCGCTCCCAAACACCAATTGGGAGTTGGTCATTGTCGACGACAACTCAAAGGATCAATCTCCTGCTCTGCTAGTCAAGATGGCGAACGAGCACGCAAACTTCCGGTTCTTGCGACGATTTGGTAGAAGTGGTCTTTCGACGGCCTGCATCGAAGGCATGATGACCTCAGCTGCACCAATTATTGCGGTCATGGATGCAGACGGCCAGCACGACGAAACCAAGCTTATGACGATGCTCCGAATTCTGCAGTCGGACACCGCCGATGTTGTAGTAGGCAGTCGCTTTGTAGATGGAGCAGACCTTACAAGTTTCTCCAATTTCCGAACCAAACTGAGCCTCTACAGCAACGTGATGGCACAGAAATGGTTCAACGTTCCCTTAAAGGATTCGATGGGCAATTTCTTTATGCTCAAACGTTCCGTGATTGAGGCCACTGCCCCTTACTTATGTGGTCGTGGACAAAAGCTATTGCTCGACATCTTGCTGGTCGGGCCGAAAGATCTAAAGGTCGCTGAAGTACCAATTGTCTTTGGTACCAGAGAGCATGGCGAAAGCAAGCTGAGTCACATTGCCGCGATCGATTTTGGGTTGCAATTGTGGGATCGAAAGTTCGGATCCGTACTGCCCACTAAGGCAATCATCGACCTTACCCTTATCGTAACCTATTCGTTGATAACCACGCTGTTAACGTGGTCAACCATGAAGATCTGGCACCTCGCGACCGGTGTATTTCCAGCCGCTCCGACTTTGATTCCACTTGCGGCGTTCCCTTCCCTCTTACTTGCCTTTTACGGAATGGTTTTGATCACTCCAAAACGCAAACGGACAAAGGGCATGGGTTTGGCAAAAGAACTACTTTCGTATCTCATCATCGCTTCTCCTTTTGTCGCAATGTCAGCCTGGATTACCAGCGGCATCATGAACCCAGGCGACCCACGCCTCAGGCTATTGTTCGGGGCTTCCGTTGTATCGAGCGTCGGACTAGTTATTGCGGCGAACTGGCGGAAAGAAGCTCTTACTCGTCGGTAGGGTGACGCATGACGGAATCCAACCCAAAGAAATTCAACTTAAGTTGGCTCGGAATTGCCTTGATCGTGATCGGTTTCGCCGAGTTTGTTTTTGTATACTTGCTGCAAGACAAGGCCGCCTTAACCTCCTCGATTTACACCTACTACCAATCGGAATATTACGTCCACCTCTCGAAATTTGAAATCCCGTGGATCAATTTCCGATTTGAATATCCTCCTCTGGCTGCATATGTCTTACTTTTTCCGGCTTTCTTTTCAGGATTGAATGTCCTTTGGGTTTCAATTCTGAGGGGATTTTCAACTCTTATATTCACCTTGCTAACGATCCGTTATCTAAATCGGTGTGAAATGATTCCGAAGGCGATTGGAACCTTAATCAGCCTATCAATTGGGTTCATGGCTGTTTTGGTCCCGGGGTTCTATTTCGGACTTTTCGATTGGTCGTTGGTCCTTTGCAACATACTTATGGCCCTTGTACTTTTCGGACAGGCAAAGAAATCAGGCATCGAAAAGGCATTTTGGCCACTGGTGTTCTTGGGATCGTCAGTAAAGTTGATGCCCCTGATGGCAGCTCCATTTCTACTTCAGATTAAGAGCCTTCGGGAAAGGTCAAACTTCTTGTCAGCTTTAGTCGTCACGGTCCTGATTCACGTTCCCTTTCTGTTCCTTGGCTTCCAGAATTTTCGATTGTTCGTTTCGTACCATCGGATGCGGTCCATCGACTGCCTCTCTACTTATGCATGTCTACTCAATGCGTTAGAGCGGCTTGGTGGGGTCACGATTGAGCGAAAGTGGAATTACGGCGCCCTTGAACTCACAGGCGGCCCGAGCTCATTTTTTGCCAAAGCGTCTTTGCCCGCATTTGTCCTGATTCTTGGGGGACTAACTCTTTTAACACGAAACCTCATCAAAAGAGGGTTGGGAGCAAAGGCTGCTTTTGGAATGTATCTCGTTGCATTTCTTGCCTACCCCGCCATTAGTAAAGTCAGCCAAGGAAATTACTGCGTATGGTCAGCAGCTACTCTCATGTGTTTTTGGCTGATCGGATATCAAAGGCAAGTTTTCGTTCGCAAAACATTCGTTGGGCTCTTTCTCTTGCTTGCCATAGGCTGGTACCAGGATCAGCGATTTGGAGATTTTATGCTTCCCATGGTTCCATGGTCAATGATCATCGTTAGTTCTGTCCGTCAGATACTGACTTTGGTAATTGCCGGTTATTGTTTGAAGGAAATCCTTGCTGAAGTCCCCTCGAAAGATTCTGCTGTCATTGCGTGAGGAATTTATGGCAATGCAAGTTTACGAAACCGCACCCTCTTAACATCCTCATTTGAAATTATCTAGACGGCATTGGATAGTTCAGCGCACTCTAAGTTGTATTTCATCATGTTTCAACTGATTTAGACAATTACCAGAACCATCACCAGTGCCTAGCTAGACTCATGCTTTTGATGTCGAAATAATTCTCCTTGGGCGGTCATGACCGTCTAATGATCATTAATTGCCTGAGCATTTTCATTGCCAAACTGCTTCAAATGAGCGTTGAGGCACCCTCAATGAAACTAGCAAAGAACTACCGTGACCAAGGTCAAAAAATAGTGCTTGCCGAAAGCCCTATAAGTGCAATAAAATAATTGAAACGATTTACAACGCTACTCGTCGTACAATAGAAGCACAATGAAAAGCCTTCGATTAATTTCAACCCTTGGTGTCCTTGCGATTTGCACAGTCTTCGCGTCGGCTCAAGATTCGGGCCTTGGAAGAGGTCAAAGAGATAAAGACTCCGGTTCAAAATCTCGTAACGATTCTCCACCACCTTCAAGTCAAGGTCGCTCATCTTCCTCTCAAGATCAAGGACGTACGCGAGATCGAGGTTCTGATCCCACACGAAGCGCGCCACCTCAAGATTCGGGTCGCTCGAAAGATCGTTCGTCCGAACCAAGACAGCCTTCGTCTCCACCACCACAAGACTCAGGTCGTTCGCGAGATCGATC
>JANPAV010000113.1:0-3017 GCA_031430115.1 Armatimonadota bacterium | reverse complement strand
CGCAACTGGAAACAAGATGATTGCTGTTCCCGAAATGCTTGGGATGATGAATAGCGATATGTTTGGACAAATTCCGGGAATGAAGAGCATGAAACGAACCTTTGACCAATACAAGCTGGCAAAGCAAACCAGTTACATGTTGTTTTTCCAACTCGGAAAAAACGCCACTTACTTTACGAGTCTCTATGATGTTTGGGTTGACGATTCGAAAACCTACACCAAAGAGCAATTGCCCGATAAAATCAAGGAACGACTTGAATCGATGAGTAAGATTGCGCTGCCGGGGAATGACAAAATTCCGCCTCCACCAGCCGCGACTAATAACCGCTAAAGCCCGACCATTTTAGCAGCCATCTTAACCCGAGCATCATTAGGGTTGATGGTCTTCGCCTTTTTTATGTCGAGTTTTGCGAGATCGACTTTTTTTAGTGCCAGATAGACATTGGCTCGATCAACAAGATATTTGGCTGATGTCGGGACATTTTCAACTGCCAAAGTCGAGAATTCCATGGCCTTATCATAATAAATTTCAGAACGCTTTTTGGCTGCCTCGGCGCCAGTCATGTCGTTAGCTTGGCTAAGCGAGTTATAGTTGGCAATTTCTTCGGCAGCTAGATCAAGGGTGACTTCGGATAGCTGTGCGGCCGCCTCGTAAGCTGTTAGTTCCATCGCAATTCTATCTGGGTTCTTTAGGTCTCTTTTAGCTAGAGGGTCAAATCTTTTGTTTAGAACCGCTTGCTCGAAGCATTCAGCGGCACGTTGTTTTTCTCCCAAAAGCTTGTGACACATTCCGGCGTAGCATGCATTTGTTACCCAAGTGTTATAGCGAAGTCGGAGAGCCTCAAAGAGCTTCACTGCTTCTCGAAGTTTTCCTTTATCGTCTTCCGTGACTGCCTCCCCAGCAATGTCTCTTTGAATAATTTGACCCGACAATTGAAGGGCTTTATTCATGGTATCTGAAAGTTCGGCATCACTTCGAATGAGTTCAATCCCACTCGGGTTCTCAACTTTACGATCTGACAAGAAGAGAATCGCGCCTAATGCTACAACCGCCGCAAAACCGATCAACCAGTTCTTCATATTAACCCGCTATAACAATATTAACCAATCTTCCCGGAATGACAATCACTTTCCTTACTTCTTTGCCATCTGTGTAGACTAAAACCTTCTCACTAGCCATTGCCAAAGCTTTAACTTTTTCGTCATCGGTACCGGCACTAACTTGCAACGTATCCCTCAGTTTTCCGTTGACCTGAACTGCAATTGTCACTTCGCTCTCCTTCGCCAATTCTTCCCTGTAGGTTGGCCAATTGGCATGATAAGTAAAGCCTTCTTTGCCTAAACTTTCCCATATCTCATCGGCAGAGTGGGGTGCTCCGACCGAGACCAGCAAAATCAGAGTCTCCAATGCTTCCGAAAAAGCGAGGGTCATGGAGCGCTCATTTTCAATTCGCTTCCGGGCAAAATCCAAGCTCTCATTCAGCTCATTAACATATTTCATGAGCCATGAGACATAAGTGTTGTAGCCAAAGTCTTCGAGGTCTCCTGTACAGTTTCGAATTGCCTGATGAGTACTGCGGCGAATCTTCTTCGATAGATCATCCAGTTCTTCAAACGGAAGGACATCTTTCCACCCTTCGACAAAATAGGGCTTAATTTCCGATGCAAATTTAAAAACTCTCGAAAGGAATCGAACCATCCCTTGAATCCCTTCATTGGACCACTGTACGTCAGCATGAAAGGGAGCAACGAAAAGAAGGTACATCCGCAAGGCGTCGGCGCCATAGCTCTCGACTGCTTCATCGGGAGTAACAACGTTCCCCTTTGACTTTGACATCCTGACCCAGCGCCAGTTTAGATCTCCTTCGGGCAGTAACTTTGCTTCTTCGAAAGATACGAGAACACCGTCTTCACCAACTTCAAGTCGTTCTCCTTCGCGGACTTTTCGGTAAGGAGTTGAGGCAAGGACTTGACCTTGATTCTTGAGGGTTGCAAACGGTTCTTGAACCTGTACGTAGCCCGCATCATACAAAACCCGGGTCCAGAAACGCGCATAGAGGAGGTGCATTACGGCGTGCTCCGCTCCGCCAACATAGCAATCTACCGGCATCCAGTAGTTAACACTTTCAGGGCTCCACGCTTTCTCGTAATTCTCGGGATCGCAGAATCGCAGGAAGTACCATGAAGAGCAGGCAAATCCGCCCATGGTATCGGTTTCTCGCCTCGCAAGTCGTCCATCGCTGTCCACGCAGTTAACAAACTCCTCTATGTGAGCAAGGGGCGAGGTTCCGTCTCCGCTAGGTTCGTAATGATCAACAAACGGAAGCTCGACTGGCAATGCGTTGAGCGGCACCAGTTCTTCTTCTCCGTCCTTTGTATGGACAACCGGAATTGGGCATCCCCAATATCGTTGTCGAGAGATCAACCAGTCACGTAGTTTGTACTGGATTTTTCTGTTCCCAATTCCGTCTGCCTCAAGCCGCATACCTAAGTTCTGTTGGGCATCGGCGACGGTTTGACCGTCGTAATAACTTGAGTTAACCAATGTTCCATCTTTGGTTTCAAGTGCCTTTCCTTCTGCATGGCTCTTTTCTACTTCGGCGATTCCTCCCTCCCCGACGATTACAGGAATGATTTCTAATCCGAATTTCTTGGCAAAGTCGAAGTCTCGTTGATCATGTCCCGGAACAGCCATGATTCCGCCGGTTCCGTAGGTTGCTAAGACATAGTCTGCGATCCAGATTGGGATGTGCTTTCCGGTCAACGGATGAACTGCATAGGCTCCGGTGAAGACACCCGTTTTCTCGCGGTTCTCTGCCGTACGGTCCATGTCACTCATCAGCTTTGATTGAGCTTGGTAATCGGCAATTCTTTGCCGGTCCTCAAGACCTATTGGGAGCAATTCGAGCAAAGCGTGTTCTGGTGCCAGGACGCAAAATGTCACACCAAAGATCGTGTCCACTCTTGTGGTAAAGACATCGAAGTGCAAAGCCCGTTGGAAACCTGGCTTATCGGAA
>JANPAV010000112.1:0-3041 GCA_031430115.1 Armatimonadota bacterium | reverse complement strand
CTCTCGCACCCGCCATGCCGTCTTCTGCCAAAGAAAGCAAAGCGATATCTCGCGCCATGTTGGTCACGCCATCATTCTTGCCTTCGATCGAAAACTGCAAGTGAAGAGTTTACTGCTGCCATGTGGAGTGCTCGAATTTATTCGAGCTTTCAACTGCACAATTCATTGCGCTGCGAACCCTAGCCATCACATAATTCCAGCATGGGCAAGAACTTTAATCGAGAGCAAAATACAGTTTGTCTGCTCTTGTTCGTCTCGTTTGTTGCCGGAATCATCTGCATCTATTTCAACAGAGTCGGTGGCATCAGGGTCGGTTCATATGCCATCTCCACCGCCATTTGCCTAGTTCCCCTTACTTTTCTTTATCTCAAGAAAGTCCACGACGTCCTTAACGCAGTCCTCCTCGCTAGCTTAGGAGGGTTAACCTTTGGCGCAGGAGTCGGTCTGACCGGTGTATGGTATGTCTCTGAAAACCCTAGCAGAATGTGGCTTGGTCCAAAATGGTTACTTATTGGTGGGATTCTTATTGCTGCTTTTGTTTATTCCGTCAAAAGTCTCCAAAAGGATCCGCCAAGTGATGATCTTTTGGCAACAGATGAGGCCAAAGAACTCTCCCGGTTAGACCAGTTGAAAGCTATTGAGAAGGTTCTCGACGATGACTCACCGTATCAACCGGTGAAAAAAGCACTCCTCAATCCTGCAGGGCTAGCATCTTTCGGCATTGGACTTGTCATGATGGTCCCCGTCATTGTATCAACGGAATCAAGAATGTCTAGACTGATCATGATTATAATCTTGATAGGGACCATCGCATTCTGCGTTTTGATTGTCAGCTATTTGCGTGAGCGAACGTTTGCTCGAGTCAATGCTAATATCGTTGATATCGACTCAAGCAGAATGCTAGCGCTTGCAGAAATCCGCGCCGAAATCGCAAAAATAGAAGCATCCACAGGCGACGAACCATCATCGCCCAATGAATCTGCCTAGCCTAGCTCTTCGCCCACCAGCCAAAGATGCTCTCCTTGAGGAGAGCTGGCGCGAGCTTCATTCCGAACTTATTTTCACCGATGAAGCTCGTGACTGAGAGGGGGTGACCTACCTAAGAATTTCGGCTAAACGAACAGTAAATTCCACCACCTTTAAAGGGAGGAAAATTTCACGCACTCCAAACAGCCTAACTCTTCGGCCACCAGCGAACGTCGAGGTTCTTCACTGCTAACGTCTCATCTAGACGACCGACAACTCGAGTCGAGGGCGCATCGTGAAGCACGTCAGGCGTGTCAATCGCCTCACCACAAATCGTGATCAACGCATCGCAGAACTCGTCCAAAGTCTCTTTTGTCTCGGTCTCCGTAGGCTCAATCATAAAGCACTCAGGAACGATGAGAGGGAAGTAGTTTGTCGGCGGGTGGAATCCGTAATCCATCAATCGCTTACTGATGTCCAGAGCACGCACACCGTGCTCCTTCTTGTACTTCTCCGCGGTCAAAATGCACTCGTGCATGCACGGGCGATCATGAGCCGGAGGCAGAACATCCTTTAGCTTTTCTCGAACGTAGTTAGCATTCAAAACCGAGTACCGCGAGATGTCGGCAATATGCTCCTTTCCAAACGCTCGAAGGTATGTATACGCTCGGACTTCCATCAAGAACTGGCCATAAAAGCCAGAAACTCGACCAATCGTCTTTGGACGATCATAGTCAGCCACCACCGAACTACCAGAAACACGAATGACCGGTGCTGGCAAGAACGGCTCAAGATGAGATTGCAAGCCAATAGCGCCACAACCAGGACCGCCGCCACCGTGTGGCGTGCTAAACGTCTTGTGGAGGTTCAAGTGCATGCAGTCGAAGCCATGATCGCCCGGTCGAGTAGTCCCGACCATCGCGTTCATGTTGGCGCCATCGCAGAAGACTTGACCGCCAGCGTCGTGGACCATCTTACAGATCTTTTCGATATTTGGCTCAAACAAACCAAGCGTCGAAGGATTGGTAAGCATAAGGGCGGCAACGTCAGAACCGATCTCAGCCAGAGTTTGCTCAAGGAATGCCAAATCGGTGTTACCCGCCGCATCTGTCGGGATCGACTTAACCGAGTAGCCACATCGCGCTGCCGAAGCTGGGTTTGTGCCGTGAGCCGAGTCCGGTACCAAAACGATCGTTCGGTTGCTTTGACCAATCGAATCGTGATACGCCTTGACCAACATCAAGCAGGTCATTTCGCCATGAGCTCCCGCCACGGGTTGTAACGAAATCGTCGAGAATCCGGTGATCTCGCAGAGCATTTCTTGAACGCCATTAAGAATCTCAAGTGCTCCCGGAATTGTGGCAACCGGTTGCATCGGATGAAGGTTCGCAAACCCAGCAAGCCGAGCAGTTTGCTCGTTGATTTTGGGGTTGTACTTCATCGTACACGAGCCAAGCGGATAGAACCCAGTCTCGATTCCGAAGTTGATCTGGCTTAAATTCGTGAAGTGTCGAAGAAGATCAAGCTCAGCAATCTCTGGTAAATGAAGATCATCTCGGGTCTCACCAACCACCGCCGCCAGATCGACTTCCGGCGTATCGCAACGCGGAACGTTGCATCCGATTCTGCCTGGTCGTGACTTATCAAAGATAAGCTTTGGCTCAGGCATCAACTGCATTCGTCCGCTCGTCATGCCAACACCTCCTTCATCGCTGCGGCAAAGGCATCAATTTGCGCCTTTGTCCTGATTTCCGTCACCGCAACCAACAAGTCATTTTCCATCCCTTTGTAGTATCCGCCCAGCGGCAGACCCGCCAAAAATCCTTTTGCAATCATGGCATCTCGGACGACCGTCGCATTCTTTGGCAAGCTCAAAACAAACTCACCAAACATTTTCCCACCAAACTTCACTTTCGCACCGACGGAAGTCAATGCTGAAATCGCGTACTGCGTGTTGCGGACCGAACTAGTGGCAACCTGAGTCATTCCATTCTTTCCTAAGGCAATCATATAAACCGTAGCCGCCAAAGCCATCAGGGCTTCGTTGGTACAGATATTCGAGGTTGCCTTTTCTC
>JANPAV010000111.1:0-2992 GCA_031430115.1 Armatimonadota bacterium | reverse complement strand
AAAAAGAGTGTCCCTATGTGACCCTCGAAGACACCATGCAACAAATGAGAACCCTTGACAATCTCCGTGCTTCAGCCGGAATAGTATTCGGACACGAGGCAAAAGCTTGAAGTTTGCCCGAATTCCTCACCTCGACAAAGACATTTCGAAGATCGTCTGCGGAACAGACTGGCTAATGGGAGTCGCCCCGGGCGACTCATTTAAAACCCTGGATGCCTATGTCGCTGCAGGAGGAAACTGCTTCGATACCGCCCACTGCTATGGAGCGAATAGCAACATCCTTGGAGCCTGGCTGAAAACGAGACATCAAGCTCATAAGCTCGTGTTCCTCAACAAAGGTAATCACCCTTATGGAAGCCCTTGCTTAACTGAAGCCAACACGATGTCTGACATCCAGGAAAACCACTATCGGCTTGGACTCGATCATACCGACCTCTACGTGTTCCACCGAGATGACGAAAACATCCCGGTCGAAACTGTGGTTGATTTCATGAACAAGATCATTAACCGAGGTTTCATTACTGCCTACGGCGGTTCTAACTGGACGGTTGAACGGGTTGCCGCTGCAAATGCCTATGCCGAGCAATCTGGCAAGCAAGGCTTCTCGTGCAACAATCCAAACCTAACCTTGGCTCACAATGTCCAACCTTTGTGGGGTGGATGCTTAACCATCGATAAGGCTGGTCGAGATTGGCACGAGAAAACCCAATTGCCACTTTTTGCTTGGTCATCTGCTGCTCGCGGTTACTTTGCCGAAACCGAAGACCCTGAAGTGATCGCATCGTACGACTGCGAACTGAGCCAGGCTCGAAGAGCCAGAGCAAAGGAAATTGGCGCTAAGTATGGCTTGAGCGCAACTCAGGTTGCCTTAGCTTGGGTTCTCAATCAGCCGTTCCCGTCGTTCGCATTGTGTGGCTTACGAAAGGTAAGCGATGTCGAACAGAACTGTGTAGTTCCGGACGTTACGTTGAGCGTTGCCGAAATGAACTACCTCGAAAACGGAAGCTAGAGCGATCTCCACATTAGCGGAGTAGGTAACGGCTCAAATGCAAAGTCAAGGTGAAGCACTCGCCTTGGCTTTGAATTGTTGGATCGATTCGAAGCATGAAAAAGCAGTGGCCTCATGATAAGAATGTCGCCAGATTCACAATTGCATGCAATTGGATTTGATGGCGCAATATGTTCGATTCGGAGCTTTCCTAATCGGTGACTGCCCGGATCGACGAGTAAAGCTCCGTTGGTTTCGTCCGTATCATCAAAGTGAAGTCGGAGTGTAAGCATATTTTCGAGGATCGAAGCAGGAGGTTGAACCGAAAGTAATCCATCCTTCATCGACCAAGGACCATATCCCTCAGTTTCCCATTTCTCGCTTACTTCAATCGTAACGTCCTGATGCCACGGTACAGCCCAATTGGCTCCACTCAGTTTGTCAAACAACGTAGAGCGAACCAGAAATGCTTGGTCATGAAGGTGAATTCTCGCAACTGGCAGTAAGTATTCATCACAAAGTTGCCTAAGGCTGGAGGAAAGCCCAACTGCATTTCTGATTCCAAATTTTTGGTTGTTGGAATCAAAGATTAGTTCGCAAGCAATTTGCAATTCCGCTTTCTGGTTTAAGGGAATTGAATCCCAAGCAAAGCCGTCACTTTCCAAATTCCAATTTTGATCAAACACAAAAAATCCCCTCTTCCTTTCGCAATACGAAGGAAGAGGGGATTTGGTTTTAGCCTAGCGGAATCGCCAGATGACTTTGCCGAAAGTATTGAGGCTGTTTGCCGAGAAGCTCTTTGCGTGTCCATCAGCAAAAACAACTGGAGTGACGCCATCGCCCTTACCGTTTGCTCGGAATCGCGCGAAAACGGTTTTTAGTCCGCCTGGACCATTTGCGGTGCAGTCAAACTTCCCCCCCCCAACGTTGGTACAAGGCGTTCCAATGGGCAACGATCCAACCGTTGTACAAAGATTGACATCAGATATTAGTGGTAAACCGTCGCGGTAATTCTCACTAACTGTCCCAGATGTTGGAGTAGCACCATTGTATGGGTTAAAAACATAGCCTCGCTCGTTGCCGTTAATGCTGTTTGGAGTCGTTACCATCAGGCCCGTTCGGGCACTTTCTTCTGCTTGAGAAAAGGAAACCGCACTGGTAAATCCTTCGGTGCCAAAAGGTGCAGCACCTTCCACTGCTGTACTTAAGGGGCTAACACCGGTAGCATCACTGTAACCAACGCTCTGGTTTCTTCGACCAATCCAGTCTTTCGCCATCTTGGAATCTTGGGCGGCAGGCGAAACGAATATCTCCTCACTCTTTACGTACGGGAAGAGCCCTTGAGTCCAAATCTGCGGAGTATCGGCGGGATTTGTGGTTCTAGCCGAAGCCGGAATGAAGTAATCGTCGTGATCTCCGGAATAGATCATCAAGGACATACCAAGTTGTTTCATTTGAGCGAGAGCACGAGTCTGCTTTGCTGCTTCTTTGGCCTGAGAAAACACAGGGAACAAAATGGCGGCCAAAATAGCAATAATTGCAATAACCACAAGAAGTTCAATTAAAGTGAATGCTCGTCGCATAGGACTCATTATATCGCTGTTTAACGTAAAGTGATCTGTTAGAATTGAGTGTGATTTACGGGGTTTTACGAGCAGATTTACGAATTTCTAGCGCAAAATCGCTGAAGGACAAACGATCAGTTACTCGAAAATTGATCGAAAAAATCCGCAATGCCTTCCACGTAAGTGCCAACGAAGTTGGTGACCATGATCTGCACGGAAATGCCGTTATCGGAATATCGCTCACTGGAGCAGAAGCCGTTCAGGTCGAAAAGGTCCTTCAACATATTTTGCGGATGATTGATGAAAATCCTGAGGTGGAAGTCTACGATTCCGTTATCCTGGTCGATCAGTTAAAGTAAAATTTCCTCTTCATGCCGCGAACGACCGTCCCCGAAGCCGAAGCTCTCCTTGATCAAGAAATTAAGGTTCTCGATAAGGG
>JANPAV010000110.1:0-9964 GCA_031430115.1 Armatimonadota bacterium | reverse complement strand
AAATCGCATTTTCGATGCTGATTCAAGTGCAGCAGTAATCATTACGAATGCTTCGTCAAGCCGACTCAGCCCCTGAAGTGCGCGGGCAATTTCGATATTCACTTCGACCTCGATGAGGTCGAAGTGAGACTCTTCGGTGATAGTCTTAGACTCTTGGAGCGTGGTCAAAGCTGCTTTGAAATCACCCGCGTCGAGGTCGAGCCGACCACGGAAGAGGAATAGTAAGCATAAATGCTCATGCGATCCCGCCCGTAGCACCCAAGCGGCGGCATCATCGAGTCTTCGTCGGGCACTGGTGACGTGTCCGCGGCGACGATCAACCTCCGCAAGCGCCATTTCTGCTCGCGACTTGTCATCTTGGTAAAAGGCAACCTTAGCTTCGTTGGTTGCTGCGGCTTCGGCATCGTCGAGACTGTTGGCGAGCAGATGTAGATGGGCGGCTGAAATCGGAAAATCCGCCATGCGGTCAGGAACTCGTCCGGATTCGCCGAGAAGAAACCTTACCGCTCGCCGAGTGTTTTCGTTGGGATCGTCTCGTAGTGCCTCTAAGTGGCCGTTGGCGATCCGAATGTATCGATTTTGAGCTCTCCACTTCAAGGCACCTTCGAAGTCGCCAAACGCCCGCAAACAGTAATACATCCCGCTTGGGTCAGGACAAGTCTCAAATGCCGAAAGAATTCGATACGTTCTGGTGTATTCCCCCAAATGAACATTTAAGTGTTCATTTCCGCCCATTCGGTACCGGTAAATTTCGAGGGCATCGGGCAATCGGTCGGCCCTGATGGCATGGTGGATTAGTTCTTCAAGCAGGTCGAGAGACTGCTTTTCGGTCGGCAATCCGATCCCTGGGCGAGTGGAGAGAGAGAGCAGGTGGTCGCTTATGGCGCCGTGAATTTCTGTGGTGTCTCGAAAGAGTCGGTAGAAGTGATCACGCACCGCGGGATGAACGCTGAATTTGCCACTCGGCTCTTTGCTACATAAGTGAACATCGGTCAGTACAGTGACGATATCTTCCAATTCGGCAATCGGGAGGCCGGCAAGGGACCCAGCCGCGCCAGTGTTGGTCAGGAAGATATCACCAAGACTCTCGAGAGTTACGCCAAATCGAAAAACGCACAAGCGGCTCATCAGATCAAGTTCAGTGATACTAAGTAGTTCTTGATACAAGTTGAGGACGCTGGAGAGGCGAGCGACTGAGCTGTCTGACGTGTCTTGAATCTTCATCGCCAGGACTTCGGTAGGATCACCTTTGAAGAAGCGGGAGATGGCCCCGCCCAATAAGTCGATGGTGAGGGCATGACGGCCAAACTGGTTGGTTAGATTTTGCAGAAGACGATCATCGCCTTGCACCCCGTGAACGGCACGAAGTATGTGGAACGCGGCGTCGAGTCCAAGGTGATCGATGTCGAGCGAAGTGTAGCCTTTTCGCATCCAGCGGTCGAGGTCCGACACTGGAAATCGGCTAGTGAGAATCGCTTGACTTTGGATGGATGTGGAAAGAAGTCTCAGCAAAAAGCCACGCAGTAAAGCGTCTTCAAGTTCACCATAAATGCCTTGAGCATCTGTAAATGAGCGTTGAACACGTTCAAGCCCATCGAGAATGAAAAGATAGCGGGCTCCATCTTCCAGGCACTGTTTGAGGGCGTGGAACCAGCCCGTGCCGCTAGCATCCTGGGATACTTCACCCGAAACGTACTCGACTGCGGCACGGAGGAAGGCGTTTGTGTCGGGGTCGTCATAGAAACTCCAGACGAGGATTCCGTCGTAAGTATTGGACTCCAGAGTTTCGTCGAGGAATTCTTTGAGGACAGCCGTCTTCCCTGCCCCACCGATGCCAACCAACGAAAAAACGCCGCCGGGAGTTCTGCGAAAGTCGCGAAGCAGTTCTAGCTCGCTTTGTCGACCAACGAACATTGGCGCGCCAGGCAGCTCATGGACTATCCGAGGTGGCTTTTGCTTCGAGGAAGGGTTATTCACACTGATTGATTCATTCATGGAATGGGGCACAAAAGGGCTTCGAGATCATGAGGAAATACGCACTACTGGCATCAAATATCTAAGAATATTCTGCTCAATGAAAAACTGGCAATTGACTACAAATTCGACTTAATTTGAACCTATTAACAGGCAGTACATTTGCTTTATATACCACAATTCGGCCAAGTTCATTGGTCTATATTTTCAAACAAAGTATACAGAAGTCAGGCAATTGTGTTGGGCATTGCCGGTTAGAATTTTTGAATGGTGACGATATGCAAAGCAATTGCACTAGGTTTCGCTTGCAATTTGAACTGGCAAGTGCTTTTTGGAGATATTTGAGTTGATTTTGGGGCCCAGAAATGGAAGGGACTAGTTACTATCACTACATCTTCACGAACTTTATATCGGCTCAACAAAGGAATTCGTTCAAGCAAGCGCTCGCTTCAAGGTTCGGTCCTAATTGACTGCCTCTTTGCAATTGGAGTTCTCACCATGGCTGCGCTATCGTTCTTCACCTTGCTGCCCGTGATTCAGCGAAGCGCGGAAACCAGCTCACAAGAGACTCTTGCAATTCAGATTTCTTCGCGATTAATCGAACATATTCAGATGTTGAATCCAACGGATTGCAATGCGGCAACTCTCAGTTCTCTCAACTTGATCGACAACAATCAGACCAGTTCGCCATTCTATTTTTCGAACATTCCCTTAGATAATGGTTCAAATTACAGCCCATCAAAGTGCTTACCCGGTGGACAGGGACTCTTAACCATAACAGACCTCGGCGGTGGATCAGTATTGTGCCAGGTGAAGGTCTTGTGGCGTGGCACAGCCGGCACAAAAACATACACTACTGCAACTATATTGGGAGGTTACCGATGAGGCATCTTCAACCGAAAGGACGGAATGCGAACTTTCGGAGAACAATGGTGCGTGGTATGACGCTTGTTGAATTGATGACTTCACTCAGCGTCATCAGCATGATAATTTTAGGCTCATTTTCCCTTCTTTATGCCGGTATGCGAACCTTTGACAAGACAGTAACAAAAACCGTGTTGAACTCAACCGATGCACAGAGCGTTCGTCGTGTTGCCGAGTCTATCCGGGGTGCAATGTCTCTTTCGATCAACGGTGACGGCACTATCATCACCTATGTTCTGCCAAAGAAATCGACTACAAACGATGTCTTGACCGGTGAAAAGGAGCTTTCTGAACCTTTGCGATCCGACGGAGTGACACGGTCTTACACCGTGAACTTCTCAGCGGGAACATTAACCGATAACTCTTCAGGGCGAGTTATTCTCAAGAACATATCGCGAACAGATCCCGATGTTCATTCCAGTCAATATGGCCTGCAATATCCCCCATTTCAGCTCACAACAATTGGCTCGGTCCATGCCGTCAGTGTCAACTTGATTACGAAAGAAGTCACTCGTTCGGGTACCCATTACGTTCGCCTTAAGAACACAGCTATCGTGAGGAATTCACAATGAAAAAAAGAGGTTCAATTTCCATCTACTGCCTAGTTGTCATGTTTATGATTATTACGTCAAGTTTGGGCGTGATGGCACTTGCTTCAAGTAGCATGTTGCGCGTGAAAAGTGATAAGCGGAACGCAATATCATTCCAAATTGCACAAGCTGGACTCGAACTTGGCATCACTCAGGCGGCTTCGGAAGCACAAACCGTAGACCTAACTCAGGGCCAATTTTTGCCGAGTTCAAGAAATTATTCGGACACTTTCTCCTCCATTGCCCCTGGATCAACGGTCACCGTCGATATATTGCCAAGTCCAGATCAATCTTACGCCTGGATAACTTCTACCGCGACCGTGGAAAACAAAACCAAGAGTGTCAGAACTCGATTGAGCCTGCGCGAAGTAGGCATCTGGAATAACGCCATCTTTGCTGGCACAGGCGCCGTAGGACAAGCAATTAATGGAAACGTTGATATTCGTGGTTCAGTGCACCTTCTTGGCGATGGTGAGAACTACACCGATACTAACCACAATGCTCACTGGGACGCTGCTGAGCCGTTTACCGACAACAACAAGAATGGCGTTTGGGATCCAGGAGAGCCATTTGCTGATGCCAATGGCGATGGAGTCTGGAGCAATGCTGAGCCATATAACGACTCAAATCACAATGGCTTTTACGATCCTCCATTGACTGTCACTGATATGAACTCGGCCTTTGGCGGCACTGCGTACTTAGGAAACAACTACAGTGGAATCCCAAGTGGGCTGGAGTCACAAATTCCAGCATTGATTCCGGTGGCTGGAATCAAGTCTTTGAATACAGAAGTTCGTGTCAAGCACGGACAAATAAGTCTTAGCGGCAACGCAAAGATCGGC
The DNA here is from genome assembly GCA_031430115.1 of Armatimonadota bacterium. GTDB lineage: Bacteria > Armatimonadota > Fimbriimonadia > Fimbriimonadales > Fimbriimonadaceae > Fimbriimonas. Next base: position 5,634 of record JANPAV010000110.1, on the reverse strand, counting down.
ACAAATGCGGAGATAGACTTCGGCGCAAGCAAAAGTACGGTTGATGGGACCTATGTTAGTGACGGTTTTATCGGCTCCGCCGGAGTCTCCTCAGTTTTTAGCGACAATGGAACCACTCACGATTACGACCTCGATTCTATGGGTATCGAATTTCCGCTAATTTCCGGCATCGGGGCGCAGGAATATCTATCTGGTGGGGAATTGTATAACACTCAGTTGGTTTATCTTCAAACCAAAACACTGACAATTCCAGTTGCAACAATCAAGTCAACAACAGCCGCTTTTTCTTATGGACCAGATTTGAATGGCAATAGCATCTCATTTACTCCGGCAAGCGGCGGCACTGCGGCAGTGCTGGACATTCATGGTGTCGTTCGAATTAATGGCAACCTTCAACTAGGCTCGAAGGATACGGTGACCTATTCAGGCAACGGTACTATTTTCGCAGAAGGAAACATCAACATTGATGGAAATTTTCTTCCAAAGACCGGCAAAGTGTTCCCCACTACGGCTCGAGTGGGAATGATTGCAAAACTAGACATCAACTTGGCTACTGGAAACGGCTCATCTCAGCTGACGATGGCTGGTGCGTTTTATGCACAAGGTAAAGTGGTCAGCCGAAAACAGAATCAGATTGCCGGTACATTTGTCGCAAACAGTTTTGACATGGGTACCAACGTCCCAAACATCTATCAAGTGCCCTTGTTGGTGAAGAATATGCCACCAGCGATGCCAGGCGACAAGTCAATGGTGTATTTACAATTGAAGTCCTGGAAAGAGAGACAGTAACGCTTAGGACTCTGAAACTCGAAGTTCAAAACAAGGAAGTAGTCCACCTTTGAAGTTCTTCGGGTAATTTGGGTCAAATGGTCAATATTCTTGCTGCGGTACTGTTGGCAGGGCCAACTCACTTTGCCATTGTCGGAGACTTCGGTAAAGACGGAGTTCCTGAAGCCAACGTTGCGGCAATGATCGCGGGATGGAATCCGGACTTCATTGTCACCACTGGCGACAACAACTACGAAACCGGGGCGGCATCCACAATCGACGCTAACATCGGCAAGCACTATCACAACTTCATTTATAACTACACCGGTTCTTTCGGGGCTGGATCTGCCACCCGGCGGTTCTATCCGGTCCTTGGCAATCATGATTGGGGCAACGTCAATAGTAACCCGACGGGAGCCAACCCGTACCTGGCCTACTTTGACCTGCCGGGCAACGAGCGATATTACACGTTTACCGAAGGTGAGTGTCAGTTCTTCATGCTCGATAGTGACCTCAACGAACCAGACGGAACGAGTGCTGCTTCGGTTCAGGGTCAGTGGCTTCAGACTCAATTGGCATCGTCGTTGGCTCGCTATCGGATCGTCTTGTTTCACCACGCGGCTTACTCCTCCGCTCAGCATGGCTCCTCGACTTATATGCAGTGGCCGTTTGCCCTGTGGGGGGCCGACGCCGTCATCTCCGGTCATGACCATAGCTATGAACGGTTGAGCGTGGATGGTATTCCCTACTTTGTCAATGGACTCGGCGGCAAGAGCCTTTATGTTTGGGGAACGATCTTGAATCAGAGCGTCTTCCGATACAATTCGAACTACGGCGCCCAGCAGGCGTGGGCGGATAACTACTTGCTTCGCCTGGATTTCATCAACCGGACCGGAGCCACGATTGAATCGTTTAGTATGCCGAGCCGATACCCTTCGGAAGTGGTTCCCGTTCTTGGCTCGGTCGAAGGCAGCATCGAAACTCTGTTTAAGTCGGACAACCTTTGGCTGGTGGCGAGCAGCTCCGTCGGAAAAGCTACCTTTGATGTGGTCCTGATTCCGAAGGTTGCGACTCCGACATCGCTCAGGTTGGAATGGCAGTCCAGAAACGCGACCGAATCGGCGCTTGATACCGCATTGCCTTACGTTGAAACCGTTCAGGTCCTCAATGTTGCCACCAGTCAGTGGGTGACCATTTCGACCAATAAGGTTAAAGGCACGGCGGTGAGCAGCTCGGTACTGCTCCCTGGCAATCCACTTGATTACGTTGATCCGGTGACTAAACAGGTTCGAGTGAGGATGAACTTCATCGAAAAGAGTCGGGCAAAGATCATTCGAGCAGCGGTGAACTATGTTCGGCTGCTGGCTCAGTAATGCGGAGGCAGGGGAATTTCGTTGGCCATTGGTGGCTTTGAGGGGCAGAGCTTTGGACTTCAATTTCCACTCCGTCATGGGCTTGCATTTCTTCCAACAATTGTCTTTCAGGCTCGGTATCCGACTCCGGCGCAGATTCCCACTCTGGTTGAGCCCAGGCTTGGACAGTGGGTTGTTCATCCTCGTTCATTGCTGGTGCCGAAGGTTGCTGGTTGGCTTGGGAACGGTTGCAAGCAAATTTGATCGCCTGATTGAGTTCTTCATTGTTCGTTTCCTCAACTTGGTCGGCTTGCCAATCGACGTTGAACTTCTCTCGAGTTAGCTGGTGGTGCCGTTGTTCATAAAATTCAACGGGCAATTGGCGGGACCCAAGTTCTTCGGTGGACTTATCTAGGTAATCGTTCCGGTCGTAATGAGCTGGGCGGTTCTTGTACAGTTTGATTTTGATATCGTTTTCGGCTTTTCGGACGCTGGCGAGAGTTTTGATACCGCGCAAGATTCGATTGTGGGATCGCTCGTGAACGTTGTCCCAATAGAGTTCTTCGTGCTCGGTTTCTTTTGAGTGCTTGATCTCACTGAGTTTAACGTCGGCTTTGGCAGCACGAAGATGGTTGTTGACGATTTGTTCGACGACTACTTCATCCAAGGAAGTGTAGTTCTCACCGAGGAGCCCTTGGCGGAGTTGTTGGACGCCGTAGAGGATCGATTCATATTCGACGGTGTCTTTGAGTACGAAATCTAGAGAATCGGTCCTGGTTCGAGTGTATAGATCGCCGAATTCACGCCAGGCTTTGGGGTTCGAGCGTAGTAGGTCTCTGACGACATGGAGTTCATTGGGGGATAGGATTTGGTCTTTGAGTGATTCGAGGGTTACAGAAGTGGTTGTGTCCATTGTGTTTTTTAGAAACTGGTAAAGAAAGGAACCTAAATTCGGAAATATTGGGAAAATGTTCAGTTTTGAAATTTGGTTGGTGGTGAGTTATTAGCCTCAAGTGCTTCGTTCGAAATCATCCCAGCAGGGACTCCTTCGTCGCAATTGAGGCAGCGGGGGTCTCGATTTCAGTTTTGAAATTTGGTTGGTTGTGGGCTTTTCGCCTCAAGAGCTTTGTTCGTAATCATCCTCTTAGAGACTCCTTTGTCGCAATTGAGGCAGCGGGGGTCTCGATTTCAGACTGGCGACCTTTGAGTTCCTCGAAGGATCGAGGTTTCGCTTTGAATTTCACCCGCCTAATGTTGGCCTTCTCCTCGTTGGTGAGAGGATGGTTGAGGCGACTTACCAACTGATATACACCTTTTCTTCTAACCATACCTTGACAGATGAGAGATTCTTCAACGATTTGGTCGACGAGCTGACTGAGTCGATCGAGATTCTGATCGATTTGGTTTTCAGCGTCGATCCTCTCCATCTGTTGTCGTTTGAGTTCCCGACGTAAGTCTAAATAGGCCATAGCGGCGTCTTTGGTCTTGAAGTCTATTACCCGCAGCAGCCGCCGACTGCGAATTACTAGAGAGTAGAATTTTGAATATTCGTCTTCTTTGATCCAGGGCATATTGATAAGTGTACACCATAAGTGTACACTTATCAATTGAAAACTCTACTTTTTTGCTTTATTTTTGGTCGGTGCGATTATCGGAACTGGATGAAGACAGTTTCATGCTTCTAAGAGCACGACGGATATCGGAGGAATCAATGCCTTGTGGCAATGTTTCAAGTTTAGAAAGAACATCGACAATTTTGGGGCTACCATTAGATAGCCACGTGAGAACTCTTTGTGCCTGTTTGGCATCTTTCTGAGTTTGAAGTTTGCTCTGCTTGTCTTTTTGCTTTTTGACTAATTCAAGCCGTTTAACGCGATCTGAAAGATTCTTTGAAGCACAGAGGCAGTCAAGTAGTCTAGCCACCTCAGGCAGAGTGTGGGCATGAAGTACTTCACCTTTATTGGCCTGAACTAAGCAAGCCTCACGACCATTGAAGAGGATGCCGTAGTGACAATCGAGGTCCTTTAAATAAGTCGATAGCTGCCTAGCATGGGGGTTCAAAGTTTCATTCGGTCTTTTGAATTCAAGCAGCCATCGGTTCTTCCCTTTACCTACAGCAAAATCGACTTTATTGGATTTGCTTCCGCTTTGAGTTTTGACTTCTCGTTCGACAGGGAGGCCCAATAGTTTTTCAAGGAATTTAATGTCATCGCCACCAAATTCGTGAACTAGCTGTTGCTCGGTCGGTTGATGCATTTCTTCGATTTTCTTTAGTACGCTCTGGACGTGTGATCGGATTTCGGTAATTTTGGCCATTTCGCTTGCTGCTTTGGATAGTATGGTTAGCGCCAAGGTGCATCGGCAAGAGGTCGGTACCTTCGTCCGAGTAAGGTTTGGATGTATTTCACCAATGCTATTTCAAATTCTTGGTTGCCAAAGTCTAGGTCAAGCCACATGTCATTTACCGCCTGAGAGGCCCCGAATTGAACTTCAGCGTTGATGAACGGTAAGAGAGCTGAGGAAAGAGTGTGAGGAGTGAACGTCACAAGTCGTCGATCGTCTTTTTCATGACGTATTCGACTAAGGGAAGTAACTCCATGCTCGATTGAGAAGTGAGGGTTAGGATAGTTTATATAGACAGAGGTCATGACAGTTAGTGGCTCGGTTGATAGTTATGATTACAATTGTCGGTGGTGATCGGAAGCGGTCTTAACGAGATCGAAGGTCATCGAGGAATTCGGAAGGATCGCCGGAGCTGGTGACGAGCAGGAAGTCTCGGGCGCGGGTGCAGGCGACATAGAGCAAATGCCGCTCAGTGTTGTAAACCTCGTCGAGGTCGGAGTCGTCGCTAACAGTTTCGATTCGTTCTTGGAGGGGAATGACTTCGTCGTCGCATGCCATAACGACGACGGCCCGAAATTCGAGTCCCTTGGCGTAGTGCATTGTGCATACGGAAAGGTGTCCAACCTGGGGTTCAGAGTTCTCGCTCAGGATGCGAGTTGGAAAGCTTAGCTCCTTCGCAACAAGTTGACATCGAGCCAGTTGAGCGTCGGATCGAACGATGAGGCAGATATCGTGAGGACTTAATCCGTCAAGGCGCCTAATCCAATTGGCAACATAGGCGGCTTCGTCTTCTTCGGATTTGGCGACATGAAGGACAGGAATCGGACCATTGAAGACCGAGATCGTCCCCTTGCGATCTTCTTGGATTCCATCAACATCTGTTACTGAATTACCGAGTAATCGATCGGCATGGGAGCGAATCTGGTGAGACGTCCGGTAGTTGATCTTGAGGGACCTGGATCGACCGCGGATGTCGACCCCAATCGATAGCCAGGAGAATGGATACTGGAAGATTCTTTGACCGAGGTCGCCAGCAAAGAAGAGGGCGTTCGGTCGGTCGCCGCCAACGGCGGCGAGGAATTTGAGCTGAGGTATTGAAACGTCCTGTGCCTCATCGACGACGACAAAGTCAAAAGTCGGGTTTCGTCGAAGTTTGGTGGCTTCGGCGAGG
>JANPAV010000109.1:0-6052 GCA_031430115.1 Armatimonadota bacterium | reverse complement strand
CGTTGGTACCGCCATTCTACAACGTTGTCAATATTCAAGCTTCCAAATCCAGTCCGGGACTCTGACCTCGCCTTTTGGAGTGTCGTAAGGCGGATAGTACGGCTTGATGTCGATAACGGGGGTGCCGTCGATCGCATCAAGGCCTCGGACGCGAAGGGTTGTTCCTTCGATAGAAATTAGTTCGACCACTGTCAACCCGACCGGGTTGGGACGTTGAGGTCAGCGGCAAGCGAACATGCCAACTACGGGGACATTGGAATTGCCTTGGGGTTGGGTGGTGGGAATGCTATCAGTCATCTCGCTGAGCCAATAGATTACATGGATGTGCGAGAAGTCTTGCAGCCCAATTAGGTACTCGGCGAACTCATCTCTTAGCTCGATAAGGCTGTCAGTTCCAATAAATCCACCTGTTTGTTGTTCGGCGACTTGGGACATTATCAATCCAATTGGTTGTATAGGAATCAAATCTAGTTTCATTTTTTGACCGGACACGAATTTGTCCTTTGAATTTCACTATACTTCTTCTCCATAATCGAAAAGATACGTGTATAATATCGAAATATCCCGATATAGCGATATGAATGCTCTCATCAGTTTTGGAAAGGCGCTTTCCGATCCTACACGGATCAGAATTCTGCACGCCCTGCTACAATGCGAACTGTGTGTTTGCGAGTTGGTCGATGCCCTTGACGTTAGCCAATCGACCCTGTCCACGCATCTCCAGTCGCTACGCAGTTCTGGCGTGGTTGTAACCGTAAAGCGTCAGACTTGGATCATCTATGATATCGGTGAGTCCTACCGAGATGCTATTTCCGCGGCAATAGAACGGTTTCCAGTTAAGGACACTGTCTTGGTGCGGGATCGCGAACGGATTACCAATCGCCTCAAACTCCGAATCGACGGATGCTGCGTGATTGGATCACGAACATTAAAGAAAGAGAAGGAATACACATATGTCAATAACTAAATGCCCTTGCTGTGAAGGTGAATGCACCTGTCCGAAAGAATGTCCAAACTGTGACTGCTGCTAAGCTATGAGAAGAAAAATTACCGCATTTGTCGCGCTTCTACTGAGTGCGAATGGACTTGCCCAGGACCAAAAGTCACCACTTCAAGTTCCCACGTGAACCGGATGACCCGGTGAAGGGGGCTTTCTCAGTTCGGGAGAGTTAAATCATAAGTGGATCTGGAGTGGTCGTTTTGTTGACGTCAATGTGCCGAGGGCAAAGTGGCGCACGACATTGACTCATCGCTTTACACCACGATTTCAAGCTGGATTCGAGTGGAATCCGAATGCCCAAGAAGTTGGTTTTATTGGGAACTGGATCGCAAGTCCTGAATCTGAAAAGACGCCAATGGTCAACTTTGGCACGAGCAGTGACCGGATCGGAACTCCGGCTGGCCCTAAGGCTTACTATGTCACTTTTGCGAAGAGCATTCCGAGTGCGAAGCTTGGTCCGTACTTTTCGCTGAACTACTCGCAGTTCGATAAGGGGTTTAACTTTCCATTCGGCGTGAACTACCAGATTCAGCCAGGATTAACGACAATGTTTATGAATGATGGACGGAAGTCTCATCTGCTTTTGACGTATTCTAAAGATAATTGGAGCGTCACTCCTATGTTGATCTGGATGAAGCATCCGGGTATCAGTGTCAGTTTTGGATTCTAAGAAAATGAAATTACTACTCTCAATTCTCGTTCTCTCAACCCTGGCATTCGGACAAGACAAGGCCATCACGATTGCTAAAAAGGACTTACCAAAGCTCGCCGAGTGCTTAGTTTGCAACGCAAGCGGTACTCCTATGGGATTGGAGAAGCCCGTAGCTGGTGCCACTTATAAGGGAAAGAACTACTACTTTTGTAATTCAGCCGAGCTACCCAAGTTTTTAAAGAGTCCGGAAGTTTATATTCCGCTCGAACTTCCGATGGGTCTGCCCGAGTTCAATCTTACTGACACGAACGGTAAGGTTTGGAATAACGAGGCATTTAAGGGCAAGCTCGTATTGCTTGACTACTGGGCGACTTGGTGCAAGCCGTGCCTTGTTTTGAAGCCGAAGTTAGACACTATTCGTGAATTGTATAAGGGCAAAGGATTTGAGATTTTGTCGATCAGCACAGATGAGAAGCAAGCGACTTTGGACAAGTTTTTTGCCAAGACAAAGTGGGATAATCCGGTTGCTCGAGATACGAACAAGACTTGGGCTAGCTTAAAGGTCGTCACGATTCCGGCTCTTTTCTTGGTGAAAGACGGGAAGGTTATTGCGGAATTTCGAGGAAATCCAGATTTGAAAGCTATTGAAGCAGCGGTAAAGGCAAATCTCTAAATGACGAAACTTCTTTCGGTTTTGAGTTTAGGTTGGATGCTTACTCTGGTCGTTGAAGCCCAAGAAGCCCGCTGTCCGTTGTGAGCTGCTGGCGGTTATGCATCCGGTTCGGATGCAAAGTATCAGTGGTTGATTAACACGGTTTATGCGCCGGGTTCTTTGACCAATGCGGAGACTTTCGTTTGGTATCGAGCGCATCCTAGGCTTCGCCTAGGTATTGCGGAGTTGAGCAAGCAAGGTGCGTTTCGGTTTCTCGCCAGCGGAACGTTAGCTTTAGAATCTGAACACTCGCCTTCTGTAAATTTCAGCGTTGGGGTTCAAGGAATTGGGACTGGGAATCCGGGCTATTCTTCCACTTTAGAGAAGAATTTTAAGATGGGTGAAAATAACCTCAACCTCTACCTTGGTATCGGCTTTCGAAGCAATGAGAACCATGGTCATGCGGTGGGTGGAGTTCGGTTTTCGATGGAAAACGGATTTGGCTTGGGAATCCAAGATGATGGTCACCAACGGAGTCCTTTCTTGACCTATTCCCAAGATCAATGGCTAGTTGGCCTCTATTACGTTGGCTTTAAGAATCCAGCCTATTTAGTTGGTTTGAGATTTTAGAAATGGTGCCCGAATTCGAGGCAGCAAACAATGTTCGTGCGCTCTTTCGTGGCTTTTCATCGTCCTAAATAGTGTCTTTTTACTACGTTCATTTGAACCAGGGGAATTCACCCTGTGGAAAAGTACCAGGTAGACCGACAAGTATATTTCGTGTCAGAATAGATACGTTTCGTCAATTTTTGTTTGTTTGAGGAAGATCAAATAAGCACCCGAATGCGTAGCCAAGCTAATAGGAGGTGACCCCGAATGCGCAACTACTCCCAAAAGGTGAGTATTACAATCTTGGGACTTTCAGTCGCGATGATCGCGAGTGCAGGACCCAAAAGAGAAGAAGTAACCGAGTCGGTTACTCAAACATCGGTTTTAAAATCTGATGTTGTTTACGAATTCAATCGTTCGGTTGGACTCGGTCGTATCGTCAAAGCCGTTGCAGGTAAAGAGGGTTCCATAACCAAGGTCTTTAAAGTGACCAAAGTAGATGGAAAAATCGTGAGCAAGGATCTTGTCCGAGAGGAAAAGGTTCCAGCAGTGAACACGACCTACCACATCGGAAAAGGCGGATATCAATCAAGCCGTGGTGCTACATCGTTTAACAAAGTGAGAACGATCAAAATGAGAGCATCTGCTTATGAGCCAGGACCACGATCCAACGGCAAATGGGCAGGAACCACAGCACTTGGAATTCCACCACGGTACGGCATTGTCGCCGTTGACCCTCGCTTTATCAAGCTCGGAACTCTGTTGTATGTTGAAGGCTATGGCTTTGCATACGCAGCCGATACTGGTGGAGCTATCAAAGGCGATCGGATCGACCTTTGTTTTGCAACTGAAGCCCAATGCCAACGTTTTGGGCGAAAGGTCGTTACGGTTCACGTCCTTTCATCACGGTGAACTTAACCGACGCCGGAGAACTGAAAGGATTTCTCCGGAAACATGGCCTAAAGGCCGATAAGAGTTTGGGGCAGCACTTCTTGTGCGCCCCAGACATTGTTCAAGCAATCGTACGCGCCGCAGGGGCTTACTCTGGGTGCTTAGAGGTTGGGCCAGGCCCAGGAATCCTCACCACATTTTTAGCCAAGAAATCTGAGGCTATGTCGGCTGTGGAGTTCGACCCTCGCATGGTCAAGCCCCTTGCTGATTCAGCACCCAAATGCAAAGTCATTGTTGGTGACGCCCTTCGGGTTGATCTTGGTGCAATTTTAGAAGAGTTACCCGAGCCACGCGTATTGGTTAGTAACATGCCTTATTACATCACTGGGCCGCTTCTGGCGCGTTTTTCTGATGTTCGGCACTTGTGTAGCGCAATGGTGTTGATGATGCAGAAGGAGGTTGGTGAGAAGATCGTTGCTGAGGCAAAGAATCGCGACCGAGGGGCTCTGAGCGTCAATATCCAATCTATGTTCACGGTTGAGTTCGTGGTTAAGGCGGGTGGCGAGTGTTTTATGCCGCCGCCAAAAGTCGACAGTGTGGTTTTGAAACTTACGCCAAGAAACGACGTATTTCCAGAGGGCTTTGCAAAAGTTGTTAAGGCGGGCCATATGCAGCCTCGCAAGACCCTCCTCAATAATCTTGGCTCAACGTTCCGGAAGGATCGAGCGGAGGTCTACGAAGTGATGAAGGGGCAGAAGTTACTTGAAACGGTTCGAGGCTTCGAGTTGACGGAAGCACAGTGGGTTTCGCTGTCCGAGAGTATCATGAAGCTTGGATGGACCTAGTTGACTCTAGCGAACTAAAGCGGATTGCTATTGAACTTGGGTTCACCACGGTTGGAGTTGCTCCAGCAGTCCCTATTCCTGAGGCTCTTCGGGCCTACCATGATTGGCTTGGCCGGGGATATCACGGCGAAATGCAATACATGGCAGACCATGAGGCTTTAAAGCAGGATCCCTGTTCTTTGTTGCCTTCAGCAAAGGCGGTGATCGTGGTTACCATGAACTATTATCAGGAGCCGATTTCACCAATCAAAGTGGCGCGGTATGCGCTAGGGAGGGACTACCATAAGGTCTTGCGGTCTCGTCTGAGGCGTTTAGCATCCTTATTGTCCTCGTCGTATCCAGATGCTCATTTTCGGGCGTGTGTGGACAGTGCGCCGTTGTTAGAGCGGTCGTATGCTCACTTGGCAGGTTTGGGTTGGTTTGGAAAGAACACGATGCTGATTGACTCGAAGCGGGGCAGTTGGTTCTTTATCGGGGTTTTGCTTTCGTCAGTTCCGTTCGTCTCTGATGAGCCATCGCTTGGCGGATGCGGGACATGTAAGGCATGTATCGATGCTTGCCCGACGGGGGCGATCGTTCATGAGGATAATCGCTGGCAGGTCGATTCTCGTCAGTGTATCAGCTACCAGACAATTGAGAAGAGTGGTGAATTGACGGTTGATACTGACGGTTGGGTATTTGGTTGTGACGTTTGTCAGGAAGTCTGTCCGTTTAATTCGCCGCGTGAGACTCAGCCAATGCGGTCGGCGGTTACTACCGAGCCAGATTTTTTGGCGGCTCGTCGGTTTCCGAGCCTAGTTGAGTTGGCGCAGATTAGTTATGCGGATTGGGACTCCTTGACGCAAGGCTCTGCAATTCGTCGAACGGGATTTGAGGGACTAAAAAGAAATGCCGTAGCCGTTTCTGATCAGTCCTAGAAACCAATTACCGAGTAGAATGACTCGTCGGCTTCCTTGAGCAGAGGTCGATCACGGTCTCAGGAGACTCGCCGTCTCGCTGGGGCCATTATTGTTTTAGGCGCAAAGACCCGGTTTTTCGCAAATCATTTCGAGACCTGCCCGTCGCTTCATTGCCTTTTCGTAAAGTTCGACATACTTCTTGGCACTTGAGGTCCAATTATGGTTGGCATTCATTGCGTTGGAAACCATTTTTTCCCACTCAGGGGTCCCAAACGTTTGATGGGCGCGGGTAACTGCATCAATAAACTCTTGTCGATTCCGATGGTCGAAAACAAATCCGTTTTGACCTTCGATTACCGTGTCGCGTAGACCGCCGGTTGCCCTGACAATGGGGAGCGTTCCGTATCTCATCGCGATGAGTTGTCCGAGACCGCATGGTTCAAACGAGGAGGGCATGAGGAATGCATCGCATCCAGAATATATTTTCTGGGCTAACTCCTCATC
>JANPAV010000108.1:0-29218 GCA_031430115.1 Armatimonadota bacterium | reverse complement strand
TTCCTCTTTGCTGGCAGCATTGACGAGAACCTCCAGCTCGGTGCTCCCAACGCCACTGAGGAGCAAATTGGTAAAGCCCTCCGTATGGCTCACGCCGAGAATTTCACCCAAGAATTCCGGGAACGGAATGTTCCGGTGATGGGCGAGCGTGGCGCACGCTTGAGCGGCGGACAAATGCAGCGAGTCGCCATCGCCCGAGCTCTTATCCGCGAACCGGCGATTCTTCTTCTGGATGAAGCCACAAGTGCGCTAGACGCCGCCAGTGAACAAGCTGTCACCGAAGCCCTTCAGGAGGTCATGGAGACCCGTACAACGCTTTTCATCGCCCATCGTCTTACAACGGCCGCAAGAGCAAGTAAAGTCCTGCTCCTCAAGCGAGGACAAGTGGTTGAAACCGGATCCCATAAAGAGCTAATCGAAAGAGATGGCGAGTACGCTGCTTTATTCCGAGTATTCAATGCCGGCTTTGGTGACGATATTGGATAGCCCCACCATTTCAACAAAAGACCTTTCCATCGGAATTGGTGGGCACCTGATTGCCACTTGTGATGATTTGAAGTTGGAGCGTGGCAAAGTACTCGCCCTTGTCGGAAAAAATGGATCAGGAAAATCTACGTTTCTTCGTACCCTTGGAGGAATCTTAAAGCCGATTTCTGGCGAGATCTCATTTGACGGAAAACCGCAAAAAGATGTCAAGATTGAGAAGATTGCAGCCTGGTTGTCGCAAGAGGAACATCTCGAATTTTCTTGGTCGGTCAGAGAATATGTGTCCTTGGGGAGAATCGCCCAAAATTCTGGTATCAATTTTACGGGAGCAGATGAAGAGGCGGTTGATGAAGCAATTGAAAATACCGATTGCCAAGAGCTCTCAGCACGTTTTGTTCATGAACTCAGCGGCGGTGAGCGCCAAAGGGTCAGAGTTGCGAGAGCACTTGCCCAACAAACGCCGCTAATTTTAATGGATGAACCAACCACTCACCTCGATATCGAACACCAAATTCAAATCTTGTGGCTGATCGATAAACTTGCCAAACAAGGAAAATCCATCATTGTTTCACTCCACGATGTAGTTCAGGCAAAAACTATCGGAACCCAATTCTTGCTTTTTAACAACTGCAAAGCATCAATCAGCAATGAGCTAAACAAAGAATTGCTCGAACAGACCTTGGGAGTCAAATTCGAGCAATTTGATAACGGCGATTTTGCCGGATTACTCTTTCCTAATTTTTGTCGTACCACTGGGTAGACGGTGCAGAGGTGTTTGGCTTTGGTCGTTGAACCTTTTCGTCTGGCATAACGACGGTTGGAACCGCAGTTTTAAAGCTTTTACCGCTATCATCGCCAGCAACTCGACCTTGTGGCTGCGCAAGTTGAGGCGTACCCACAGTTTTGAGTTTTTCTTTCATTTCCTTAACGGCGGCAGATGTGTCGATTTTTTGATCTTTTGGCGGCTCTTGACGAGCTTTCGCCATTTCTCGTTCTTTGGCTTCTTGCTCCAACAGCGCTTGCTGTTCTTGCATACTCTTGCTGTAGTTGCCAAACGGCTTTGCGGCAATTGCAAGACCGAGGACGGATACAACCAGGACGCTAACGAGCATTATGGGTGGTTTCTTTCTTTTCATATTTTATGATTCCTATTATATAAGCTATTGTATTGGATAATTGTGAACGCAAATTTCAGACCAGGTAAACAAATCTTATGAAGGTTGCCATAGATGCCCGTCTTATTGGTGGGACGAACACCGGCGATAGCACCTATTGGACCTGCTTTCTCCAAGCCTTGCTTGATAAGCACCCGGATGTAGAACTTGTATTTATTTCTAACCAGGAAAAGCCAAAGAATGTTCCTTACATCAATAATATCCTTTGGCATTTTGTTCCGGCGAAGTCTTCTCGGTGGTGGAGTATGGTCGCGTTTCCCTTGGCTGCCAGAAAACTGGGGGCCCAAATCCTGCATGGCCAGTACGGAATAAGCCCATTGGCAAAAAATGGATTATCAACGATTCATGACGTATCGTTCATGGTGAACTCAGCATGGTTCTCGAAAAGAGATGAAGCATTGCTGAGGACTGGTGTTCAAATAACGTCGAAATCGGCAAAGCGGTTGATCACGGTCAGTGAAACATCGAAAAATGAGATTCTTCGATATTTTCCGAGTGCCAGAGGGAAAACTTTTGTCGCCTTGAATGCCTGCCCGCCCTGGATAAAGAAAGTTCCTTCTGAGAACATCTTGCCTGGACTCGGAATCGAGTCGGACTATCTCCTCACGGTCGGAACGAATTGGGCAAGAAAAAATATGAAGTTGGCTCTCGATTCAACCCGAACCGTCGCGAACGAACTCAACTTGAAATTGGTAGTTACCGGTAAGCAAGGTGCGGACTTAAAGGCAGACCACATTGTATCAACTGGCTACGTAGACACCGAAACCTTGTCGGCTCTCTATTCAGGTTCGAAACTCTTTTTAGCCCCAAGTCTTCATGAAGGATTCGGAATAACCCTGCTTGAGGCAATGCGGTGTGAAACCTCCGTTCTTTGCGGTCCAGGCGGCGCAATGCCAGAAGTCGCCGGGACCGCTGGTTTTGTGATGCAAGATTACGATCCGGTAACTTGGGCAACTGCAATCGGTAAGTTGCTTCGTGATCCAAGTAAACTCAGCGAACTCAAGACGAAAGGTATTGAGCGAGAGAAAGAGTTCACTTGGGCTCAATCTGCTCAGGCTCATTACGACGTTTATCGAGAAATGTTATAGCAATGGACGATCAATTTTTGGAACTCTTAGCAAATCCGAACGATCCGGAACGCCCTCGGCTCATTCGGTCGTATGACTATTTGATTTGTGCTAAGACCGGATCCGGTTTTCCAATTGTTGATGGGATTCCACAATTGTTGCCAGAAAATGAAATTTCTGCGGACAAGATGAAGGAGCTATTGAAAAAATGAGTGAAATAAACCTAAAAGTCCTTGTCTTGCACGGACCAAACCTCAATTTGACCGGGTTTCGAGAACCTGATGTCTACGGCAAGAAACCTCTCGATGAAATCGATGACGATATTAAAGCCGAAGCCGCATTGTTGGGCGTAGAGGTTCGGATCCTTCAATCGAACTCTGAAGGAATTTTGATAGACACCATTCAAGAGCACCGAAGGTGGGCGGATGGGATCATTATCAACCCAGGCGGGCTTACCCACTATTCAATATCTTTGCGAGACGCCCTAGCATCGGTACGACTTCCTGTTATTGAAGTCCATCTTTCAAATGTACATGCTCGAGAAGAGTTTCGACGCACTAGCGTCATTTCGCCGGTTACCGTGGGTCAAATAGTTGGATTCGGTGGCTTCGGCTATCAAATGGGATTGCGTGCACTCATTAATTTGCAAACGGAAGTCGTTTAACAATGAAAACACAACTTGAAAGAATGAGAGACGCCATGGCGGCGGCAAATGTCGAAGCAGTCTTAGTTAGCAGCTCAACAAATTTATTCTGGCTGACCGGTTTCACCGGTTCATTTGGCTATGTGTTATTGAGCGCAACTGATGCCCGATTTATCACGGATAGTCGATACGCCGTTCAGGCGAAAGAACAAGTATCAAACATGCCGGTTGTTTCGTTTTCAACTCCAAAGTCCGGAATGCAAGTTCTTAAAGATGAGATGGACACCCTGGGACTGACAAAAGTTGCCTTTGAATCCGTCTACGTAACTTGTGCCCAACTCGCCCAGTATCAAGAAAAAGTCGCTGGTATAGAGTGGGTACCCGCCGATGATCTGATCGAAAATCTGCGGATGATCAAGACACCGGAAGAAGTCAAGCTGATCAAGGATGCGTGTGCCTTGACCGACAAGGGTTTCGACCATATCAAGCGTCTTGTTCAAGTCGGAGTCTCCGAGTTTGAAATTCAGCTCGAACTTGAATTCTTCTTTCGACGGAACGGCGCAACATGTGCCTTCGATCCAATTATTGTGAGCGGCGCCAACAGCGCCAGACCACATGGCAAAGCTACGGAAAAGCCATTAGAGGAAGGAGACTTGGTCACCTTCGATTTCGGCGCCAAACTCGGTGGATATTGCGCTGATATGACGCGAACCGTGGTTGTCGGAAAAGCCAGTGATAAGACAAAAGAGATCTACAATACGGTTTTGAAAGCTCAAATGGCATGCCTTGAAATGATGAAGCCGGGAGTCATTGCCGAAGACGTCGATGCAAAGGCTCGCGAAATCTTTGGAGAGAAGGGCTGGGCAGGCAACTTCGGTCATGGTCTTGGCCACGGACTTGGAATCCTTGTACACGACACTGGTCGTCTTGGAATCGGAAGCAAAACGGTTCTTGAACCAGGGCAGATTTGGACGGTCGAGCCGGGAATTTACTTTGAAGGCTTTGGCGGTTGCCGAATTGAAGATGATGTCCTGGTGACCGAAAACGGAATCGAAATCTTTAATCAGTCCACAAAAGAATTGCTTGAACTGAGCTAGTCTTCGGTTCGATTTCGTTTCTTTGCCAGCAGAGCAGAAGCAGTGCTTCCTGTCATCGGCTCTGTTGGAACTGGGACCACTGCCTGTTGCTCCTGGCGTTGAGGTGTCTGAACTTTAACGTCGGAAAGGATTCCCGCACTTGTAGTGGGTCCTTTTTCTCGGATGCTAGTCTTCGCTTGAACTCGTTGCTTCGCGCCCTTCAACCCTTGAATAGGAAGGGTCTCCTCAGCCTTAACCGCATTCTTGTTCCTTGTTTGGAGGAGCTCCTTGATCGGGACAACGATTCGTCGTGTCGCAATGTCAATTGGTAAAACTAAGATCGAAAGCAAAATAAATATTGGCCACAGTTCCGATAGTGACTTGCCCTGAAGTTCGACTGGCCGGAAGATTTCCGAAGGCTTGCTCACCGCCTTACCTTTGGTTGAGGAAGCCGTTTCAGCTAGCAATGAAGTATTTGGACGGAGCATTCGGTATTCGGCTGGGTAAGAAACAGAAGCACCAGCAGTTGAAACCCTCGATCCGCCCTTCCCATCTTTTTCGATGACGCTTACAATATAGCTACCAACTCCACTGGTTTCCACTTCTGATTCGTACCTTCCAGGACCAGTTTGGCTAAGGATCAACTCCTTGCTAGTTCCATCCGGAGCCCCGATTCGTACCGGAGTTTCTGGTGCCGTAAGTGGGTTGCCATTTGGGTCTCGACCGATGACCACGATCTTCACTTTTCCAGCATCTTGCTTGATCTCTGTTTGATAATTATTTTTCGGAGCTTGTCGTCCAACCGACCGAACCAATTGTGACCAGAATAGTCCAAATTCTGACCAAGAAACCCAGTTCTTAGCCCATTGTGCCTTTGCATCACTGGTGAAGGCGAAAGTAGTCGCTAGTCCATTGTGACCCGTCATCAACAATGGATCATCTTTCTTTGTCTTGAGCAACACCTTTGACAGCGGTTTTGATTCGGTAAGACAATATGCCAAAAGTGGCGGCGCGCCACCATCAAACACTCCGCTGATGGCTTCATCAAGTTGAGTGATCTTCGGAATAAATGCCCCTTCTTCAATAGCACTACGGCTCATTACGGCCGTATCTTGGGTAAAGATCGCGGGCAATTGGGCTCCCTTGTTGGCAAGGTAGAACCTTCCTCCACCAATCATGGCGAGCCTTTTAAGGTTTGGAACGTCCTTTCCGTCGCCAATTGCCACGACCGAAGTCGTGATTTTTTGACTCCTCATGGTAGTTGCAATGTCAAAAACCGTATCCCAATCGGTGGAGTCGGCTCCGTCAGCCAGCAGTACGAAGTGCCGCGTTTTGCTTGGTTCCTTGGAAAGGATTTCAAATGCTCTAGCGATAGTTGGTCGAACGTAGATTCCTCCACCATTAATCGCGAGCTTTCTGGCACCATTGATGGCTGATTCTTTGTTCTCAGCAGATTGCATTGGGACAACCATTTCAATTCCGTTGCTGCTTCCACCAACCCCGACTCTGTCCATCGGCCCCAGCATTTTGATGGTTTCTTCAGCGGCGCGAGAAGCCAACCGCACTTTTGGTTGTCCATCCTCAATCATTCCCATACTGCCAGAGCAGTCAGCCATGATCAAAACCGATGCGCCCGCCAAGGACTTCTTTTGCCGAATGTTGAGGTCTACCGGCAAAGCTTCAATTACATTGGTGCCGTACCAGCCTCCCGGCAAAAACGAGTCTTGACCACCAATCATCGCGAGCCCAATTCCGCTGTCTCTACTGGCGGTGACAATTGCATTCCGAATCGAATCGGGCACATTCGCCGCGTTGATATCATTCAAAATGATGGAATCGTAGCCTTGGTATTGCTCTGGTCTAGTTGGTAGGCCGCTCGGACCAACGACATCCACTACAATGCTATTTCGTTCCAACGCAGTGGCCAAAGCTCGATCTTCAAGTCTGTTCTGAGCAACGAGTACCTTCGGCCGCCCGCGCACATTGATAAATCCGGCTCCAACATTGTTTCTCGTATCAACATCCCCATTTGCTTCTAGAGTTGCCCGGTATCTCAGCAAACCAACACTTTTGATGGTCTGAGGAAAAATGATCGAGTTTCGACCATCATGAAGGTCTACAAGCTTTTCGGCAACAACGACCCCATCACGATCGAGTCGAACTTTGCCAGACTGAATTCCTTGCGAATCAATGTTTACTTTAAGCTCGAATGGTTCGCCCTCTTTTCCGGAGTCGGGTACTTCGACCGAGGCCACAAGGACTTCTTTGGTAGCAACATTTTGACCAAGAGATACGACATCAATACTGACATTATCTAAACCAGCAACTTGGGCCGCGCCTCTAAGGTCGCCCTGCGTCTCATTTCCATCTGATAGGAGGACGATTCGTTTCGCCTTCCCCTCCGGAAAGGTCGCTGAAGCAAGCCTAACGGCTCCCGCAATATCGGTCGTTGATCCCGCAACTCTGGATTCTATTCGTCGGACGGACCTTCGACCACCGGGTGCCGATTCAATGGATGCGTTCCCAGCAAATACGATAATGGCTGCTTGATCGGTATTCGGCATTTTCGAGAGTGCTTCATCAATAAATTGTTCTTGCTTTTCGCGATCTCTATCTCGTATCGAATCGCTACGATCGACTAAGAAGACGGTACAAGTTCCTTGGTTATTTCGGTAAATCTCTGGCCCAGCAAGGGCAATAACCAAAAGGGAAGCCATGAGCCCACGCAGAATAAACGCCCGCATTTTTCGCCGCTTAGCCAAACCTTGAACTTGAAAGTACGACCAATAAAGCCCGACAAGGAGCGGAACGAACAAAAGTAAGAAAAGCGGATTGGTAAACCTCATCTAGCTTTTCCTCGAATAGACCCACCATTCAAATGCCAAGAACCCTAGGCAAAGCATGACAAAAATTCTCCAATAGTCTTGGAGGCGAAATGGGGTCTGGATTGCTTTAACTTTTCCGCTTCCCAGTACCAAGTCAGGCTTTGTGGCAATATTGCTTTCGATGTCGCTTCTCAAAGAAACAAAGACATCTTTGGGCTTACCATTGACTGAAGCACCATATTTTCCAGCGTAAGCAATGTTTCTCCAGATTGCTTGTCCGTCCTTGGCTGGGATAGATTGCTGATATCCATTTGGTCCAGAAACAGAAACATCTGATTGAGATCGAAACGCAAATGTGGCTCCTGATTTCGTGACGATCTCGTTGAGATCAGATTCGTTGGCGACGAAGTCCAGGATGTTAGCGATGAAAATCGGAAACCCAACTTGAAGAGGGAAGTCGCTTTCCAGAGTGTTAAAACAAACCGCGACCTTTCTTGCTTCGCCATCATCAGCCACAACAATTGGCCCCTGATTTGAATCAACAATCGTCTTTGCACCTTCAAACGGCTGCAGAAGAAAGCCCTTTTCAATATAGGTGGTTGAAAAATTTACGCCTTTTGTCAAGGGCGAGTTAGTTACATCAGTGATCCGTGGAGATTGAATTTCTCCCTTCGAAATTGCTCCACTAGACTCTGAACTTTGTCCAAACGATACGACTGCCTTACTACTCACCGGTTGAGGTTTGACACCGTCAAAAACAATAAGATCAAACTTCGATAAGGACCCCTTTTCAGAATTAGGGAGAGAGTCGGACCGATCCAAAGTGACCCTCGGATCCAACAGCAATGCTCGTTCGAGAAAAGGATTGCCTTTCGAGACCATCAATGTATTAATTGCCGAATTTGGATCAGCGGAAGCATAGAGTTGGTTATCAGCAAGTAAGAGGTCTTTTGTGTCAATTCGAGCCTGAATAATTCGTGTTGATGCGGGGGCTAAGCAGGAAATTCCTGCGGATTTTAGCGATTGGATGGACAATTTTGTTGTGTAAATGAGCTTGTTGTCGGCAAGGATCTCAACAACGGTTTCGGCCTTATTGAGTCCAAAGTTTCTTACGCCACAATAAACTTCGTTACCGCGTGACGTTTTCGCCAATCCGACAGCAGTAACTGCCAAATTTTCTTGCCGGGTTCCAATGCTCTTATAAACAACAGATGCCTTCCCGGGCGAAAAATTGTCTACTTTTGGAAAACATCCATCAGATATAACCAGAATTCTTGCGGAATCAAGGCTACTCACAATCGCAGCGGCCAACCTAAGCGCCTCTCCCATATTGCCTTCTTCGTCGGTCGCCTTAATACGGTTCAAAGCATCTCGTTGCTTCGCCGGATCATTGCTTAACGAAAACGCAACGCGTGGAATGGCTCCTGCTTCAATTAAAGCAAACCTGTCACTTGACTTGCTCGTGTTGATGGCTGCGCGAACCAGATCAATGGCTCCATCAAATCGAGACGGCGAAACATCGGTGGCTCGCATTGATGCAGAAGTGTCAATGACAATAACCGTGGTCTCCCCAAGTAGCCCTTCTTGCCTAATTTGAGGTTGAGAAAATGCAAAGCAGAGGAGGCAGGCTATCAGTAATTGCAACACCATGAGCCAATTGAATCTAAGCTTTTGGAACAAGCTATTTGCCCTGACCTCTTCGGTATGACTTGGCCACAGGAATGTAGCAGGAACCCGAACGTCCTGTCTCCTCATTCGCAGCAGATAGAGAGCAACAATAATGCATGCCAAAGGGATAAGCCACAGTAAGTGGGAAGGTACTTGTAGGTTCATTCCACCCATCCCTCAGGCTTAAGTTTCCTGAGCATAACTTCTTCAAGCGAGTCAGAGGTTCGAATCAACTGGTGATGACCTCCGGTTCTCTTGGCGGCGTCGGAGACCGCCATAATATGAGCTTCCAAGCTTTGGCGATAATGACTGAGGGTCTCTCGATTGATCGTGATCTCAGTCTGAGAAGACCCTTCTGAGTCGATGAGTCTAAGATCCCCTTCTAGATCTGGATCAATTTCAATGTCACTCAAGATTTGAGCATGCCAAACTTCAAAACCACGACCCCCAAGTGCTCGAATTGCGCCAGGCAATTCGGGGTCAAGTCCATCACTAACCAGTACAAGGATTCCACTTCGCAAATTCGAGCGTACGAGTGATCTCAGACTATCGGTAAGCTTCTCATGATTTTGCTCATCGCCATTGCGTTGAATTGCATTCATGAGCCTGTACGCCGACGATCTCCCTCGCATTATTCCCGTTGGCGGCTGCTTTGCTCCAAGGACTTTTAGTCTTACGCCGTCTCCGCCAACTAGGCCAACGTAGCCAAATGCCATTGCGTATTTTTGGGCTATCTGCAGTTTTGTAGGTTCACCAAAAATCATACTTGGCGAACAGTCTAAACAGACGTACAAAACTACATCCTCTTCGTCCTGGTACGTTCTCATCACCGGTGTATCCAGGCGGGCTAGCACGTTCCAATCTAAATGGCGAAGATCGTCTCCTTCCGAGTAGTTGCGAAAATCGGCAAATTCAATGGAGACGCCTTTTTGCCGGCTGATTCGCTCTCCCTTAGAAGACCCACGATAGGTTCGATTCGGGCGAAGCCGTAAGTTCTCAAGAGTTCTTAGCTCTCGAGGCTCCAATAGTCCCGAAGTTTCAACTGCCATTTTGGTATGTCGCTAAACCTTGATTGGATCTTTGTCTCGTGAATCGACATGGGAGAGTGCTGATTGGATCACGTTGTCTGCCGAAACATTGTCAGCTTCCGCCTCGAAATTAAGGATTAGTCGATGGCGAAGCACAGGTCTCGCGGAAGCAACTAAATCTTCCTTCGAGACGTTAAATCGTCCGTCAAGCAGGGCTCTAATCTTGGATGCCGCAATCAGGGATTGAGCGCCACGCGGTGAAGAACCGTATCTGACATATCGTTTCACGTCTTCGCAGGGCCGCTCTGAATCGGGATGAGTTCCAAGAATGATCTGCAAGGCATAGTCCAAGACTGAATCACTTATCGGAACCTCTCGAGCAAGCGTTCTCATCTTCACAACATCAGCACCAGTTGCTACCGCAGAAATGTCTTCGCCGCTCACCCCGGTGGTTCTTTGAACGATCGATTTCAGCTCTGATTTTGTAGGGAAAGGAACAATAAGTTTAAAAAAGAAGCGGTCTAATTGGGCTTCGGGCAACGGGTAAGTGCCTTCTTGCTCAACTGGATTCTGGGTTGCCATTACCAAAAAGGGCTCTTCTAAGTCGTGTCTCTTTCCGCTGACAGTTACCGATCTTTCTTGCATCGCTTCGAGTAGGGCCGACTGCGTTTTTGGTGTCGCACGATTGATTTCATCCGCCAAAACAATATTGGCAAAAATTGGTCCTTTTCGGAATTCAAACATTCGCGCATCGTTGAGCACGTTAGTTCCTGTGACATCGGCTGGCATCATATCCGGGGTGAATTGTATTCGCGAGAAGTCCAAAGAGAGAGCCTGAGACAAGGACTTTACGAGGAGAGTCTTGCCAAGACCGGGCATTCCCTCAAGGAGGATATGCCCATTAGCCGCGAGACCAATCAGGACTGAGTCAACGACTTCTTCTTGTCCAACGATGACCTTATTGACTTCGGACTTTATCCGGTCAAATGTTTGACGAAACCAAGTTGCTTGTTCTGCTGACATAGTTCACTTTTTCAGACTTTCAAAATATCGTTTGACGCGCTGTTGATGTTCCTTTGGTATCTCATTTTTGTTGAGAGCCGATTCGGCCTTCTTTGTGTACGAAGGCAGTACGTTTTTATACGGAACGGATGTTTTCGTTCCCTTGAATGTCGGTGCCTTAATTTCAAAAGTCATCTCCATTCCTGGCTGAGAGTTGTCCCTTTCTGTTGGTGCAAAAAGAGGATTGCCCTTTCCTTTACCTTGTTCAGGTTTCTGCAAATTCACATGACCCGTGTCCATGATCATAACATCATTATCTGGTCCTGGACCAGAACTACTTCCCATTCCACTTCCCATTCCGAGTCCCAGACCGAGACCCAAACCTGCACCTTGTCATGTGCCGCAGCCATCTTTAAGCGAATCAAGCAGTTTCTGAAGATAAGCCTTTCGGAAGTCATCATCGGCCATCTTCTTGAGGAATTCTTCCATCTCCTTTTGTAGTCTCTGTCGCTCTTCCTTGGACAATGACGGTTGTCCAGTTTTGGCCGCCTGCTCGGCGCTCTGCTTTGCCTTCTGAGCAGCTTCTTGGATTTTCTTCCACATAGGATCGTCAAAGATCTTTTTGAGAACATCCCGAGCTTCTTGGGATAGTTGCATCGACTCCATGTCCTTTTGAGCCTGCTCGGCATTTTTTAGGGCCTCTTGAAGTTCCTTTTCTGTCTTCTGAATCTGATTTTCGAGATCCTTTTTAGCCGCCGCATCCAATCCCGGTTTATTAAGCCGGGCTTTCAGGGATTCTAGTTTCTTTTGGAGCTCGTCAACTTTACTTTTCGCATTCTTTGCATTCTGCATTGATGCTTCCATTTTCTGATTAAAGTCGGTATCACTCATCTTTACTGAGTCCATGTCCGCTTTCTCCAATCCAGCCTTTTGCAAAGCATCCTTTTGCATCTTGTCCAGCATTGACTCTGATTCTTTCAGCTTGTCAAGCTCTTGGACCGCACTCTTTTTCGCAAGTTCGTCAGCCTTCTTCGCGAGTTCGTCTGCGCGAATCATTGCTTCCTTCGGATCAATTCGTGCTTTTTCGTAGTCCTTCTGAAGTTTCATCAGGTCCTTTTGCAATGCCAACAGTTCAGGGCTCGTGCTCTTTTTGTCGGTGGAATCGTCAAAGATCGCTTTCTTCAGTTCTTCTAATCGCTTGGACTCTTTTTTCATCGATTCTTTGGCGACGAGAGCCTCCTGTGGCAAGAATAACTTTGAATTTGCAAAGAACAAGATACATGCGACCAGGGCAATACCGATGAATCCCACAAAATGAAAGCGTTTGAGGCGAACAGGATAAAGGGTATTGGGTCTGAGTCCGTTCAACCGTGCAGTTGCATCGTCACTGAGGAGTTGAGTAAAGGCGTTGTCATTAATACTGATCTCCGCTGAGGTTCCGAGTCTGTCCTTAAGCTTGGCTCGACGATCAATGCTTCGGGCAATCGAAAGGTCATCAACCCGACTAAACGTGCGAACTACTATTCCAATCACAACCGACGCAGCGACCAGAAGTGCAAATTGATTCCATTCAAAATAGAAGACTCCTCGCCAATCCAAGATCGCCCACACAATACCAATCAAGGAACCAACTGCAGTGCCAGCAGCAGCTCCCTCTATTGCTTGCAAGAACTGGATTCTTCTTCTAAACGGCTGAAATTTTTTCGTAGCTATCATTGGCGATCCTCCGATCGAATCAATGTATTTCGTGACACTTGTTTATTAAATTGTGGAATGGTAATCATAATTAACAATACGGCTATACACAGCACTATTACACTATGGATCCCGGTCATTTTTGAAGCATGAATGTCACACAAAACTCCTGCTATAGGATTAAGTGACCAAACTCCCGTCGCAGTTCTACTTTCGTCGCTAGCCAATATTAAGAATATGGCGGTAGGCAGGATGATGCCTAGAACAAAAAAGAACAAGGATATTGTTCGTCCTCGCGAAAGTATTGGATTCCTGCTCGATGCGTACCAGCCTGAGAAAAACGCTGCCAACCATATCGAGAAAATCAAAAGGACGTACATCAGAAAGTAAGGCGAAACCGGATTAAGTCCCAGCACGACTGTTGTCGTAGATGAAGACGTAATTCCCAAAAATGGAGAAGACCCGTACGGAAACTTACTGCCAATGCAATAAGCCAAAGTAGAGAGACCAAAGAGCAAGCTAAGAAACGGAAGGTGTCCACTTGGTCTTCCTGTGAACGTTTCACGAATGTTAAAGAGCCCATCGGGTCGATGCCGCCTTAGGTCGTTAAATCCAAACCCCGCCAAGTACGGAACAACGATGATGCCAAGCACAAACAACAAGGTAAACAAGGTTCGCCCGTGAATAACTTGGAGTCCTTCGGCACCACCTAAAGACCCAAAGGTTGTAGCGAGACCCGAACCCATTGCACTCACGAGAAATGGCCCCATGCTCATTGAAACCAGGAGAAAGATTGCCGATGAGTAGACCAGAGAATGAACCCTTAGGCCAAATATCTCCTTCGAGTTACCCGGCGCTATCATCGAGCCTGCCGAGAGAACGATGAACTTTACAACAATCAGATGCATCAAAATCGACAAAATCCAAGATGGAATTTCATAACCGAAAACGGGCCATTTTTGATCGGCAACAAATGAGTAGCAAATTGGATTAAGGCTAAAAACAGGATTTACATTCGAAAATGTGCCACCTGATCCAAAGCTACTGGCGGCTACCAACCAACCGGTTACAATCAAAAAGCAGCCAAGCGCCGCATAGGTCCAAATGATTGCGGGCAAAACTTTGTTGCACAAGGTTGACATAAGCAAACCAAACGAAACGCAGACAAGCCCATACATTGAATAAAGGATGAAGGTGATTAAGAGCTGAGCCCATGTTGTTCCGCCAAGAGTTACACTGACTGCGCAAAATGGTAAAGAGAGTACAAGTAGCAACCAGACGAACCTATAAGAGCTAATCAGTTTGCCAACAAGGTAGTACTTTGGCTCAGTTGGAGCCGAAAAAACGAGATCCAACGAGCGACGCTGCTTTTCGCTCACGATGGCAAAGGCACCCATGCTTGGTGCCACCAGGGTGATCACTATTGCAAGCGATGCAAGTGTCGAGTAATAGAATGTTTGCAGTCTGCTCTGAGCCGTGGCTAAGCTATTTTGCCCATAGGCGTCTCCGAGAGAATTGTCATAGATCATCAGAAGTACAAAAGTCATAACGACAAGGTAGATGGTGAACAGTACAACCGCCCTACTGCCTCGCAACTGAACTCTCATGTCGCGAGTAGCCGTGGCATTGCCGACGTAAGTGCGCTGAATCCCCTTAATCCAAGACAATTCGCCAGCCACTATTAATTCACAGCTCCAGTCGTAAGTTTAAGGAACACGTCTTCCAAGTTCGCTTGATCTTCACTGAAATTAGTAATTTGATGTCCGTCATCAACCATGGACTTTAAAAATTGAGCCTGATCTGTATCGTCGCCCGCAAGTTCGACTAAGAACTCGCCAGATCCAATAGCCTCACACTTCTGAACATTCTTGGTTTTGATGATCAAGCTTTCTAGCTTCTGCAGATCACTAATACATTGAATTCGAACCAATTTAGTCGGCCGAATGCTGCGAACTACCGAAGCGACATCGCCAAAGGCGAGAAGGTCTCCACGCTCAATAATGCCAACGCAATTGCAGAAGTCTGAAAGCTCCGGAAGGATATGAGAAGAAACGATGACAATTTTCCCCATTCTTCCCAATTCGGCAATCAGCTCTTTAAGCTCTGCTCTTGCTCTAGGATCTAATCCTGAAGCAGGCTCATCAAGTAAGAGTAATTTCGGGTCGTGAACCAAACACCTGGCCAGACATAACCTTTGCTGCATGCCTCGAGAGAGCGATTGGACAAAGGAGTGTTTCTTTATACTCAAATCCGTAAGTTCCAAAACCTCATCAATGACCTTGTCTCTCTTTTGCACACCATAAATGGAAGCAAAAAAATCGAGATACTCCCAAACCTTAACATCGTCATAAAGACCGAAGAAGTCCGGCATGTAGCCAATCATTCTACGAATCTGCATGGGGTTCTCAAGAATATCGACCCCATTAAGCGTCGCAGTTCCGGAAGTTGGCTCCAACAACGTCGAAAGCATCCGAATTGTCGTAGTTTTCCCGGCTCCGTTGCTACCGATAAATCCAAAAATGTCGCCAGGCTTTAGGGTAAACGAAATGTTTTGAACGGCAGTAAAGCCACCAAAGGTCTTATGTAGATTTTTTACTTCAAGCATGGCGTTTCTTTTTGGGAATGAACTTTACTTCGTGGTCTGCAAAAACAAGGGTTTTGGTCGCCCAAACCAACAAGGTGATTGTGATGATGAATTGATACAAGAAATGCCCTGTTGTTAAAGCAAACAAATCGAGACCTTGAATTACAGATTGGTTTCCGTAGGCATCCCGCATTCCATTTCCACTAGGCGAAAGTCTTCTGAGTACTTCAAAGGGAGAAACAAGGCCAGTTACAAAACTTCCCGTGAAGGAAGTGACCGTCGAAACCAGACCAGGAACAAAAATGAAGTAGATCACAATAACCCCGATTGACACTGCTAAGGCGACCAGCGGGCGCTTAACCCTTGAAGAAATTAGTAAGGTCATCGCAATCAGAGAGGCTCCTTGAGCCAAAACCGTTAACAAGGCCAGAATCAAAGACAGTAGTCGTGTATCAGGATAGAAGAATGCGTCGATAATGACCGGAATGATGTAAAGCCCTAGTCCCATTGCAAGACCAGCAAAGGCACCCATAAATTTCCCCGCAATGATTTGCCCATGGGTAATCGGAGCGACAAGCAACATATCCCAACTTCGGCGCTCCCGCTCTCCAGAAATGGAGGCATGGAGAAGAAGAGGAATAACAAACAACATCATTCCCACGAAAAACATGATTAGGATTATTGGATCAATATCGCCACGATAGTAAACGCAGACCATAGCGAACAGTGCGTACAAAACCAACACAATCCCAATTCCCCCGTTGATCGCTACAGATGATCCCCGAATTGAAAAGAATCTCTTGCGAAATCGAGTGATCTCAGCCATCATGGGATTCTTTGTTATGAGAACTTCCCACCAGGATGAATTCATTGGATTCATCGAGCTTCCCTCCATTGGGGTATTGAGGCCACCATATATTGAGAAGAAGGATGTCCTGCTCCATACTTCGGACCAACTGCCATAGAGTCAATACTTGTCAAAACAACAATTTTGTTTGGTAGATTCGATGCGAATTGTTGCCACCCCGTTACGGCATCTGGCTTGTCCTTGTTTAACTTAGATCGAATAATTTTGCCAACCGGAAGCATTCGAGACGATCCGCTCTTAATTGGATCTGAAATCACTTGCTCTAATCCTGTTCCCCAAATAGTGACTTGCAGAATATTCGCATGAGACTGGTTCACGATGTTAATATGCGGTTCCCCTTTTTGGTTCACAAGGGTGATACTCAATCCCTTAAGTTCTGATGTGGTTTGCATGTACCCCATCTCCTTGAATGCCAAGTTGGATGATCGCACCTCGGGAGCAATCAGGTGCCGACCATCATCCTTTAGGTTCAAATCTCCTCCCTCCGATGAGCCCATGTAATTTCCGGAAAAAACTGATTCAACATCTCTCAACTCTAAATCGTAGGACTTTGCCCTCGGAAAAAACATTTCCGACCGGCCAAAAACTACTGAGTCATCGCTATTTTCGCTGAGAATTGCAACCGCGGTCGTTCGCGTTGTCGCGCTTGCCTTATATAGTCCAATCGTGCTGTTCAAAAGGACTAAACTAAAAATCACACTGATTGTTGGTGTTGTCACCCAAGCAAACTCCATTTTGTTCAACTTCTTCAAAACGAGGAAATTAAGTGGCACGACGGCAATAGCGTAAATGATCAAAATCCACATGATGTTAGCCAGTGAAGGTGGCTTAATTTGGTATGGATCGGTGTAAGTGCCGGAATACCTGGTAGCCGCTGTAGGTGAAGGTACACCGGTGAATCCCGATGAGTAGGCTACAGAGCTCCCTCCATAACCATATTCGTCCTGCCGTTGCCCAATCTGTTCGTTGACCAATCGGGAAATTGATTTCTTATGATTCCATCGGACTGCTTTGAGCATTATTGCCCGACGGTCTTCCGACTCTCGGACAGGTGACTCAAATGGATTGACCGAAAGAATAGAAACAATTCCTGCCCCATAGCTGCGACTGAAGCAAGTCCCTTTTGAGATTTTTGTTTCGACCGAACCTAATCGGGGTGCACCTATCAATTCGGTAAGTCCCACCTTAGTCACAACTTGTGAATATGAAACTGGAATGAGTTCTTTCCAACGCGGGTCTGAAGATGCGGATTGAGCCGCCCCACCAATGAACGCCAGAGACCCACCAGATCGAACGAAGAACTTTATTGCATTAACTTGGGAGTCTCGTAGCTTCTCGGTTCCATCCCCAAGCACAAGTCCATCAAGGCAAGAGTAACCAAAGGCTCGGTCCGGTGCATCATCCGGAGAACATCCGCCAACTCCAATTGCGGATCGTGCCGAAGGTGGGTGTCCAGCGTCGCTTGGTTGACTTTTTACAAAAATCAGATCGGAAGGATTGTCACTGATCAGGCCGAACCGAGTTTGTTCAGCATTGTAACTCACTTTTATCGATGCTTCTTTGACACCAGCAGGAGATCTCAAAGTGACCTTTCCTGCATTGTAGCCCCCTGACAAAAAGAGAACTCTCTTTTTGGTGCCAGATGGCAATTCCACTTGATAGTCGATCCTTACCTGAGACCCGAAATTGTCGGAAGAAATGACGCCGGTTGTATTTGGCCCTAGATTTTCAATATTTGCGTAGTAAGGATTTGGCTGCGAAGATTCAAGCCCAGACCAGACTTGTTGAATTGACATCGTTAAGCCTTGAGCGTTGGCAACTGTGCCAAGCAAAACTATTCCGACAGTACAAAAAAACCGAATCAAGTATCTCCCCTAGATTTAAGCAATGACGCATTCTATCATCTATTTAGTTCGATAAAAATTGCACTATTTCTCAATTTTCTAACCAATTTCCTATGTGGCTTATTTCGGAAGCAGAAAATCGGAGACTCCTGTCAAGTATCTTCAAATCAGGATTTCGTTTACCAATGGCAATTACTAAGATAGGAAACCGGGAATCGGGAAGGCCAAATTCTGAAGAAAGTGATTCCGCAACAAATCCGCCCATCGGTGCTGTATCCCAGCCCGCCTCAGTGGCTACCAACATAAATGACATGGCCCACAAATTGCAACTTCGAATGGCTTCCTCCCTCAGGGCCTGGGAGTTTTTCTTGAAAGAATGGGCACCTTCAATAAATCCAGCTTTGCGCTCTTCCGGAAAATATCCTCTCGTTACATTGCCTTCCGCAATTGCATCCGCATGATCAGGAAAATCTAAGTTGCATATAACCGCTAACACAGCCGAAGCCTCAGAAACCTTTTTCTGATTCATCGTAACAGCCTGCATACGAGCCTTATCTTCCGCAGAAAAGCAAACGATCAATTCCCAGGGCTGCAAATTCATCGAACTTGGCGCTAAGCTTGCTAGGTCTATGAGCTTGTCAAGTTCTTCCTTTGAAATTTGTATCGAAGTATCAAATGATGGAATCGCTCTGCGTTTTTGAAGTGCCTCAGTTACGGTCATTCATTAACAATACACGTTATGAACCGCCCTTTTTGGGGGGATAGAGCTTTTCTATCTTCAAAGTTTTCTTTATACGTTGAGTCGCCTGAAACTTTAGTAGTTCGGCTAATTCTGTTCGCATTTGTTCAAGCTCAGCTTTTGATGCGCCGTCACCTTTCGCTTCAATTCGAAAGATCTGGATGCCATTCTTTGTTTGAACAGGCTGGGTGACCTCACCTTTGCTGAGCTTGAAGATTTGAGATTTCGCTTCATCCGGGAAAGCCGAAAGCTCCCTCCAACCCAATAGCCCATTCTGCTGTTTTCCTTCTTGGTCCACAACAAGCTCGTTCACAAGGCGATCCCAGGGTTCGCCAGCTTTGATTCGGTCATATGCTTTCTGAACAACTTGTATAGTTGCCGCAACGTCGGATGCCTTCTCTGAGGGTGGATGAACAACAATAGTAGAGACCCTTACAAAGGCCTTTGGATCAAATTCTTGTAAGGCGATTTTGGAAAAATAGAGAGATGATTTTGCTGCCAAGTAGAGCCGGCTCTTTGTCTGTCCAGCCTGGGCAAGCGCATCTTCAACTGTTTGACCAGGAGTAAGTCCCGACTTCATCAACTCTTTTTGACGGGCAATTTCCTGTTCAATTTCGCCATCAGTTACAACAATTCCAAGCTTGTCTGCTTCCGATTTGGCAACTTGGTAAAACATGAGGTCGTTAAGAATTTCTTCTCCTCTCACTTCCCAGAGCAGGTCCTCAACATCCTTTGCCTTGATGCTTATGCCGTTCACTTTCGCGACAATCGTTTCCGAGGTTGGAGCCTTAGCAAGCGAAGGAACCGAAATCTGAAAGGCCGCCGTCTGCATAGCAAAGTGGAGCCCTAGAACAAAGGACGAAATAATCATATGTTGATCTTAGACGACCAAAGAGCCAAAATAGTTTAGCGAGGGACTGGAATTGAATCCAAGATTCTCTTACATACGTCATCGGAAGTTTGACCTTCAATTTCTGATTCTGGACGTAACTGAATTCGATGTCGCAAAACGGCAGGAGCAAACTCCTTTACATCGTCGGGAATAACAAAGTCTCGCCCCCGCATTTGGGCAATTGCCTTTGAAATATTAAGCAGTCCAATTCCGGCTCTCGGCGAGGCACCGACCATGATGTCCCGATTGTCTCGGGTTGTCTTTACGATTTCATAAATGTAGTTGAAAATCTTATCTTCAACCTTCGTACGGGTTACTTCTGCTTGAATCGCCCTCAACTCCTCAACGGAAGTTACGGTCTGTAATCCTCGCTCTTCAAGATTTTGCGGGTGAAAACCAGAGTGGTGGAGCTTCAAAACATCAATCTCGTTTTCCGCAGACGGATATCTCAAGAGGATTTTCATCAAGAAGCGATCTTGCTGAGCTTCCGGCAAAGGATAGGTTCCTTCATACTCCAAAGGGTTTTGAGTTGCAAAGACCAAGAACGGCGCAGGCAAATCATGGGTAACTCCATCGATCGTAACTTTTCTTTCTTCCATAGCCTCTAGCAGAGCCGATTGTGTCTTGGGTGGAGTTCGATTGATTTCATCGGCCAACAGGAGACCTGCAAAAAGAGGTCCAGGTCGAAATTGAAACTCATTCTTAGAGACATCAAAGACCATAGTGCCAGTGACATCAGAAGGCATCATGTCGGGAGTAAATTGAACCCGACCAAATTTCATTCCAAAAACTTTACCAAGAGATCGGACCATGAGGGTTTTGGCAAGACCAGGCACACCTTCAAGCAAAACATGCCCGTCGGCAATTGTAGCCGCAACGATCTGCTCGATGACTTCGTGTTGACCGGAAATTACTTTGGCGATTTCCGTTTGTATCTTCTGAGATAATTGTTCGACGGACATATGCTTTCGTAGCATGGCACAATCGAAACGAAAAAGCTCTAGATCAGGTAGAAATGGTACGGATGCTTCAAGTCACTGGCTTAATTAAGGAATACAAAGAACAACGAGCAGTCAATGACCTAACGTTCACAATTCGCCCAGGTGAAATAGTTGGCTTGATCGGTCCAAATGGGGCAGGAAAGACGACTGCTTTGAGATGCATAGCAGGTATTTTGAGGCCAACCGCCGGCCAAATTCTGATCAACGGTCACGACCTTATCAAGGATCAAATGAATGCAAAAAAGGGCTTAGCATTCGTTCCCGAGGTTCCATCGCTCTATGAACTTTTATCGGTCTATGAACACTTGAGATTCATTGCTATGTGCTTTGACAATCTCGACAAATTTGAGTCTGAACACGAGCGGCTCCTTCGAAAATATAGTCTTTGGGAAAAGAAAGATAATCTCGTAGCAACCCTCAGTAAAGGAATGAGACAAAAATTGTCGGTCGCATGTGCGCTCATTCACGATGCAAATGTTTTCCTTTTTGACGAACCGCTCATTGGCATTGATCCTGCCGGAGCTCATGAGCTGAAGCAAGAACTAGTTGATGCTCGAAATCGAGGTGGGGCCATCTTAATTTCAACGCATCTATTGGATACCGCGGAAAAGCTTTGTGATCGGGTTCTGATCGTTGCCCGAGGAAAGCTATTGGCTGAAGGCACTCCCGATGAATTGCGACAACACTATAAGATGGAAGAAAATTCACTGGAAGAACTCTTCTTAAAGCTGACCGGTGAGGTCGAATAGTGAATTCTGCCAGAGTCCTTTGGTATCTATGGTTTCGCCAAATAGTTAACGGTATCAAGCGTGCGGTGAGCTCTCCTCGACGCTTGATTTCAGTGTTGATTGGACTCGGCTACTACGTCGGTTTCTTCATGAGACCTTGGGATCGGTCAAGTTCTAACATGGTGGAGAAAGAAATTGGCAAGAATTTCCACTTCGGTAACCAGGCAATCGAAACGGTCATTTTCATTGTGTTTATGATCGTCAGCATTTTCTTTGCCCTATCCATGTTTGGGTTTCGGAACACCTTCAAACAAGCCGACGTCGACGTTCTATTTCCAACGCCAATTTCGACGAAAGTCGTCATGTTCTTCCGTCTGTTTCGAGACTATGCACTTACATTGTTTTTGCCCCTGCTAATTGCCTTGTTCACATTCCAGTTTGGGGTTGGAGCACTAAATGCCGTCAAAAAGAGCGATCCGCAAAATCTAAACGCGCTGATTCGAGGCGGGCTCGTCGCTTGGGTGCTTCTTTCATTGGCTTGGATCAGCATCAGTTATTCCGTGTGCTTTTTTGTCGCAAAAAATGAAAAGCGAAGCCGACTTATAACAAATACAATCGGCATCTCAATATTCCTTGCCGTTGCGCTAGTATTTGGCTCAATTTGGATGAAAATGAACGCTAATCCGTCTTTTGAAACGGTTGTTCAATCGACGTCAGAACCTTGGCTGAGAGCGATCATGATCATTCCCACAGCCGCCACCGCAATTGTAATGGGCGGATTCAATGGTTCGATGTTGGCATCAATTGGGGGAGCATTAGTGTTCGTCGGCCTAATCGTTGGGTGCCTAAAGTACTCAGCAAATCTGAGTGGATGGATGTACGACCAAGCCGCGACCAAAGGCACACAAGGTCAGGCGATGAAGGACTTCCAAAGGAAGGGTGACATGATGGCAATTGCTGCCGAGCGAGCGAGAACCAGCAACTTCGGCAAAAAGAGCCGATTGGCAAAGAAGGTTGCAAATTGGAACTTTCGAAAGGGATGGACCCTCATTTATAAGGAGATCTTGATCCAATCTCGTATTGGTTTTTGGTTAAACATCATCTTTTTGGTGGCAATAAGCGGCTTTGGAATCATGTTTCTGTTTCTTCCTGAGTCTCGAAGGGGCGCGCAAATTGGGCCGTATCTCTATCTTGGTATGACTGGATTTATGGGAGTTAACATGAGTTCGATCCAGGCTTATTCGGGGTTTGTCGAGACTCTGCGAAGGGTTGAAGTCATGAAGCCTCTACCGCTCACTTCAGCCCAAATTGCGTTCTATGAAACCGCCGCAAAGGCGATGGTCGCAATGTTCATGTCGTTTGTTCCCTTTGTAATTGGCTTGGCTTATCAGCCAAAAATTTGGCAATTTCATTTCGCGGGAATGATCGCGGCCCCGTCTTTGTCGCTAGCCCTTGTGTCGGCGATTTTTCTAATCGTCGTGCTTTTTCCAGATTTTGATGATCCGACCCAGCGATCATTTCGCGGGATAATGCAACTCATAGCCATGGCTGTAATCATGGCTCCAACTGCCATAACCTTTATTGGATTTGGGGTTCTTCACTGGTCTCCAATAATTCCGGCCCTTATTTGTCTTGGAATTAACCTGGGTGTGACACTGGTCTTAACCACCATTGCTGGTCGTTTCTATGCTGATTTCAATCCGAGCGAGTAGACTACAGAAGGTCGGAACGTCTCAGTTGTTTGGGATGTTGAAGAATAGATTATGAAGTTACGTGCCTCCACTAAAATTCTGTTTGGGTTTATTGGCCTTGTGGCAATAGCCTACGGTGGCAGCGTCGGCTATACAAAAATTCGACTAAACGGAGTTGACCTTCATCCAATTCCTTCAAGTGACCTTTGTTTATTGGCTATTGGTCCAAAAGCAGGCGTCAAAACAATCATTGCCAACCAAATGGTTCAAATTGTTGAGGCATCCGATAAATTCGGTGGCGGTCAATCTGCCGATGGCGGAGGTGCCCAAGAAGGATCCGTCAAAAAGCGAATCCCCGTAAGGGAGTTAGTAGAGGTACTAGGTGGTGATCCCGAAAGCGCGCAGGCTTTTGTGAAAAAGCTGCGAGATGCAAATGAAGACAATGAAACCGTCGAAGAGGCACCAATTTGGTCAAAAGAAGACATCCAAAAGGCCCTAGGAAATGATGCTTCACTCAAAGGAAAGTTAGAGCGTGATCTCTGTGTAACCCATGATGGAAAGCCAAGTCCAACTCTTAACCGCCTCTCATTTTTCTATGGGATCAGAATCAAGGTCCCGATCACCCTCAAAGTCCCAAACGCCTTGGGTCCAGAGATCAAAACAACCGACATCGTGAATTTTAAGCCAAGGTTCATGACTCAATTCTACAAAAGCATGCAAGAGAAATTTTACGGCAAAGAAGAGTTGCAAACCTATTACACTTCATACCTAAAAGAAGAAAACCCCGAGCCCCAGAATCTTGCTGAAACGCTTAATAAGGTCTTTGAGCGGACAGAAGGTAGCGAAGAACTCGCGAAGGCACAAAGAATCGCTTCGAACTCCACAATCCTCGTAAACCAGCCCATGATCGAAGGCGTATCGATGCAGGAGCAAACCGATGGGAAAGTAACAACGTACGATCTTAAAATACGATTAACTCCCGATGGCAAGAACCGACTTTGGAAATTCTCAAGCGAGGGCGGAACCCAAATTCTCGTGATTTCAAAGGGAGTTGCGATTGCCGCCGCCATTATCGGAACTCAGCTCAATAGTCAAGAACTCGTAATAAAACAGATAGCAGATAAGCGCCTGGTAGAGGAAGCTGTAAGTTTAGTGAAACCAAAAAACTAACGGAACCACAATGAAAAGACAAATATTGGCGATTTTTACAATTCTTTCTCTGGCCGGGTGCGGTAAGTCAGATCCAAAAACATCTGCAAAGCCCAAAGTGCCAGATCTCAAAATTACGGCAGAAAACCAGCGCTCACTCTTTCCATTTGCAGTAGGAAATACGTGGAGCTACGCAATCGAAATTGTATCAGAGGGTAAAGATCGTCCAAAAGAAACGAGAACCGGGGAAATCCAGTACAAGGTTGTCAGGGTCTCAAACGATTCTGCGGACTCAGTTCGGGCAACACTTGCCGTTATGCAAGATGGTAAGCAACAAGATGAACAAGAATGGAGTTGCGAAAGCAAAGGTATTTTCCAACTTTCTAGCAAGTCATCAAAAACGCCTTATTCGCCAAAGCAACCAGTAATAAGATTTCCGGTGAAAGATCAGGATGAATTCAAATGGGAGGGTACTGGTATCACTCCAATCGGCAAGCAAGGCAAAATGGTGTATGCATTTAAGAACGATGGAATTCAAAAGAATGTCGACACCGAAATGGAATCCATGCCTGCATTGTTCATGCAATCAGCTGGAACATTCAAGGCGAGCGACGGAACTGCCGGTCAACTGGTTTCCAATTCTTGGTTTTCACCGGGTGTCGGTTTAATTCGGTATCGACAAGTTATTGGCTTAAAGGGTGTAAATTCAGCCATAACCTTGCGTCTGAAAAGTTACAATGTGAAGAAATGAAAAAGCAAACTAGTTTATGGCTCCTCACTTTGATTGTCATCGGATTGATCGGATGCGAATCAAAATCTGGTGACGCAAATGCTTCGAACAGCACCTTAAAGTCTGTTTCGTCCGACAACAATGGTGCAGGAACTAATACTCCAGACGCGAATAACGCGGG
Source organism: Armatimonadota bacterium (assembly GCA_031430115.1). GTDB lineage: Bacteria > Armatimonadota > Fimbriimonadia > Fimbriimonadales > Fimbriimonadaceae > Fimbriimonas. The sequence goes on along the minus strand of JANPAV010000108.1, from coordinate 4,146 downwards.
GAAAATCGAAGGACAATCGGTTGAGCCAGGGCTGGATCTTTCTAAAATCCCAGCTGAGCTCAAGAACGATGCCTTCGAATACTACGGGCTGGGCAGAACAGATCCAATAAAGATGACTGTTACCCAAAATGGGGCATCTGAACCCGCTACCCAAACGGTATCACTAAAAAAAGTAGAAAACGGCATAGCTGAATTTTCAATTACCAACCAAGGTGGGCTCGAAAAGCTGGGCGAAGTCATGGTTAGTCTCGACAAAAACGGAATCAAAGTGGTTTCGGTCAATGGGCAAAAAGCCGATTCGGAAACCTTTGAGCTTCCATCGGGCCTAACAACTGGAAAGACATGGCCGTTCAAGTTGGAGAGTAATGGAATGAAACTTACGGGTTCAAACGTAGTTAAGGGAACTGAATCAATCACTACCGCCGTTGGAACGTATAAGGACGCTCTGTTAGTTGTTTCAACCGCCACGGGAATTCAAAGTGGTCAAAAAGTAATGTTGAAGTCGAAACAATGGCTAGTTAAAGGCAGAGGGCAAGTTAAAGCTGAGATCACCAATGTTTCTGGACAGAAAACGCAATCAGTCACGATGTCAGAATCGAATTAATTCTTCGATTCTGATAGTCGTCGGCTGTTTGGTCGGATGTAGTCATGGTCAATATGTTGAGATTCAAACCAGCCAGCCATTCGTTCACAAAATCGACGAACTCTTACCGCTAGATGCAGCATCAACGGCATCAATGTTTGTCGTTGATGGAACCAAAACCAACTACAAACTCAGAACCAAAAAAGTAGGTTCCGTCGTACACTTCCAGGCAATTTCTGATGGAAAGGTCGTAGATGAAGAAATTTATGATGTCCAAGACGACACGGTCTTACTGAAAGCTGCGGCTGGAGAGATTTTCGAACCTCCGGTAACTCTTATTAAGTTCCCGTTAAGCGTCGGAAACCAATACAAGTGGAGTGGCAAACTGAGTTGTGAAATCGAACATTTCAGTGCCAGTGCCATCGTTTCAACGTCAACCGACTTTGTCCAAGGCAAAGACAAAAGCGATGACGCAATCAAATCCGAAATGAACTTGAAATTTGGTGAGGGAGCAAACCGCAAACTTTCGTTTTGGTTTGTTAAGGGCAAGGGCATCGTACGGACCGAAATGTCCAAGAACATCCGGGAGCCTGAACACTGATGGCTTCCATAACGCTTCGCCCATCTTCCGAATCTCGAAACGAAAAAGTCGGCGTTGATTGGTGGCTGTTAGGCACGGCAAGTTTTCTAATCCTGGTCGGACTAACTGCCATCTTCAGTGCGGTGCAAGGCTCAACCAATTTTGCCGAATTTAAGAAGCAATTTGTGTTTATTCTGCTGGGGGTTTTGCCGGCATCCGTTTTTGCATTTTGCCATCCGAGATTGTGGGCAAAGGCATCTGTGTTTGTTTACATCCTCAACCTTCTATTGCTGGTTGCTGTCTTAGTGAGGGGAAACACCTTAAACGGCGCTGAACGCTGGATTTCAATTGGCGGTTTCCAATTTCAGCCAAGTGAAATGTCAAAGATTTTCATTGTTCTGACGCTAGCTTCATTCTACGCTTCTCGACAGGATCGGATCAAGGAATTCAGTACATTTGGAATTGGCTTGCTCCATGTCTTAGTGCCAGTCATGCTTATCATGAAGCAGCCCCATCTGGGTGCTTCGCTCCTTATCTTATGTCTTTGGGTCGCATTAAGTCTGGTCGCGGGCGTTTCGCCCAAGTTCATGATTGCCGCAATTGCATCGTTCTTTGTTCTTGCAACTCTTGTTTATAAATCACCTACGGTTCGACATATGGTCATTACTGACTACCAGTGGGAGCGCATCACCGGACTTCTTGGGATTGAAACCAAGGGAGGTAAGTCCCTTAGCGATAAGAAGCTCCAGGTGAGAATGGCATCATATGCGTTCGCTAACGGTGGAATTGGTGGCACAGGATATCTTAAGGGTGAGGCAAAAAAGAAGGTTCCTTTTGTCAGTACGGATTTCATATTTGCTTGTGTCGGTGAGGAGTTCGGAATGATTGGCTGTTTCGCCTTGCTGGGGATTTTTGCCATGTTCTTCTATCGAATATGGCTCGGAATGTTAAGTGCTGCGGACCTCTACTATCAACTCGTCATGGCGGGAATCCTAACCGTATTCGGATTTCATGTCATCGTCAATGCCGGAATGGTTTTGGGAATTCTTCCTGTTGTCGGGATGTGGCTCCCCTTCCTAAGCTATGGTGGAACGGCCATTTGGCTGTCCATGAGCCTAGTAGGACTAGCGCTGAATGTTCGCGCCCGCGAAAGAGCAGTTCTATTCTAATCTGCATCGAAATACCTTCGACGAACGTAATACGGCTATAATGAATCTGAGAGCACAAGGATGGTGCGAGGAAAATCTAAAGTGAGTGCCAAAAAGCGCTCCAAAAAAGCAGTTGTTGTTGCTAAGCGCAAGGAAGCGGTGCCAAGTCACCATAAGTTTGATATTGCCGCAATTGGCTTTTTCGCGCTCGCCGCTTTGTGTGTTGTCGCCCTTCTAAGCAAGGATTCAGGAGCTGTTGGCGACGTCATTGTTAAAGTATTCTCCATCATTTTTGGTAAAGGAGCCTGGGCAGCACCGGCAGCCTTTGCCGCAATGGGCTTCATGTATCTTCGTGGCCATTCGCGCCAGCGGGGACTTCGGTCAGCTTTTGGCGTGACCCTTGTGTTGTTGGCAATTCTCGGTGCCTTGGCGAAGTCGTCAAATGGCGATTTCTTTGATCCATTAATTGTTGCTGAATCTGGCGGATACCTAGGTGCAGGAGTTTGTGCACTGTTCACCGCGCTCTTGGGTGGAGCAGGCAAGGCTGTTGCATTCCTCGCCATGGGTTCAATCGGAAGCATCCTTTGTCTTGAAAAACCCATTCGAGAAATCCTCACCGACTTTAAAAATAAGGCCGCGCTCCCGCCAACCCAAGATGAACCAGAAGAGCGAATCAAAGGCAAGAAAGCTGTTGTTATGCTTCCCGACCGAATTACGAACGACGACGAAATTCATCCCGCCGTTCGAGAAGCCGTTGCCCGTGAAGCTGCCGAAGAATCGAAGCCGAAAGAGAAAAAGGCAGCAACTATTCGCGAAATGGTTACCGCTAAGCCAAAGGACTTTAACATTGAATCAAGCGTTCCGAAGGAGGGTTATCAACTTCCTCCAATGGACTTGCTGCAACAACCAGCCGATCGACCAAAACGAACGGCTCAAGAAATGCAGCGAAACATCGAGACAATCGAAGGAACGCTCGAGCAGTTCGGAATCGATGCCAATGTCGTCGAAGTTGCCACCGGCCCAACCATCACGAGATACGAAATTCAACTTGGTCCCGGAATTCGGGTTGCCCGTATTGTCAGCCTCGCCGACAACATCGCTATGGACATGGCGGCGTCCCAAGTCCGTGTCGAAGCCCCAATTCCTGGCAAAGCCGCAATTGGTCTCGAAATTCCCAATGTTTCGTCAAGCACGGTCAATCTTCGAGAACTGGTTGACTCTGATGAATTCCTGAATCACCCGTCAAGGCTACACGTCGCACTTGGTAAGGATGTTGCGGGTGTAAATCGATACGCCGATCTGACCAAGATGCCTCACCTGTTAATCGCTGGTGCAACCAACTCCGGAAAGTCCATCGGGCTGGCTACTCTCATCACCTCTTTGCTCATGCGCAATACGCCGAAGGACCTTCGGTTAGTCATGATTGACCCCAAGCGAGTCGAGCTTACGCTGTTTGATCAAATCCCTCACCTGCTGTGCCCGGTCATTAAGGATGTCAAAGAGGCACCGGGCGTGCTTCGGGCAGTTTGGCGAGAAATGGATCGCCGTTATGATCTGTTAAGCGAAAAAGGCGTCCGAAACATCGACGGATGGAATGCAGAAGCATCGTTCAACGACAAAATGCCTTATATCGTAGTCATCATCGATGAACTTGCTGACCTCATGATTCAAGCCAAAGCCGAAGTCGAAACCTCGATTGTTCGACTCGCCCAACTTGCCCGCGCTGTCGGAATCCATCTCGTAATTGCCACTCAACGCCCAAGTGTTGATGTCATTACCGGAACCATTAAAGCGAACATTCCAAGTCGGATTGCCTTCTCGGTTGCCTCTCAAAT
>JANPAV010000107.1:0-6890 GCA_031430115.1 Armatimonadota bacterium | reverse complement strand
GACTTCTTGCCTAACAAAGCCGGAAATGTCCACCACATCATTCCATCACTCATTAAAAAGGAAGAAGCCGAGAAGCTGAAGAAGATCAAGTTCGACTTCGACGACAATAGCTGGAAGCAGAGCAGCATCGGAAGCGTCAAGAGATATAACACGCTTGGATTCTGGTCGACCGGCGCACCACCGTTTGAATCACCCAATGACACCGCATTCCTCATCAATCCCGGTGACCAAATCATTCTCGATGTCCATTACAAGACCACCGGGAAGCCAGAACCCGAGCAACCGAAAGTTGCGTTTTACACCCTTAAGGATGTTCCCAAAGATGAGATGTCGGTCGACGTCATTTCTACCGGCGACATTTATCTCCAGCCCGGCGAAACCAGCCGCTTTTATGCCATCAGCGACAAGATCAAGGTCCCGACCACGATTTATGCAGTTTGGCCGCACATGCATTATATCGGCCGCACATTCAAGGCTTGGGTCAAGTTCCCGGCGGGTTACTCCTTGCCGCTCATCGCCATCGATGACTGGGATCCCGAATGGCAACTTCTTTACTATCTTAAAACTCCGATGGAACTCCCCGTAGGTTCAAAAATCTATGTGACAGGAACCTACGACAATAGCACCAAGAACCCGCGAAACCCCAACAATCCACCGAAAGTAATCGAAGGCGGCGAATCGGCAAAAGATGAAATGCTCTTCTTCGAAATCTTCCAAGTTGAGAAGAAAGAGAAGAAAAAGGGAAGTTGATTGGTAGCCCGGGCAGAGGAACGGAGTTCCCAGACGCCCGGATTTCTCGGAGCCTGGTTGTCCAGCGTTTGGGTCATGGTGTCCAAATAGGTAAAAGTGTTTATGTCGCTGCCTCCCCAGCACCGAACTTTCGAACCTACTAATTAGGACAGGCTTGCGCTGTGGAGTGCTAAAATAGCTCTCATTAACCGTGGAGTTGACGTCATGACCCACTCAACTGACGCCCGGTTTTCTTACCATCAGTAATAGAAAGGGTATTGAGAGTCCGCTTCTTCCGCTTCTCCCCTTACCCATCTAAAATAACCATATCGTCACCCATTTTTACCCTTAGCCTCCTCGCTGCATTCCCCCGATCCAAAAGGAAATTGCCAAAAAGACATAGGTGATGAACAAAGCGCGACGACTTAAAATATGCTCAAATCCCGGCGTGAACCGCTTCGGTACAACATAAAAGTCCGTGAAGTATGCCAACACCGATAAGGCAATGGCAACGAAGCTCGTCCCAATAAAGTTGCTCGGACCAATGTGTAAGACCCGAAAACCTATTTCCGCAACCACACTCCATCCGATCATTGCCATCAAATTCAGTCCGAACCCGATCGCAAAATGAAGAAAATCGACCCTTCCAGAATCGATCGCCTTTTCGCCATAGACGATATGGCTAATGGCGGTAACCGGCGCACTCGGGGTTTTTCGCTCCAGGGCGGCGAGCATCATAATGCTCCCGATGCTCAACACGGTGCTCCAAGCGGTCATTACCAAGATGTTTGAAATCAGGTTCGATATATTCATCGTTTAGCTCCGTGTTTGAGGTTCTTGCCCAAGAGGATTAAGCCTCCAAATGGCAAAATTCAAGATCGTGGCGAACGATACCCAAAGTAGATAGGGAACAAATAGCCAGCCCGCCACCGAGTTAATTTTCCAAAAGGCAAGCATCGTGGCTAAGATAGATGCCCACAAAATCAAGATATCTCCGAAGGCCAGATCTGGGCATCGCAGACCGAAGAACAGCCAAGACCACGCAAAATTCAAAACAAGTTGAACCGCAAAAAGTCCGCCAGTTACAACGGTCAATCCATCAGCTCGCCAAACCAGCCAAGCCGCAATTGCCATAAAGGCATATAAAGTCGTCCACACCGGACCAAACAGCCAAGATGGTGGATTCCAAGATGGCTTCCGAAGGGTGGGGAACCACGTCTTAACCGAGGATCCAGTGAAGAATCCCCCCAACCCGCCAATTCCAAGGCTAATCCCAAGAAAGAGGACGAACATAAATATTTCAGATACTTTCATAGGGCCTGAACGATCCTACTCCGATGCCTGGTCAGTTGTGACCGTTTGGCTAAGATCGACCGCGAGGTCAATACTTATGGTTGGTTTCGATGCACCCGTACAAAATTCTTTCCAGACCGTACTTCCAGCGTCTTTTTCAGTTCAGCCACATTCTCAACTTGAGATTCAAACCGCAACTTTTGATTCCCAGTAAAGATCACCATGTATTCAATTGGTACATCGTTCGGCTTGATATATAAGGATCGCAGCTCATTTATGTCTGTCACATATCCTTCCACCCGTACACGTCCGTCTCGATTGATGGCAAACAGCTTTCCATTCCGAATCTCTAGCCGAGCTCCGAATCGGCGCCACAGAAAATTGATTGAAGCCCACGCCATCGTGCCCGTAAATATCGCCACTAACAGAAAAAATAGAATCCCCGCAGGCATCCTAATGAAAATTACGTTAAAGACTGCGATAGGGAAGATGACCGTGCAAGCAAGGCCAAAGTAGGTAAACCTCAGAAGTTCCATCGTGTTGTATCGGTAAACCAATGGTGGCATCGAAGGAGGGATTTCCATCTCAATTTCAAGGTTACTTTAACGATCATCTAATTACAACTCGGTAGACTCATGCAATGACGCTCACCAGCATGTTTGCCTTCTCGCTCCTGATGAACCAAGAGCCACCAAAAATCACGGTTGATCATGGCACCGAGTGGATTGGCAAAGCCGCCAAGTCCGTCATCCTCAAAGATGAAGACGGAAACGACATAGATCTGAGCAAGCAATACGGCAAAAAGCCAGTTGTCCTCGTGTTCTACCGTGCCATATGGTGACCATTTTGCCACCGCCAGCTCGGAGAGCTTGGCAAATTATCGCAGGAACTACAAGAGGGCAAAGCAACTGTTTACGCAATATCTTATGAACCAGCCGATAAGCTTAAAAAGATGCGCGCAGCCGAAAAGCTCGGATCCCAATTTGTCTTCTTGTCTGATCCAGAAGGGAAGTTTGCCGACCTATATGCCGGCAAGTATCCGCAGGGTTATCTCAAACCTGCGACAATCGTGGTCGGCAAAAAAGGGAAGATCACATTCGCAACTTCGCTGGACGATTATAAAGTAAGACCTGCCGCCGAGAACGTACTTAAGTTCATTAAGGACTTCAAAGTTAAGTAGGCGGGTCACAATGATGATATGTTGTTTAGCCTCTTTATTGGTCCCGAAATAAGAAGTTCTTTTCAAAAGGCATTCCCAATACGGGTAAAGGCAAATGCATGATCCGTGTCAAGAATCTGGCATCGTATCGATAGGGGTTTGTGAGCGGATTGGCAACACTTAATGGCCCACGTACTTCAGAACTGGATATCCAGTTAGTTCTTTCGTAATACACTAAATCCAATGGCAGAAGAAGAGCGACCCGCGACTTTGCTGCCTGACGACCTTTCTTATGAAAGCTGGGAGAGTCACATTTTTGATCATCCCATTTTGGAGTTGAAGTGGTGGTGGCAGGATGAGGACTCTGGTTACATCCAATATTGGCCAGGGGAACAAAACGACCCGAAGCGTTGCCTCGCCTATCTAACCCGGCTTTTCCGAGAGTCTGGGGGATTGCTCGGAAGATTCACCAATTGGCAAATCGATCAGGGACTGAACTATCTTGTCAGCAACTCCTGTTCGGACTACATGTTCGTCCTCACAAATGTCGATCTTCCATGGGTAGATCGCCGTGCCTGCTTCGATGCAATGATCATCCTGCACCGAGACCTCATGGCGACCGTTTACCAGCACACGTCCGAAGAACTGTTTCGGCTCGGACTACAAAACGAGCAGCCAACGTATGCCTGCTTCATGTGGTGGGATGTCATTCCGCTCTACGGTAGGATGCCGGTTCCTGATGCCGATCTCATCGACGAAGCAGTGATCAATATCTTCGAGCAGGTGATTCTGATGGACTCTGAAGCCTGCCAGGAAAGCGCGATTCATGGACTTGGTCATTGGCACTTCGGGGTACCTGACCGAACGGAGCCAATCGTGAAGCGATACTTGGCCCGCAACGATATTAGTTCTGGTATGCGGGAATACGCCCAGCAAGCCTTGCACGGAAATATTCAGTAGAGTCAGCGCTGATGCCTTGCCCTTGCCCTCGCCCTCGCCCTTGCCCTTCTTCTCACATGTACCAAAATCAAAAAGTTCGCGTCCAAGTTAGCATGAGAAATAGTCTCTCAATTCGTGGTTTGTTTGGAGTCCTCCTCGTCTTAGCTTCAGCTTTAAGCTTTGGACAGAGAGGTGCTGGTGGTGCGGCGGCCGGCGGTGGATTCGGTCAAGGCAATATCGGGGGAGCTGAAGAAGCATCCTATCCTCCCCAAAACATTGAAAGCGGCCAGGAAGGAACCCGTTGGGTCTCCAATACCGCCATTCTAACCCAGGGAGATAAAGTTGAGTTTAAGGTTAAAGGCGTACCCGGTCAAACGATCTTAGCCACAGTCCGCAGTAGCGTCTTCGACCCTTCCCTAAAACTTTTGGATTCAAAAGGCAAGGTCGTCGTTGAGAACGACGACCAATACGAAGGGAACCAGTCACCGTTACTCATGTTTCAGTTTACCGACGACAAGGACTATAAGCTCATCGTCCAAAACTATCGATCCAATGGCGGCGGACAATTCAAACTCTATCTACAAACCTTCTCAGCAACGGAACTGTCAGTCGGCGAAAACAAAAAGCCTCTGAAACTGTCAGACGGCGAACCAGGGCACGGCGGTTGTTTTGTCTACTTCCACTTTAAGGGCGAAGTTGGGAAGAATTACGCAATTCGAGAGCTTCTTGCATCGGTAAACGGTGGTACGCGGTCGCTGCGGTTTCGTGGAATCATTGGCCCGACGGGAGTTAAGCGAACCGACTATTCCCTGTATGAGCAGTTCGATGGTTTTGGACCCCTTTTCGAAGTCAAAACCAAGGGAGACTTCTACATGGTCTACGATTCACCTCAGCAAAATGGAACCGCATCAGCCCGACTCGACGTCGTCGAAGCAACGAAAGTTGAGAAAGTGAGTGCCCAGAAATTTGAGCTAGGCGTAACTGGCCAACGCATTTTCAAGTTCGATGTTGCCAAAGAAGACATCATCAGAACCATTTCAAACTCTCCAGAAAAAGTGAGCTATCACTACATGGCACATGGTCCTGAAGATTCGAGAACGGGAGACCGACCGACAATCGACATCCACGATCACATTCCGATCATGTTTAACGACAGCGAACATATTCGGGTTTATGAAGACAAAAGTGAAGTGACAATGATTGTTAGCAACGGAGACTACAAACCGGTCTCAGTCTCATTTTCAAATGCAATGGACGTCCCAAAGTGGATCGACGACACTGCGCAAACTGGCAACCTAAAGTTAGGAGAATCGAAGTTTTTCACGATTGAAGCAAACAAGGGCGATATTCAAAGAATCAAAGGCAGTGCCATTGGATTTGAACTCACGTTTAAGCTAATTGCCATGAATGGATCTGATACCGACTACATTGATCAACGAACTCACCTCCCCAGCGCAGAACTGCGATATACCGAAAAGGCGAAGTACTTAGTAGAAGTAACTTCTCCATCCGGTGGCGGAAGCGGAACTTATTCATTGGCCCTCGAACTTGCAAAACCCGAGCCAATTGCTATCGGAACTCCGATCGAATATCGCGATGGTCCCGCACTAGGAACCTATTCAATTGAACTCAATGCCAATATTTGGTACCAATTGACCACGAGAAGCAACGCGGAGTACCTAATCTTGGACGATAAGGGCGATACGATCGGGGCGATTCGGCAGCAGTTTGGTCCGCAGACAATCTACTTCTTCCAACCTGGTCGAAAAGGTATCGTTCGCATCAAAGTGATGAATGGCACGAAGGACACGCGCTTTCGGTTAGACGTGGCCGCTTTTCCAAATCTGGGTGGGTAGCTATGGAGTCTTTTTGGGTTTCGCGGGAGGGCTAAGGACCGAGCCAACGATGTGGATGATGCCATTACTGGTCTCGATGTCGGGAGTCACGATCTTTTGACCATTGACAGTCGTTGGCAAGCCGACCTTGACCGAAACGGTGAGGAGATCAGTTGATTGCATCTTCAACGTGCCGTCCTTTATGACTTTAGTCATCACCTTGCCGCCAAGGATGCAGTAGGTCAAAGTCTTTCGAAGAAGTGATTTGTTCTTCTTCAATCCCTCCAGGGTAGCCGAAGGCATCTTGGCGAAAGCCGCATCGTTGGGGGCAAATACGGTCAGCGGACCTTCTGCCTTAAGGGTCTCGACCAGTCCGGCTTTAACAATCAAACTGGTAAAGGTCTTCAAACTTGGATCAAGGATCAACTTATCCATGATATCCTTGTCTTCCCGTTGCACCAACCCAACCGTCGAGAACCAACAAGCTACAAACAAGCATCCAACCTTCATCGGTCGTGTTTTGGTTTGGTTAAGAGGTGAGCTGATTTGAACCATGGTGACCCTTGACATTGTGCCACTTTATGAGGGATACTTTCTACTTGTCGAGTTTGTGTGTCGCAAGACCCGTGAGCAAGACCGCCATCATCCAAGAGGGCATGCAGTTTCGAAACCGATTTAAACACCGCACACCGAAACGAGTGAGCCCCTGTTTAGGGGTTTTTTAATGTCCAAAAGTGGATTGGCTGGCGTCAGAGAAAAAGCAAAATGCCTACAGTAAACCAACTAGTTAGAAAGGGAAGGAAGGTGCCAAAGACTAAATCAAAGAGTCCGGCACTGAAACAAAACCCATTTAAGCGAGGAGTATGTACCATCGTTCGAACGATGACTCCTAAGAAGCCGAACTCAGCACTTCGAAAGACTGCTCGTGTTCGATT
>JANPAV010000106.1:0-3688 GCA_031430115.1 Armatimonadota bacterium | reverse complement strand
AAATTTTTCATTTTGTAGCACTCGGTTGAAGGAGGTGTTATGGCAGCCGAAAGAGAAGAGTTGCGGAGGGCAGGGCGAGGGCAAGAACTTAGCATGTTAGGGATTGGCCTGATTTTCAAGAAGGGTCGCTCTCAGAGCAGTCGCTGTTCGTGATCGGGTAGGAGCGACCGTGGACTTTGTCAATAACAGACTTTTACCCAGGCCTGCGCTTCGCAACGCGAAGCTCCGACCTGGGCTGACATATTGCCGCCCTTTCAGGGCTGTGCTTGGGAAACGTTTGGTCATGGATTATGGCTGAGAGTTGGGAGTTTGGAGTTCTGGGTTGGGAGTCGGGAGTTTGGTAAAGAATTGAACCTGTTTGAAGAAGCTGTCAGCCCGAAGAGAAGAGTTGCGGAGGACAAGTTGGTAAAGAATTGAGTCTGAATTCTTATTTTTTTCAAAAGTTTTCAGTTCTGTGTAGGGCAAGGCGAGACAAGTGCGGGACAAGAAGCTTGAACTGAAACTATTAAACTTTTCCTTTTGTAGTCCTCGGTTGAAGAAGCTGTTAGCTGGCAGAGAAGAGTTGCAGAGGGCAGGGCAAGTACAACAAGGAACTTCCGCGCACTTTCAAGAGGGGTCGTCCCGCAACAGGACGAAGCTGAAACTTCGCTCACATGGCAGTCGCTGTTCGTGAACGGGTAGGAGCGACCGTGACTCGTACAGTTTCTGTTTCTTACCCAGCCCTTTATGGCTGTATGTCGCTGGGGCTCCAAAAGCCATTCTGACTGGGCTAAGGGTGTAGCCACCCCATTGGGGCTGTGCCTGGAGAATTGTAGAAATGGGATGTGAACTCGAAGGTTGGAATTGATGATTGAGGATCTGGTGAAGGGTGAAGGCAAACTGATTTGGTAAAGAATTGAACTCAATTTCGGAAAATTTCAATTTTTTAGCACTTTTCGCTGGGCTCGAAAATGGCGATTGGGAGAACACTTTTGCGTTATTGTACTCTAATGTACGCTTTATTTCTACCTTTGTTCAGTTGTTTGACGACTTGTTGGAAAAAGCTGAATATTCGGCGGGGTTTAGGACCTTGCATTGGGGATTGAAGGCAAGGTTTGCGAGTCGGGATTGCTGAGCTGATACGGTTGGCGAGGACTTCGCAGATTCGGTCATCGAGCAAGTACTTTCGACGGTGATAAGTCGAGAAGGTTATGTAGTGAGAATGCCAGAAAGTGTTGAACGACTTGCGCTTGTTGTAGTTCTGCTTTCCTTCCGGCGGCATTTCGGAGTTTTACCCGGTCGTCATTTAGTAATCGTGAGTCTTTCCTGCTTATCCTCCCAGCTCCTTCGTCGCAGAACGAAGATTCCGACGAGGTTCGCGAGACGGAAAGGTCGGGTAAGCAGGTCACACCAAGATTTAGTCCACCTCACGCTAGTGACTAGTCAGAATCTATCTTAGTCTTATCTCTACTTTTTCTTATTGAAGTCGCTACGATATAACAGTATTGACATAATTCCAAAATTGATTACCGCTGCCAATGCTACATTCAGATGCAGGTAGCCTATTTTCGCCAATACTATTACTGCAATTGACAGGCTAACAAATGATGCTATGTATGCAGTTAACTTTTTCCTCACAATTCAACAATCCATAAGAAATAACTCAGATGCACAATACCCTGCATATGCGCTGAATGCTATCATGAAAATTGCCGCGTCCTAATCCACCATGTAGGGATTCAATTTCAATCTTACTAGTGGCTAGCCAACTACTAAGATTCACAGTTTCGTCAGGGAAAACGTTAGAATCTTTCCTTTTTCAGTGAAACAAAGCATGTGCAGATCGTACCTATGAGACAAGGTACCTTTATCGATATCAACTCGAGCAGCATCTGAACCAGTATTTCCAGGAGGCCCAGACGAATTAATAACTGACAATACATTCTGATAGCCTGCGGGTGATATTTGCCTTAATTCATCAATTGACCGAGATCCTCTGCGACTCTTTAACTCTGCAAACTTAGAATCAGATATAAGAATATGATCGAGCTTAGCTTCAAGAATATTCATTTGATCCTTTATATACGGCTTAAATAGGTCATTTGCTTCTTTCACCAATTCAAATTCAATTTCGTGAGAAATCTTTAAGTTTGTCCAGACAGAATAGGGTTTTCCTGAATTTGAAATCAAATGCTCCATCCGAAATTTCTGGGCATCCTCTGGTGTTCGTTTAAAAACTAATGGAGCTTGACTGAGTGACTTCGTCAATGGCTCAGAGCTAACTTGACGTGGTCCAAAGTTCACCACATTAATTGAAGAGCCAACTTTGATCGTAGTTTCCAGACTTACTTCGATAGAAAATTTTGATGTACCATTTGATCCAAACTCCGAATATTGCCACCAAAAAGGCTCAAGTATTTCGGAGAATTCTGACTGCTCAATTTCCGAAAACCCTATTGGCTTTGCTAAACCATTCCTTTCTACAATGTCGTATAGAAATGCACGGGCTCTGATCTCCTTGAGACTCGGAACCGTTTTCGAAAAATATGCAAACGCATTTGAGCCTAGCTTAACGATACAGTCCCCATTGTTAACAACTTGGACTGATTTGGTTGCCGACAACTGAGATGCAGACTTATATGCTAAATCGTATTTGATCCTTTCCCCAGGCGCTGAAAAGAAGAGTACCAAAGGCACGGTGCTTTGGGCACCGTACCAGGAAAAAATCAAGCTAGTCGCCAGAAGCAACGTTAGCCGCCTCCACTATTACCATTCAGCATAAGGAGTTTGTAAGTGAGATCTCGAGCGCTTTTTGACTCTTCTGTGCCGAGAGTCCAACCTTGTCGCCCCATCGTTTGAGAGTTGTTTGCAAGCTCATACTTCACGGTAAATCCTGCAGCACCAGTCGAGTCCGCAACACTCGAAACCGTAGTATATCCGGTGGTGGTTCCAACACTAGTATACGGGTATGTCCATGGAGGATTATCGTTTCCAACCTTTTCGTCCTCTACGTGCAGCCAACTAAAAAAATCATGATACACCGTGGCACCTGGCGTGTTTCCCGTAGAATTCCATGTTTCCCACACATCGACTCCCGACGGTTGCTGGTCGAGGTATTTGGTCCAAGTGAAATTCAAACTAGCGTTTGAAATTGCTGAAAGAATCACCAGGGACGCAACGGCAATTGGTCTTTTGAGTTCTTTTGAGTTCTTTTGAACATTTGTTTTACTCCATGTCTGTGGAAATCATAACTACCATAGACACCATTGTTACTTTACGATATTTTTTAAAAAAAATCACTAGTCCGTGAAAATTAGATCCTGTATTCACAAAAAAGTTTGAACTATGTTCCTTTTGGCTGGATTAGGGCACCGACCTTTCACCTATTCAAGCCTTACTCAAAACTCAACTACAAGAATGAAACAGTTCTGGGAGGAAGAATATCAGGGACGGTAACGGACTCAAGATTAGATTGTCAATAAGTGTCTACTTGATTGCTTCCGGCACTCGGTTTCCTTTATGGCTAAATTGGACTTGCCAAGCTCATGATGCTACTAGTAGATGGTTTCTTAAACCGGCCACCCCTGAATATTCGTTTTACCCACCACTCAAAATGTCTAGTCCAGTTGAAGTACAAGATTAAGGCTTCCTAGCACTTCAACATCCTGGCAAGGATGTCCTTTTGATAGGCGCAAACCGCCCCGACCCT
>JANPAV010000105.1:0-16590 GCA_031430115.1 Armatimonadota bacterium | reverse complement strand
CGGCGAACCCGGAGAATAAGCTTGGGCTACATTTGACCGAGTTTATTTCGCGCGACAAAACTCACATTGTTGCTATGACCGGCTCGTACTTTCGAGGAGATGCGGAGGCGGTGTTATCGCCAGACGATGAAGCGAAGTTTGAAACGGTGACATATACGTACTACGAGCAACTAAATGGCTATGAGCATCTGAAGCAACTTGACATTGGCTACTTCTTTTACACCGGTTCCTATGTCGACGATATTCTCAACGTCCTTAATGCGAACGAGAAGACGATCATCCATATTCCTAACGTGAATTCGCGCGAAAGCACTAAGGACAAGATTAAGGAAGCGGAGAATATTTACAATGGGATTGGAAAATGGGTCGGGATTGACCCGAAAACCGGATTCAATTTGGTGAAGATGGCGGATGGGCACACGTTGCGAGTGGCTGACTTGGTGGACGACGACCCGGTCAAACGAGACAAGGTATCGGCTTCACTGCGTGATCCGGCTAACAAGTTTAACCGCGACCATGTTGATATCATCATTGCCTTGGGGATGGCAAAGGAAGGTTTTGACTGGATTTGGTGCGAGCATGCCTTGACGGTCGGGTATCGATCTAGCTTGACAGAAATTGTGCAAATAATCGGGCGGTCGACTCGTGACGCGCCAGGAAAGACCAAGTCACGATTCACGAATCTCATTGCGGAACCGGATGCTACGTCTCAAGCGGTGGCCGAAGCAATCAATGACACGCTCAAGGCGATTGCTGCCAGCTTGCTGATGGAGCAAGTGATGAATCCAAAGTACGACTTCAAAGTCAAAAATCCTCAAAGTAGGCCAACAGAAGGATTTGACTATGGTGACGGAGACTATGATCCCGCCAAGACGAATGTTGGATTTAACCAAGGTACGGGTCAAATTCAAATTGAAATTCGCGGCTTGGTGGAACCGAAGAGTAAGGAAGCGATCCGAATCTGTCAGGAAGACTTGACCGAGGTTATCACTTCATTTATTCAAGACAAGGCAACCCTGGAGAAAGGG
Source organism: Armatimonadota bacterium (assembly GCA_031430115.1). GTDB lineage: Bacteria > Armatimonadota > Fimbriimonadia > Fimbriimonadales > Fimbriimonadaceae > Fimbriimonas. Next base: position 15,562 of record JANPAV010000105.1, on the reverse strand, counting down.
TTGTTTGGAGAAGAGGTTGTGCCGGAAGAATTGACCCAATTGAAGATGGGGAAGATTATCAAGGAGAAGTATCCCGACTTAGATTCTGAGGATCAAGAAGCGATTCGCCAACGTGCAGTCGCGGCGATGACATTGACCCAGGTAGCAAAGAGGGCCGTTGGCTCGGGCGGAGACGGCGAACAGACGGCAAATACTTCCTTGATCGACGGATTGAGGAAATATTCGTTGGACGTTCGAAATTTGGACATCGATCTCATTGATCGCATCAATCCTTTTGGTGAGGCATACGCTATCTTTGGTAAGTCTATCAACGAGAGCAGTTTGAAGCTCATTCAGGCGGTTATTTCAGCTCGGCGGACCAAGTTGAGCCCCGACGAAGCCAAAGACTATGCCACTCGGGCTACCACGTTCAAGCGGGAGAACGGGCGATTTCCGAAACTCGATGCCGCTGACCCTTTTGAGCGGCTCTTGGCTGAAGGCGCGAATGCCTACCTTCGGTACGTGGAAGAGGGCCGATATGAGTGAAATTGATTTAGAAGGGTTGAAGGCCGAATATGGATCACCCAAGAAGGCGGTTGGTCGTTCGGCAAGAGAAGAGAGAATCATTGCTGGCATCGAGGACATTCAGCGTTTCGTTGACCTTCATGGTCGGTTGCCGGAGCATGGGGAGGATCAGGACATTTTCGAGCGAGTTTACGCGACTCGCTTGGATCGGTTAAGAGATTTAGAAGAGGCGAAGCCGTTTCTTGGGTCCCTGGGTGTTGAGCTGAAGTCGGTGGTTCGAGAAGCTTCTCGAGCGTATGATTCTGATCCGCCGGGCGATCTAGCATCCGAATTGAAGGGATTTCTTGATACGTCGGACATCACTCAGCTCAAATACGTTAGATCAACGGTTGAGAAACAAGCCGCCGAAGAGGTGGCGAGCCGAACGCCTTGTACCGATTTCGGTTCGTTTAAGCCTCTCTTTTCGGAGATCGAGGCTGATTTGCAGTCCGGGCTGAAGTCTGGTTCACCTGTAAGCGGCAATATTGCGGTTGAACTCGGCGAATTTTACATATTGGAGGGGCAAATGGTTTATGTTGCTGAGATTGGAGATGGGTTTGTGGACGCTCATGGTCAGTCCGATGCTCGGCTTCGACTGATCTATTCAAACGGTACAGAAAGCAACCTTTTGCGGCGGTCGTTTCAGCGTGCCTTTTATCGCGATGAGTTGGCCCGTCGAATTTCAAGTAATGTCTTGGGAGGATTGTTTGGTGACATTTCGGAGGAAACTGACATTGAGTCGGGGACGATTTATGTGTTGAGGAGTTTAGCTGAACATCCATTTGTTGCGGCGAATCGGGAGTTGGTGCATAAAGTAGGTGTTACTGGGGGCAGTGTGGAGGCAAGGATTGCCAACGCATCACTCGATCCTACTTTTTTACTGGCAGAAGTTGAGGTTATCGCGGTTTATAAGCTGGCGGGCATCAACCGGACAAAACTGGAAAAACTTGTGCATCGAATCTTTGCGGAGGCTCAAATTGACTTGGTCATTAACGATCGATTTGGAAATCCCGTTAAACCCAAGGAATGGTTCCTGGTGCCTTTACATGTGATTGATGAGGCGGTGTCTCGAATTGTCGATGGCTCGATCATGGGGATGAAATATAGTCCAAGTAAGGCTAGTTTGGTGCAATCGGAAAATGGCTGATTTGCGAGCGGAGTTGATGAGGTATGTCCCGTCGCCAAAGGGACAGCAAGCGGAGTTGATTTTGATCGAGCCGGATGGGAACGAGGTTCAGGTGCGGTGTTTGATCTTGCCTGACGGAGGATGTGAGATTTATCCGATTTCGGGTCAGAGCGAGTATGAGCGATTGGTTGAGTATTACGGATCGCGGACGGTGGTTGGGTTGGCTCGGGCGGTCACGTTGGGGAGCTGAGGGAGTTTGGCTAAATGAGAAGCCGGCCACAATCATCCACCTCGTCATTCAATCCAGCTTTTTCTATTGGCTTTTCTTGAACGAATTGAATGCCACTCCTCAGAAAAGAGTGCCCTTGTGGCACTCTTTCCCAAGGGCTCTTCCCAACTTCGTGGAAGACCTTAGTCATGGATATCTGGGGCGGAAGCGTAAAGCTCATGGAAGTCAATAACTAGGCTAATCAAGTACGATAGGAAAGAGCTTCGGTCATGGCGTTGAGTGTTAGGCTTCGGGTTAAGAGGAAGGAGTACCGTCTCTTTGGTGAGAGGACGACTCTTCGTGCATGGGCGAATGACCCGCGTTGTGGCGTTACGCTAGAACTTTTGCGTGACCGCCTTGAAGGCGGTATGTCTTTGAAGAGTGCGATGATTCCGGGGGAGTGAGCCGCAGATGTCTAAAAAGAAAAAGGGATCAAAGAAATATGCCGCCTTTGGTGAGGAAAAGTCTTTGATCCAGTGGGCAGAGGACCCGCGCTGCGACGTCACGATCCAACTTTTGCGCAAGCGAGTAGCGAAAGGCGTAGCGTTGGAGACGGCGATGATGGCGGAACGTCTGCGCAAAAGTTCTCAGATGTATACAGCCTTTGGCGAGACAAAGTCCATTACGGAGTGGGTCGCTGACATTCGGTGCTCGGCGGCTTCGCCAGGTGCGCTCCTGCGTCGAATGCGCCTCGGTGCGACGCTTGAGGAGGCGATATTGACGGACTTTCCGCTTCGGTACGAGGCTTTTGGCGAGAGAAAGACCTTATTTCAGTGGTCGAAGGATGCTCGGTGCACGGTGAATTATTACACGGTGCTGAAGCGGCTTGAACGCGGGATGACTTTGGAGACAGCTCTGGCACCCCGGGAAAAAGTTGTTCATGAGAAGGAGCGAAAATATCCATTGCATCGTGCCTTTGGTGAGGCAAAGACCATGCGTCAGTGGTTGCGAGACCCGCGATGTTTGGTAACGAGATATGTCCTGGAACGCCGCCTTGCCAGAGGGATGCAACTGGAACAAGCGATGACAATGCCATCGAAGCAAAAATGGGTACTGACTGCGTTTGGCGAGGCGAAGGTGGTGACGAATTGGGTGAAGGATGAACGCTGTGTGGTACTTGCAAAGAAGCTTATGGAGCGAATGGAAGAAGGTTGGGACGTTGAGCGGGCTTTGACCGAAAGTGTTCCGGGCGCAAAAAACGTCGAGTCAACAGTGGGCAAGCTTTTTGCCTTTGGCGAGTGGAACAGGATGAGCGCGTGGGCTCGAGATGAACGGTGCGAGGTTACGTATTATCAACTACGGAAGCGAATCTTGGAAGGATGTGACGTTGAAGCCGCAATGATCCGTCCGTTGGCAACGCCAGGTTTGGGTTCAAAATTGGCTGGCTATCTCTCTGCATTTGGTGAGGCGAAGCGGTTGAGCAGCTGGGCGAGGGACGAACGGTGTGAGGTTACGTATCAGGTGTTGCGAAGACGGGTATGTAAGGGCGAAGACTTGGAGTCGGCGATGAGTCGTCCGTTTGCATTGCCTCGTTTGGGTTCGAAGTCGTCTGGCTATCTCTCTGCATTTGGTGAGGCGAAACGGTTGAGCTCTTGGGCCAGGGACGAACGGTGTGTGGTTACGTATCAGGTGTTGCGAGGGCGGGTAAGTATGGGCGAAGAATTGGAGTCGGCGATGAGTCGTTTGGGTTCGAAATTGAGTGGCTATCACACTGGATTTGGTGATGCGAAGCGGTTGAGCGAGTGGGCCAAGGATGAACGGTGCGAGGTTACGTATCAGGTGTTGCGAGGGCGGGTAATCAAAGGCGAAGACTTGGAGTCGGCGATGAGTCGTCCGGTGAGGCATTCGCGAGTGAGTCGCGGGAAGTAGAGAGTTTAGAGTTTGGAGTCAAGAGAAGCCGGCCACAATCATCCACCTTTTCATTCAATCCAGCTTTTTCTATTTGCTTTTTTTGAGTGGCCTGAATGCCACTCCTCGGAAAAGAGTGCCATAGTGGCACTCTTTCCCAAGGGCTCTTCCCATCTTCGTAGAAGACGACACCAAGCGCACGAGGCGGCGGGAGTGGGGATTAAATTTTCTTCTTGGCTGGTTTTTTCTTAGCTGCTATTTTCTTGGTTGGTTTTTTCTTGGGTTCTTTGTCGTCCCACATTCTGACGATCAGTTCTCCATCTTCGACGTAGGCGCAGTGGACAATGTCGCCATAGTCGCGTTCGGTGATGGTGAGGGAATTGCTATGAACGATAAAGACGGCGCATTCGTCGACCAAGACGACGTCTTGATTCCAGAAGAATGCGTCGTGAAAAGACATGCCTGATTTGTTGGTGGCGATGAGTTCGTGTTTTAGATTCCAGACTTCGACTACATCATCGGCCGTGGAGGCCACGTAGGTTGGTCCGAATGCGATGAGTTCGGTAGTCTCCTGGCATGCTATGTAGTGCGCGTCGTTTTCGCGGAAGACAATGATGTCCTTGTAGTCGGCGTTTGGCGAGACGAAGATTTTCTTGGTCTCTCGCCAATCCTCGAGTTTTTCGTAATCGGCGAGAGTGCCGATAAAAAGGATGGTTGGGGTGGCGTCGAGGGTCAGGACTCGAATGCAGACGTAGGGGGGCCATTTGTCGGGGTAACGGTGGGCGGAGGGAGTCATTTCTTTAGGAGCGGTTAGCTATCTGCGTATTTTTTGAGGTTACCATTTGGGCGCTGTAGGTTGGGAGTTGGATCGAGCCGGAGTATTGATTTCATGCAGAGGGTGTTGAATGGGGTTTTCCACATGGACATTTGCTTAACCACGAACAACGTCTAAAGTGGGTTTAGGTTTCACTTGTCAAACCCTTCTTCGCTGCGAATACGCTGGGATTCCAACTCCAACTTTCGAACTTCCCGAAAGTGCTTTACGTAAACCTTGGTTAGCGAACTGACTGCTTTGAGTTGGTCATCGGCAAGGTTGCTGAACTGCTTCACTCTAGCCTTTGCTTCATAGGCGGTTAACCCGGTATAGAGCAGACTGCCCCAAATTTCGGCATTTGCCTTCATCAATTTGCCCTCTGGCGTCTGGACAAAGAACGACAAACACGTTCGGGCGGCATCCCAATACTGTTGGCGGAGGGTTCCCTCTACCGCGCCTCCAGCATCGACCAGCCGGCCTAGCCCTTCCAACATGTCCTTGTCGGTTCGATAGGCATGAACAAGGGCGCTCCCGGTTGGCGATGAGTTAAACAGGTCTCGGATGGCGGCTGGTGGCTCGCCGATACTCCGCAGAATCCCTTTGATCTTGACTAACTTTGCTTGGCTCAGTGCTTGTTTGTTTGCGCTATTGATTGCCATTGAATCGATTGCCACACTAAGTCCGAACCCGTACGCAGCTTCTTCGCCTCTCTTCCGAGTCTCCTCTGCCTGTACTGCCATTTTCTCGACTTCGTCATGGAAGCCAGGCAAGGTTTTTCGATATCGGTTCAGGGCGTTTTTGTCCCGCTGGAGATGCTCCTTTAGCGGCTTAAGCTTTTCCTCAATCGCCGCCAATCTCATGCCACCTTTTGCGTAAAACAAGAAGCCCTGAATTTGTGAACTCCATTCGCTCATTGCCTTTGCTAGGTGTCTGTCGTAGTCCTCTCGCCATTCCTGCAAGGCTTTTGCTCTAACGGCGAATTCCTCCGCCCGGAGCTTCAGCCGGTCCGACCATTCGGTAAGGCGCTGCTTCCATTTCGCCATGGCATCCTTGTTTTTGTCGGTGGTTGGAGTCGCGCCAAAGCGGTCATTTTCGAGGTTGTATTCCTTGATCTCGTCATTAAGCGGTTTCTGGTCTTTGTTGAAAGTGTCTTTGGCGATGATCAGCCGCTTAAACTCGGCACCCACCGGACTCTGTCCGGAGATCAACTGAGTTCGGAACTCGGATAGCACCATAAATCGATTGAGTATTAATTTGCGGTAGGTGTTCGTCTTCGGCAGGATTTGTTTCGTCTGAGCGATGACCTGCAGGGCTTCCTTATATTCCCTCGGGTCGCCTGGATAGAGAACAAGAGTCGGCTCTTGGGACATGGAGGTGCCGACCAGTCCGAGCAATAATCCGAGGCAGATAACCTTCCTCATGTCTGTATTATACAGTTCGTGGAACTTTTGCAAATGAACTATAATAGGTTTAGGTTCAAGTGGGTTCATGAAGACACAGCTAGACGAAACCGATGCCCAGATTCTCAACATCTTCCAACGGGCCGAACGAATAACGAATGCCGACATCCTTTGAAGCGAAGGTACAAGGCGAAGGACCTAGGCGAACGAGTGATAGAAGCACTTAAAAAAAGAAGCAGATCAAAATTCTGATCTGCCCCTTTTAGCCCTAATTTAAGATTCCACAACCCCACATGCGTTGTTAATCGTTACGAAAGAAATTATCCTCTTCGGAAAACGTCAAGGAGAGAATTCGTATCTCCAGAAACCAGATTTGAAGCTCCGGAAACGAATGAGACAAATTGACCGCTGAAACTGATCGTAGGAAGACTGCTTGCTCCGTTTGCCTGAGTGCCACCGGTATTCAGCGATACCCTCGTGGTTGTTCCGGCAATTCGGTCCCGAACAAAGATGTCCTCGACCCCATTGCTATCAGATTTAACTAGGTTTGTCGCGGTCGATTGAAAGACAATCTTCTGTCCGTTGCCGCTGATTCGAACACCCCAACCGGCAATGGAGCTTGCTCCACCACTGGCACCGTTCGATTGCTTGCCTAGAGAGTCAACCGAAACGCGAGTCATCGTATTTGCTACCACATCTCGAAGGAAGACGTCGGAAACACCATTACTATCTCCGCTGACAAATCCTTGATTTGAAACGAACACAACGAATTGGCCGTTATCAGAGATGGCACAAGAGTGACTGTCGCCAAACCCCTGATTTCCGTTAATTGCCAATGAAATCCGTCGATTGGTGTTCAATTGCGTGTCTCGAACGTAAACATCAAAGACGCCGTTTGTGTCTCCGGCTAACAAGTTGGATGCCTTGGACGAGTAGCCGACGTACCGACCGTCAGGCGTGATACAGGGTTGAACCCCGCTATAATCGTTGCCGGCGGCGCCGGTCACGCCATCAGCTCTGGATATCAGCACGGTTGTACCTGCCGCAATATTTCGAACGTAAACTTGCGATCCACTGACTCCCGTGACCATGTCGGTGGCATCAGATCGAAAGACGACGGAGTTACCGTCGTTGGTGATGGCACCGGAGTCACTGGCACCGTTCGCCTCTCCTCCAAACTCAGTTAAGGAAACGCGTGAAACTCCTCCACCGGGATTCGTATCGCGGACAAACACGTCCTTCACGCCATTGGTATCCCCTCCGACCATATTGGTAGCAGCGGTCGAGAAGACCACGTATTGTCCGTCTGAGCTCACTCGAGGATTAGTGCAATCGGCATTGGCGGGGGAACCGCCGCTATCGCTAGAAACCAACGTCGTTATGCCCAGAAGGGTATCGCGCTTGAACACTTGGTTTAGAGAGGTTGTTCCGGCCAAGTTGGTTGATAGTGAGGTGAAGACAACATACCGACCGTCGGCACTGATACTCGCCTGTTGGCTTGCTCCGTTTCCTTGGACTCCGGTGCCGTTGGCTACCGATACTCGACTGGTTGTTTGCCCGTATGCAACTGATATAGCTGCAATAGCCAACATTCCCGACAGGATTTTCAACACTGGTATTGAATGATTCATTTTTGATACTCCGAGGCAGTTTCCCCGCTGATGGATTCATTGTAAAGAACTAAGTGTGACCAAACTGTGACGAGATTTTGAGGCAAAAAAAATGGCCGAAGCAATCGCCTCGGCCAAAGCAGCAATGTGATCAAATAGGTTCTGAGTGTTTGTTACTGAGCTCGAACTTGAATGTTGCCGCTGACAATTCCAATCTGTGCTTGGGCATCCAAGAGTGGAATCGAACCGGGAAACGTCCAGATTCCTGGCAGGCTCCTGACCGATGTCACGGCATCAGGAGTACTATGCCCACCTTCACCATTGTCGGTCACCTTCTGAATCGACTCATTTCCTATCAGGGCTGGGTTGGTCGCGTATGTGACGATGCCGTGAAGGTAAGCACTCTTCCCGTCAGCGCTAAAGGCGATGTCGTTATAGCTTACGATAGTGATGAACCCTGAGACGGATTCCGAGAGGAGCGATCCGGTTGTAGTGCCATCTTTATGCTTGATGGCATTAAAGATCATGTGAGTGCCGTTGGAACGCACGTAGTCACCGGTTGCCGAGGCGTTTCCGGCTCGGATTGGGGCGGCGGCTACCGTTAATGCGACGGCAGAAAGAGCAAAAATTGCGTAGATTGTTTTTTTCATAAAGTCTCCTCGTAGCCTTCATGCAGTTCGACACTGGGCCACATCGTCAGTCTTTGCCTTTTGCTGTGACGAAACTGTGACGAGTTTCGTCACGATTTGTCGTGTACGATAGCTGATATGGAAGGACAATCCCCTTTCTTCAAGCCTGGAGGAACCATGGAGCCCACAGCTCCGAGCTACTTGACGAGAGTTGCGGACTCGCAGTTGCTCGATGCTTTGATCGCCGGTGAATACGTTTACGTGCTCGACTCACGTCAAAAAGGAAAATCCTCATTGGTTGCGCAAACGATTGTGAAACTAAAAGAACGTGGTGTCTCGACTGTGAAGCTCGACCTCCAGAGAATTGGCGCCAATGTTACGCCAGAGCAATGGTATGCCGGTCTACTCGCGGGAATTGGTCAGGAACTCGGTCTGTCAAAAGAGCTCTTTGCCTATTGGGAAGCCCGACAAGCAATGGGACCGCTCGCCCGGTGGGTAGGCGCAATTGCCGAAATTGTTTTGCCTAAGACAGATAAACCGACGGTCATTTTTGTCGACGAAGTAGATTTTGTTCGCGCACTTCAATTCTCAACCGACGAGTTTTTTGCGGGTATCCGAGACTGTTACAATCGACGTTCAGAGCAATCCGGCTTTGAACGACTGACATTTTGCCTGGTTGGTGTCGCGACCCCCGGCCAACTGATCCGCAACCCCGAGATTACTCCGTTCAACATTGGCACCAAAATCGAATTAACCGACTTTACCCTGGACGAGATGAAGGGTTACAGCACGGTGCTCAGCAGCAATGGGCGTAACGGGGATGTCTTGATGAGACGTATTCATTATTGGGTGAATGGTCATCCGTATTTGACCCAGCTTCTTTGTAGTCACGTCGCCACAAGAACTGAGGTCGATCGTCCGCACGCAGTGGATAGGCTCGTTCGAGACCTTTTTCTGACTCCCGACGCGCGCCATCGAGAGCCGAATTTCGCCGACGTCGAACGCCGAATTCTCGATCCCGATGTTCCCGGAATGTCTCCTGATGAACGCAAAACTCAGGTCCTCGATCTATATGGTCGATTGCTTCGCGGAAAGGGCGTTGATGCCTCAGAAGAGAATCCAGTTGTGGCTTCGTTACAGCTCGCTGGTGTCGGTTACCAAGTTCGCGGCAGCTTGCGGGTGCGCAATTTGGTCTACAAATCAGTATTCGATGAAAAGTGGCGGCAACAGAGCATGCCGGATGCTGAACTTCGACGCGTTAGGGGTGCAACCCGCTTGGCTACTCTTCGAACGACGTCTGTGGCAAGTATCGTTATCCTTGCCGTGTCCAGCGGCGCGGTCAATATCCTCAACATATCGAGAGAACGCGGAATAGCCCTGACAAATTTGAATCGCCAAACCAAGGACTTGAACAGAGTTTCGAACGAGCGAAAATCAGCATTGTCTTCACTAGAAGAGAAAAATAGGGACTTAAAGCAGATTTCAAGTGATCGTCAAACTGCGGTAGAAGCCTTATCGAAAGGAAATGCCGAATTGAAGTCCGTCTCAAGCGATCGAGAGCGAGCCTTGACCTCGTTGAAGCTGACAACAAAAGATCTGAAACAGGTGTCTGCCGAACGAGAACGAACGATTAGGGACCTGCAAGAAACATCGGAAGCACTTAAGATGCGGAGCTATAGTGCCGAACTCAGCACTTTAAAATTCTCCTTGAGCGATCAAAACTCAACCCGAATCATGAAATCCTATCAGCGGGTGCAGAATTTGAAGATCCAAGGATGGGAACAAGGATATCTTGGGCAAATTCTTCATCAATATGAGTACCGGACGAATGTAAATCCTGGGCGGCGTTATGAGAGTAATGGAGGACAGTTTTCGTTTTTCGAATCCCAACCTAGTGGCTCGCTTGGCATTACGATGCCAGAAGGTCTCGTAGAAATCGGAAAAAACAAGTTGATTCCAAGGCCTATGGTCGCAATGCGTCCAGAGCCAAGTGAAATTAATAAACTAAATTCAATTCCATCGATTTATCCCACTTATCGTCGTGGGAACTATCGATTCTTTAGGAGCGGAGATAATTTTACAACTATGATATGTGACGCGACAACCGGCAAGGTGCTTGTTCCCCCTAAGAAGGGTAATTCGATTCTTGATTTGATTCCACAGACCGGAGTCTTCGTGCAGGTACCTGCCGGACATGACGATACTGTCGAATTTCGAAAGATCGACGGTAATCAACTCATCCATTCCGATAAGGGACCAACGGGTATCAATCAAACTTGGTTTCAACCGGACGGCACATTAATAGTAGTTTTCTCACGAGGAAACCCTGAGCTTGCGGAAGTTCGCTACTATGACGGTAACGGAAATTTGAAGCGCAAAATGCCAACGCCAAAGTTTTCGGGTGGCGCAAATGAACTTAGCCCCGACGGGACACTCCTTTTGGCAATTGATGTCGCAAAATATGAAGTCAGACGCACAAAGGATCTCAGCACCGTTTGCACACTATCACCCAAACCCCCGACTTTTAGTGATGCTGCCTTTTCTCCCGATAACCGTGAAATTGTAATCGGATGCCCAGATGGCACCGTAAGGGTCTTTGATGGTATGACCGGTCAGCAAAAACGGACCCTCTATTGCCATGAAACAGGGGTCACTGATGTTGACTTTATGCCTGATGGTAAACGACCAGTGAGCCTCGATAATAAAGATAATTTGGTCGTTTGGTCGGCTTCCACACCCCCCGCAATGCAGATTTTGTCGAAAGAAGCCGAGGACTACGTCGGAATGACGAAAGATTGTAAGTATCTGGTGACCTTATTGAATAGAAAAACGTTGCGCAGTACGAATCTTGATACTGGCAGGTCAGTTTCTTATGACCTTGACCACCCTGCTGATGATCCTGGTAGAGCATTCTATAAAGACTTTATTTACGTGTGCACCACGCAAGGCAAGATCATAAAACTAAGCGCCTCAACATTGGAAGTGTTTCAAACCGTCAGTATTTTGCCAGATAAAGAAGTTACGTTCATTCCTTTACCTCAAGGAAAGGTTTACATCGTTGGTAGCGACTGGGCGACTGGTAAGTCCGGCACATTCAATTGGAAGCTGTTTGACCTTGAGTCCATGAAAGTCGAAAATAGCTTTCCTATGCCCGGAGTTGCCTCATTTCAGCGTTCTCCGAGTAGAACGCTAAAGTATTTCGCCTATTACGGACAAGGTTCAACGAAAATCTATTTACACAATTCTCTCACGGGCAAAAAAATCCGCGAATGGAAGTTTGACAAGAGGATTTTCAACATGACCCAGTCGCCGGACGGAAACAGAATGGTTGTTTGCGTGGCAACGGACTTTGGGGCTACCGATTCCGAACTTCAGGTGTTTGATACGAACACTGGTAAAAAAATGGGCAATTTGAAGTTGAGTGGAACGGTTCTACTTTTCATGTTGTTTTCTCCCGATGGCAAAATACTGTCTGGAGCTAATCGACTTGGTAATGGCTTTCTATGGGATATCCGAGAAATGAACAAAGTAATCGAGCTTTCCCCAGAACATAAAGTCCGGGAGTATGGATTTTCGCCGGACAATAAACGAATCGTTACATCGAGTGAAGAATCTGAACTTGTCTTGTGGGATACAAAGACAGGGGCGGAGTTGTGGACTCTGCAGCATCCAAATGAGAAAAGTAAAATTGACTGGGGAGGGGCGGGATTCACTTCTGATGGCAAAACCATCATCGGTGGATGTGTAGACGGGGTCACCCGTATATGGCGGAGCCAACCGATAAATGATCAACCCAAAGCGGCGCGTAAGTAATGCTCGTATACCGGGACCCGAAATGTCCCGGCACTTGAATTCGTCGCCAAGATTCCGGCGGACATGAGTCGATATCCGTTTACCGGATTCGAAATAGGTTGGGCAGCTAGAACGTTCTTCACTTCCTGCAAGATTTGAGGATCGTAAGTCACCGACGCCAGAATCCGATGGAGATGGTCGCCAAACGGGCCATCGACGAGGGGAGCCGACGAGCGAAGCTCCTCAGGAGTGCTCCCTTGCTTCAAGAAGGCCAAGGCACGCCTCGTTAAGAACGGATGTCCGTTGGCAACATCAAGCACCGCCAAGACATCGTCCCGATCGACAACTTCAAATCGAGCGGCAAGGGTCTCGACTTCTGAACGAGTGAAGTCCCGAACTGCGACTTTAAGGCCTACATTGAACGGCGATTGATTGAGATCGGTAATGAAGAGGTGAGCCTCGGTCGCGTAAGAGAGAACCAAGGTCAACTTGCTCCAAGGGCCGGTTGGGTCCAATGCTCGACGATTGTGCCAACTCCGAAGAAGTCCGTAGAAATCTCCGGCGTATGCGCGGCTAAAGAGTGCGTCCGCTTCATCGATTCCCCAACATACTTTGCCCGGTGTTCTTTCGAGTAACTCTCCGATCATTGAATCGAGATTCATGTTTGGACCTAGCCATTCGTTCCATGCCGAATGAAAGTCTAAGTTCAATTTGAGTTGTGAGGCAAAACTGTGGGCTAAGGCACGATACAAGAAGGACTCGTCCTTCAACTGCGACTCGCCAATAGTCTGGAAATCCGTGAAGACCGTTTCGACTCCTTGAGAGCGACCGTAATCGAGCATGCGTGCCAATAAAGAACTCTTTCCAACTTGCCGAGGTCCTTGGATCAAGATGATGCTCTCGCCTCGGTCCAAATACTCTTCGGCATAGTCGTCAGCCGACCTTCGGATGTAAAACGGTGAGGAGATCGCCATGGCTCCTCCCGCCGGCTCGGATTCGGCAAGAATAACCCGATCACGCCCCGTCTTGTTCGAGGAGATTTCGAAGATGTTCTTTTCGAGCGCGTCCTTTGCCTGTGCTGATGGCTCCTCGCCCCATTCCTCATCCATCATCTTCTCTAAATCTTCGAACTGGCGAATGGCTTCGGCTTCAAGTCCGGCAATTCGGTAACCGTGGATCAAAGAGATATGGATGTCTTCCCGATTTGGGGCGGCGAGAAGAGCGGCTCGTCCGATCCTGATGGAATCCTTAGCGGCTCCAATCGAAATCTTGATTTGGCAAAGCTTGCTGACCGACTGAGCAAAGAGTTCTTCATACTCCAAGCGATGGGGATAGATCCACTCTTCCGGCAGTGGAGAAAGAAGCGGACCACCGTAAATAGTCACCAACTCGGATAAAGAGTCTTCATGCCCCTTTTCCAGTCCATAGTCGATGAGCTCGATGAATCGCTGTGCGTCCGAAGCTACCATCTCGCTGTTCAATTTGACAACATCTCGCTTGGTTTGAATGAGGGAACCTCGTTCGATTCCTATTTCGAGAGCATCACGAAGGTCTGCGATGGCTCGACGCAGATTTTGAGCCTGCTTGTCGCAATCGCTATCCGGCCAAAAAGTTTCTTCCAAGAAGAATCGAGAAATTTCAATTCCAGGATGCAATACAAGATACGAAAACAGTGAATTTACGGACTTCGATCGAAAATGAGGTTTTTCACCTGATTGCGAAGAGATGTCAATGCGTCCAAAAACCCGTACGATCCAACGTGCATCAGGCGGCGGCCAAATACTGTTCCTTTCAATCCGCTCCCCCACCCATGGATTATACGCTCACTCGTCACCCAATCACTTTTTGAGCAAAGCCTGAACCAGTCTGTCTAATGATCTATAATAGGTTTAGGTTCAAGTAGGTTCATGAAGACACAGCTAGACGAAACCGATGTCCAGATTCTCAACCTTCTGCAAAAGGACGGACGGATCACGAATGCCGACCTCGCCAAGGCGGTCGGGCTCAGCGCCCCAAGTGTCCTTCAGCGAGTTCGCATCCTCGAAAAATCGGGAATTATCAAAAACTACGTGACGATTCTTGACGCCGAGCGGCTCGGACGAAAACTCATTGCTTTCGTCAACGTCTCCCTATCCCTCCACGAAAGCCAACCAATCGAGCGTTTTCGGAAGTCGGTCCAAGAAATTCCCGAAATCACCGAGGTCTACAACATTACCGGCGAGTACGACTTCATGCTGAAAGTTCAAGCGAGAGACATGCGTCACTACGAGAGCATCTTGCGAGACAAGATCACAAAAATTCGGGGGATTGGAAAACTAAACACCTCTTTTGTGCTGGGAACTGCCAAGCACACCACCGAAATCCCGCTGTAAAGTTCTACAATTAGATATGCACGACCGGTATTTCGACAACGCGGCAACGACGCCGGTTGACCCACGGGTCGTCGGGGAAATGCTTCCTTACTTCACCGAGTTCCCAGGCAACGCGGCGACGATACACCAATACGGTCAGAAAGCCAAAGCCGCTATTGATCTCGCTCGTGAGCGCGTAGCCGCACTTATCCAAGCCGAAGACCCATCCCAAGTTACTTTCCTTAGCGGATCAAGCGAAGGCAATAACTGGGTGCTTGGGAACTACAAGGAGGGCAAAGTCGCAATTTCGCCCTACGAGCACAGCAGCATCATTAAGCTCGCCAAACGCGACGGTTTTACAGTTTTGCCGCCGTTTGAAGATTGCTTACCCGAAGGATTTGATATCGTCGCCCTGATGTCAGTGAACAACGAAGTCGGAACAATCTTCGACACTGAACTCATTCGACGCCGGACAAAAAGCACAAACTTGCTCGTCGACGTCACTCAATCAGCCGGCAAACTTCCCACCTACGCTGCCGATATTGATTACATTTCGGCAAGCGGACACAAATTTTACGCGCCAAAAGGCGTCGGGTTCCTCTATCAAAAGGAGGTTAACCTAAAGCCGTACCTCCTGGGCGGAGGACAAGAAATGGGAAGGCGGGGTAGCACCGCCAACGTTCCCGGCATCGTTGCCCTCGGCGCTGCCGCGGCGATAGCCATTGATGAAATGGAAGATCGAATGGCGCATGCTGCCCAGCTCAAGGCAATCGTCACCGAAGCAATCAGCAAAATTTCGGATAGCCAAATCAATGGCCCGGGCGAGAAATCGCCTTATGTACTCAATGCCAGCTTCAAAGGCATCCACGGCGAAACCCTCCTCATCGAACTTGATCAAGCTGGATATTGTTGTAGCTCAGGTGCCGCCTGTAGCAGCACCAGCAAAGAGCCATCCTCCGTCTTGGTTGCGCTCGGCTTAACTCCCGAGTGGATGCGAGGTACCGTCCGCATCAGTTTTGGCAAGTTTAACACCCATCAAGCCGCCGAAGATCTTGGTCGCGACATTACGAGGATTGTAGAAAAACTGCGCAGTTTGAAATAAATTCGGTTGAACTTGAAACTTTAGGGCACTTAGAGTGCGTCATATTAAATTGCCGCAAAAACTAGTAGGAGTCAGGTAT
>JANPAV010000104.1:0-5955 GCA_031430115.1 Armatimonadota bacterium | reverse complement strand
GTGGACTTTTACGTCAAGAACCTCGGCGATGCCGATCCGAAAGTTGCCAGCCAGGCGTTGGACAACGAAGCGAACGGAAAGCCAAACCAGGTCACGCTCATGGCGGTCGTTAGCGACAAGGTGACGTTCATGTGTAAGGTCGGCTCCGATGCTCAGGCGAAGGGCGCACACGCCGGAAACCTACTCAAAGAACTCGCCCGAATCGCGGGTGGCGGTGGCGGCGGTCAGGCTGCATTTGCTACTGCTGGGGGACGTGACCCTGGGAAAGCGGAGGAGGCTCTCGAGGTCGCCGAAGACGTTTTGGCGGCGCAAATTAAAGCTTTTTGACAATTGAATAAATGAAAGAACCCTTTGGGAGTGCTATCGCCTGCGATAGCTTTCAGACTGCGAAGCCTGCTTCGCTGCCATTTCTAAATGAGGATAGAATTACGGAATGCATTCCTGGCCCCATGCACCAAGCAAGTCAGTTACTGAGCCGGGAACTTACTTTGTAACGGCGGCTACATACCGGAAGGAACACCGGTTTCGATCACAAGAAAAGCTTCAATTGCTTCAAAAAGTGATCTTTGAGACTTGCTTGGAGTTCGAATTTCAATTGCAAGCATGGGCAATCTTTCCAAACCACTACCATCTCATTGGATTTAATCCTGTTGATTGCGGGGTGAAGAAACTCACCGAGAAAATTCATGGAATATCGGCGAGAGAGATTAATCGGCTGGACAATGAAGTGGGTCGAAGGGTTTGGTACAACATGCGAGATACGAGACTAACCTTTGAGAAATCGTATCTCGCTCGGCTGAATTACGTCCACAATAATCCAACAAGACACGGTTTGGGCTCGTCGCTGAATTACCCTTTTTGTAGCGCTCACTGGTTTGAGACCCAAGCAGATCGTTCATTTGTCGAGACGGTTAAGTCGTTCAAGATTGATCAACTTGACATTGAAGATGACTTCTGATCGACTTTTACAGCGAAGCAGGCTTCGCAGCTTGAAAGCTAACGCAGGCGTTAGCACTCCCAAAGCGGCTCCGGGCTTATAGCGAGTCGGACCCTAAGTCAAGTAGCCTTATCGACCAATAAAAAGCCCTTCATGCCTCGCAAGAAGGGCTAACAGCAACAGTTTTTCTTAGAACCCGCTAGTACCTAGCGGAGAACCGACACCCGTCGGTGCTCGTATCCCTTGACACATTCATCAAACCCTGGCTTACCCCGGCAAATCGAACTTGATTCCTTGTGCCAAAGCTGGCTTCTCTCGTCCAAAAAATGTGGTGCTGGTTTGGCGTCGCATATAGGCACGCCAGGCATCGGAACCAGACTCTCGACCGCCACCTGTCTCCTTTTCGCCACCAAACGCCCCGCCAATCTCCGCGCCAGAAGTGCCGATGTTGACATTGGCGATACCGCAGTCGCTGTGTCGCTTAAAGTACTCGGCGTCTCGAATATCGGTCGTCATAATTGATGAGCTAAGACCCTGTGGGACCTCGTTATGAATTTGAAGAGCTTCTTCCAAAGTATCGTAAGGCAAAACATACGTGATCGGAGCAAACGTTTCTGTATGAATAGTCTCAGTTTGTTTAGGGAGCTTAACGACTGCAGGGTGTACGTAAAATGCATTTGGATATTCGTCTGTCATCACTCGCTCACCGCCAACAATTTCGATGGCCTCTCCCCGCACTCTTTCCAAAGCTGCTTGCATGCCGTTGAATGAAGCTTCATCGATTAGCGGACCAACCAAGGTACCGGCTTCAAGCGGGCTACCAATCTTCGTGGCACCAATTGAAAGGTAGGCCATCTTCAGCGTGTTGAACAGGGTGTCAAAAATGGATCGATGAACGAGAACCCTTCGGGTGGTCGTGCATCGCTGACCCGCAGTTCCAACACTACCGAAGAGGATTGATGGGATCGCAACACCAAGATCAGCGGTTTCCGTGATAATCATGGCGTTGTTTCCTCCGAGTTCCAGAAGGGATCGTCCGAACCTTGCCGCGACACGTTGGGCAACAATGCCACCCATTCGGCATGACCCGGTTGCAGAGATGAGAGGCACTCGCTTGTCATCTACCATTTGGGCTCCAATGTCCGCGCCACCAATCAAAAGCTGGCAAAGTCCTTCGGGTACTCCGCCAAACTCTTCGGCGGCTTCATCAAAGGTCGCTTGGCAAGCGAGAGCGGTTAAAGGAGTCTTCTCTGAAGGCTTCCAAAGGCAACTGTCGCCACAAACAAGTGCAAGAGCCGCGTTCCAAGACCAAACCGCTACCGGAAAGTTAAAGGCAGAAATTATTCCGACCGGTCCGAGCGGCAACCAGTTCTCCTGCATTGTGTGGTTAGGTCGCTCACTAGCAATGGTTAAGCCGTAGAGTTGGCGCGAGATACCAACGGCAAAATCGCAGATGTCAATCATCTCTTGAACTTCCCCGCGTCCTTCTTCGATGATCTTTCCGCACTCCAATGAAACCAAGCGAGAAAGCTCTTCTTTCTTTTCCCTCAGCTTGTTGCCAAGGATTCGAACGAGTTCGCCCCGACGGGGTCCCGGAATTTCTCGCCATGCATGAAAAGCAGTGACCGAAAGAGCGATCTTTGCCTCAACTTCCGATATTGAGTCCATTCGGAGGCTCGCGAGAATCGAACCATCGACTGGTGAAGTCACTACAAGGTCATGCCCTGATACATCCTCAAGATTCGGAATGAGGGAATGAAGGAGGGCCGCATTGGTAATCATGCTTTCATTATGGAAGGCATCGACAATTTTATCGTAGAGCAATTCTGAATCGCAAGATCGTCAGGACCAAGCTGAAGAACAAGTCCACGACCATGTAGACCAGAAGACAAGCAAGGAACGGAAACATCGCAGTTCCTCGAAAACTCCAAGCGAAATACCCTCCGATTGAAGCATAGGCAACGATGATCATTGCTCCCGCCGCGATGTATCGGCTTTGTACAGCATTTTTGCTGCCCAACAACATTTTCCATTTGTTCGGCAACTCTGGGTCTCGTTCCAAGCTGTCCATATGGTCGAGGGTAGCAGACGCAATTCCGCCTGCTACGGTCAACCCGATAAGAATTTCAACCGGTATTTTTGAAAAGGCGGCAATCAAGATCACAATGTAAATGATCATCCGGGTCCAATATCGCCAACTTAGTTTGGGGAACACAAAATCATTATACGACGAGTAAAGAATGCCTTATTGGTGCGACAAACCCATCTTTAACAATGGCTCGTGATTAACCCTTTTGAACGAGTTCACTTCACTGTTCGAAGATTTGCACTCTTATCGGAAACAGGCGACGGTCATATAGACCGATGATGATGTCCGCACGGGTTGGCGCTAAAACTCTCTCGTCGCTGAACTGCCCGGGATCCGGCGCATCAGCCAGAAGGCCGATTACACATCCAGCAAGGTTACGTTTACTCGAGAAGGAAATAATGCTAGTTATTGCTTAAACGATGTACACTCCATTTTCTTGAGATGAATACCATTAAATTTCCACGAAATCGACCAGTCACCTTATTGGGCTTAATTGCCTTTGCTTTTGTTGGAGGGGTGCTTGTTCAGCGGACGGAAGCACAATCAACCAGTGAAATGCGTGCTATCGCCGCTGCGGATTACAAAAAGATCGACAATGAACTGAATGTTGTTTACCAGAAGATCATAAAGTCCTCAAACTCACGTTCCGCTGCTAATCTCCGGGCAGCTCAGCGAGCTTGGATTACGTTTCGAGATGCGGAGGCAAAGTATAAATGCACAGATTCCGAAGGAGGCTCGATGTATCCAATTGATTACAACTATGCTTTGACTAATCTTACCAAACAAAGAATTCAGCAGCTCCGTGGAAGTACAAGTCGTTGATTTTCTCACCGATGGGGTTCACTTCTGAGTGAACTTCTAATTGCTCTAATGTGCCGCGCATAAAAGGAGTTATGAACGGCGGTCATGGGTGCGCGAAGGGTGAGTTAACCCAAAACATCACCGGGTCCAATAAGGGTGCCTCGCGTAGCCCTGGCCGCCTGGCTGTCTACCCTTGATAAGCGCGTAGGGATGGCGCACAATCCTCCAGGTGGGCAAAGGGATATTGGAGCAACGCTTTTTAGACCGCCGGAAACCCCGGAAAATTGGCCGAACGAGAGATTTTCTATCCCGGAGGTCACTTTATACCAGCCGGGCAATTTGCGCATCAACCTCCGAAACAGAATCGAACGTTAAACTCGCTAAGACGGACGCATCAACCGGAGAATGCACGACCAGATCGTAACCCGAGACGTCTTAAAGGTTTGGGATCAGCGAATGGAGCAATGCCGCGTTGGATATCATGTTTTCATGATGGAAGGTTCGGCAAATCGGAACTCTTGAGCCTCATAATTAATGTATGTCCACTGTGGAAGTTTTGCCGCCAGCCGTTCGTTGGGATCTTAGTGCCCTTTTTGCCTCCATGGAGGACCCAAAGATTGAGTCTATCTGGAAACTCAGCCACGAAAGAGGCGACGCATTTGCCGCCAAGTACCGAGGGAAGATCAATCATCCAGACCTAACTTCTGAGATGCTGAACCAGGCACTGACCGATCTTGAAGTATTGACAACTGATGTTGCCAAGCCGATGGCTTACTCAAATTTGTTGTTCGCCGGTGACGCCAGTAATGCCGCAATTGGCGCGTTTATGCAGTCCCAGATGGAAAAAGCCACCGAGCTCCAAGTCAAGCTTATGTTCTTTGAATTGGAACTCCAAGCCGCCCCCCAAGAAACCATCAACACGCTTGCTGATGATGCAAAGCTTGCCAACTATCGGCACCATATCCAAGTAGCTCGAACCTACAGCCCGTATCGGTTGACCGAAAAAGAAGAAGTGCTGATGGAAGAATTGGCAAACACGGGGTCGCGAGCCTTTAATCGGCTTTTTGACGAAGTGACTTCGAACTATGTCTTCAAATTCACCCTGGACGGAAAAACAGATGAAAGGAGCCAACAAGAAGTTCTTGCTTTACTTCGCCACGAAGATCGAGCGACTCGCCAAGCAGCTGGAGACTCAATTACCGCTGGTCTTAAGGACCAGGAGCGGGTTCTGGTGTTCATTTTTAACACCCTCATGCAAGACAAGTCGATCGAAGACCGATTGCGAGGCTTCCAATTTGCGGAGCAGAGCCGACACATGGCGAATGAATTGGATCGCGAAACAGTTGATCTGGTGGTCAAGCTTTGCCGAGAGTTCTATCCGATGGTTGCTCGTTACTATCGAGTGAAGCAACAAATTCTCGGTTTGCCTGAACTCACTCACATTGACCGGTACGCGCCACTTTTTGCTGCCGAGGGCAAAGTCAGTTGGGAGCAAGCTCAGGAAATCGTTCTTGGTGCCTTTGGTGAGTTCTCAACGGAAATTCGAGACCGAGCCGCCGAATTCTTTGATAAGAATTGGATTGATGCCGAGCCCCGCAAGGGCAAGACAGGAGGCGCGTTCTGTAGCTACAACACGCCAGACACCCATCCAGTTATTCTTCAGTCGTTCCTGAATAAGATGGACGATGTCAGCACATTAGCCCACGAATTGGGGCACGGCGTTCACGCTTCCTTTAGCCGGGACCAGACCTACTTTAACTTCCACGGCACATTGCCGTTGGCTGAACTGGCAAGTACGTTTGGCGAGATGCTGGTGTTCGAGAAACTCGTTGCCGGTGCTTCGACGAAGGACAAGCTGGCGTTGTATGCCGAGAAGATTGAAGGCATTTTTGCGACCGTGTTCCGACAAGCCGCCATGTACCAGTTTGAAATGCGGATTCACGATGCCCGACGAACTCAGGGTGAACTTGCTTCCGAGCAGTTTGGTGAGATTTGGCAGGAAGAATTGCAGTCTATGTTCGGAGATTCGGTCAAATTGGGAGATCAGCACAAGTGCTGGTGGATGTACGTTTCGCACTTCACTGCGGTTCCGTTTTACGTTTATGCCTACTCATTTGGAGAACTTTTG
>JANPAV010000103.1:0-47788 GCA_031430115.1 Armatimonadota bacterium | reverse complement strand
ACCCAATTTCGGCCCGGAGAAGACCTCGATAAATATCCGCGTCCCTTCGAAAAGGATTGCGAAATGGCTGCCAGTGCGGGAGCGGATCTCATTTTCGCCCCATCAACAGAAGAAATGTACAGCGAGTTTCCTACAAGAATTCATGTGCCATTTGTGACCGAAATGTTTGAGGGAGCGACTCGACCAGGTCATTTTGACGGGGTCGCGACCATCGTTGCCAAATTATTCAACATTGTGTCCCCTAAAAATGCCTATTTTGGTGAGAAAGACCTTCAACAGTGCGCAGTAATCAAGAAGTTAGTAAAAGACCTAAATTTTGAAATAAATATTATCATTTGCGAAACTTTCCGTGAAGAAAGTGGCCTTGCAAAGTCAAGTAGAAATGCCTACTTGTCCGAAGATGAGCTCCGGGTTGCACCGTTGCTACATAAGTCGCTAATTGAAGCTAAAACAGCCATTGTCAATGGAACTTCATGTCAAATAGCAATAGAAAATTCTAAATCATATCTTGCCAGTAATTCATTTCAAGTTGATTATTTTGAACTTGTAAATCGCGAGACAATGCATCCATTAATAGCCATTAATGACCATGCTTCACTGATAGTTGCCGCTAACCTCGGAACCACACGGCTGATCGACAACGTGAGAGTAGTCGGGTAAAATATTGGAATACCGCAAAGGCGTATGGTATTTACAATGGAAAAGAATGTTCAAAAGGTTAAGAACAGCCTAAAATTTAAGGCTGAAGAACGAGAAGGTCTGCTAACGATTCGAATCGGTGTCAAGAAACTTGTGGTTCCTCACAAAGTGCGTATGTTGAGCGATGGCAAATTCATGTTCTTGTCCTTCACAGCATCATCCGAGCTTTACAAAGTAGAAGGCAAGCAACTCAAGGCAATGGAGAAAACTGCTGATGCGTCCGATGCTTATGTCCAACTTAATCCGGGTCGCAAAGGCAAGCGAGGTCGCAAGGCCAGATCGTCCGTTGCAGTCAGTCCAGAACTCGCAGCTGCAATTAGCAGCATTCCAGCTGGCTTTAGGCTCGGATATGGTCCTGATGGATCAATAAAACTCGTAAAAACACGAGTTCGCGCCAAGAAAGGCGCGTAACGTGCCACAATTAATATTGGTTGCCTTAGTAGCTCAGTGGTAGAGCAGCTGTTTTGTAAACAGCTGGTCGCGGGTTCGATTCCTGTCTAAGGCTCCAGTATTCAACCAACCTTTACTCTCTGGTAGGCTCTATTCTGTATGATCCTTCTTACCGCTTACGCATCCATCCTCCCTGACCAGATTAGCCACGCGCTAGATGCCTGTCGAACCGTCCGTGCAGCATCTGTTCTAGAGCCAGGATGCGAGCGATATGATTTCTTTCAGAGCCCTGATGACGAAACACGAATAGTATTTGTTGAAGAGTGGTCCAGTCGACCTGACCTTGATCTCCATTTCCAGCAAGACGCCTTTCAACAATTCATGGCGAAGATGGAGAGCTACTTTTCAGCCCCGCCTGAGATTCGAATCTTTGATTCCTGCCTCATGTCTTAGATTTCGGTCCGGCCATCTTTAGCCAGTTTGAAATCGTGCCAATGCCTGGCGAAATTCGCTTATTTCAGAACAATTGACGAGGGAGGATTCCTCGATAGCTGAACTATAATCGCTCGTGGCTCGGCCACCGACAAGAATGGGAAAGGAATCTCCGACTAAATCTCTCAGGCGAGCTAGTTCTACGGGAACTTGAGGGTCATTAACTGGATACACAAGGCTCAAAGCAATTGCTTTCGAACCACTTTGAAGGGCTGCTCGTGCAATTTCGTCAGCAGGAAGATTTGGACCAAGATAGGTGACATGCCAAGATTCTAGACAGGCAATGACCGATATGATCAAAGCCCCAAGCTCATGAATTTGCCCCTTTGGTGTCGTGATAATGATTCTGGCGGCTTTGGCGGAAACTGGAATAGAGGTCCTCAGCCTCTCCAAATTTGTCCTCAGAACAGCGGAAACCATATGTTCTTGGGCTATCGAAATCGTCTTTTCAATCCATCGATGCTCAACAAGCGATATGAGTGGGATTACCACTTTTTCTATGAACACTTGAGCTCCTAGAGAAGTCGCCCCGCGGAGAAGGCATTCCCTTAATGCTTCTTCGTCAAGGCTCTCAATGGCAGTGATACAAACATTAATGATGAACTCCGATGTCTGCCCTTCTCCAGCGTCAGTAGCAGGCGACGAGGCTTCTTTGGTTCTTACAAACAATCCCCTCAGTTCATCATTGGAAAGCTGAGCAGCCTGCCCAATACTGTGACCAGAATCTACAGCTTGCTTCAGTAACTGAAGCCTCGATACGTCGGATTCGTCATACAACCGCCGGTTTGTTTCGGTTCGAGTTGGCCCACTTGTATGATGCCTACGCTCCCAAGCACGGATCGTGTATTGCGATAAGCCGGTCATGGTCGCAACGGTCCGTATGGTGTATTTCATTCGTAGAGGCTTGATTGTATATTCCTTGTCTAGATTTTGTCAACCTGTCCAGACTCAATACAGGGCTTATTACTGGTCATTTTTAATAATTAGACAAAATCTTGACAGATTTTAGACACTTTTTTGATTTCTTTGGCGTAGAGGATGACAAGAGCTCACTGGAGACGAAAGAATCGGCTGGATACCTCCCCCATTAGCTGTTCGTCAAAGGTGGCTCCCCTATTAGAGAAAAATGAAAATTTCAAAGATGATCACTATCGTAGCCTTGGTTGGCACTGTCGTAAGCCAAGCATTCGCGACTGCAAAGTCCGATATCGTCGACACAGCAGTTGGAGCCAAAGGATTCTCAACTCTCGTTGCAGCCATTAAAGCAGCCGGTCTTGTTGACACCTTGAAGGGCGAAGGTCCGTTCACGGTTTTTGCTCCAACCGACGAGGCATTTAAGAAGCTTGAGAAAAGCAAGCCTGGAACCATCGCAATGCTTTTAAAGCCAGAGAACAAGAAGACTCTGATTGCAATTCTTACCTACCATGTCGTACCTGGAAAGGTACTCGCAAGTGACGTTATGGGACTTAAGAACGGAACCAAGGTCAAGACAGTGAATGGCAAGACAATCATGATTAGCAATAAGCATGGCGTTTCAATCAACAAGTCGAAAGTTGTAAAGACTGACATCGAGTGCACCAACGGTGTCATTCATGTGATCGATACAGTTCTCTTACCGTAATTCTCGAGCCACCTTCAAGTGGCACAATGGAACTACTATGTCAATCAAGACTGAAAAAATCTTCGATCTAACATGTGCAATACGACCCTCAAAAGGTCGTATTGCAGACTCAATTACAAGTGAGGGCACCTCACTAGACATTCAATTGGGTCAAAAAGCACTTGATGTGCTCTTCGAAATTGGATTTGAGGAAGGAGATGATCTGACTGATGTGCGTTTGGTCGATATCGTTTCAGTACCTGGAGGCGGTCCCAAGATTGCCAAGGAAATTCTCCGATTTAGGGAAAGCAAATTACGGAAGGTGTTCTCAGTTCACTTCACCAAAGAAGAGCATTTGACTGTCCTTCAGTACTTGATTTCATGCTCCAGAGTACGGACTCAGAATGTAATCGTAACAATAAACCCACAAACGATTTTAGAATTTGTAAATCTAAGTTCAGAAGCCATTCTCTCCACGAAAAATTGTGGAAAGGAAACGTACGACGAAATTTTTGGATTTCAAAGTGAAATTCGCAAGATTTTGGATGCAAATCCCAACACTTCCCATGACCAACTCATGGATGCTATTGCTTCTTAAAGACGAAGTAATTCCGAAGCCCTCCAGACTAACAATTCATCATCAAGAAACTAACTTAACTAACAAACACCACAAATCCATGACAAATTTACTCCTTCTTTCATCAACTTTGCTTCTAGCATCCCTATCCTTCGGATTGGGACAATCGAAGCCCACGTCAACTTCCCCGTACATTCTGGTAAACACCGAAAAGTACTCGTTCGAAATTCCACGTGGTTGGACCGTCGGCGAAGAAACGCCTTGGGGAGCCCGTGACATGGTTCCAAGTTCTGGTAGCGGAAAACTGGGCGCCATGACTGCAGGCCCCACGAAAGCTAGTTGGGATGAACTCTACAGGACCAGTTTATATTTCATTCAACGAGAAGAGAAAGGAAAGGCAACTCCTTTTCGAACGGGCAAAACAAAACAAGGCTATGAATGCATGAGTTTCGAAGTAGCCCTGGCATCAGGCTTTGTAAACAGAAGATTTACTTTGCTTAAGGATGGAAGTGGCAATGCCCTTGCATTGTCAGTAAAGATCCCTTCCCAAGGTCAAGAGAAGCAATATCTTGCGGACTTTCAACGAATGGTTGATTCAGCCAAATTAAAGTCCTAGGATAGCAAGCAGCAACTCAACATTCGCTAAATTTGAACTTTCGGCGTATAGTGGGCTCATGGCATATGAAAAACTGCGTGTGGGGTCCAAGATTGTTGAAAAGGCAACTGGAAATGAATTTGAAATCGAGCTCGTAGGCGATGCCGGCCAGGAAGGCTATTCTTATGAGCTCTATCCTTCTTTCGATCAGGAAGTTCACAGTTGTCAGATTGGGCTTGAAGAAACCTATCCCTTTGCAGTCGTTAGGATTGTGAAAGTTTGATCGTGGACCTTTGGCACCTTTCTCAGAATCAGGAGCAACAATCTCCATCATACTTATTCTATCAAGCGAGTCATTAAGCGTTTCGGAAAGACCTTTACTCCGGGAAAAGTGATTGGAATTGCCATTCTATTGTTTGTGGTGGTTCCTATCTGTATGACGCTCAAGTATGGTAGCGAGGCAACCCTTACCATTGAGACCGACAAAGAAGTTCCCTTTGAATTTACTCTTGCTCCGGGAAAAGGAGCTGATGATAGTGCGCTTCTCGTCGATTGCCGGATCAGCGTGAACAAAGGAATCGGTAGGTTTGTAACCGGGTCACGAGAAAATATGGACTTCTACGGATTTCCTCCCACCTATTTCACCCGGTATTCTCGGCGGCTGGTTGTCGAGATTGTCAACCGCCATGGCGAGATTGAAAAGCAAAGGTATTCCAACGGAAAGCAAGTAATTCGCCTTGAGTTCCGAGACGATCCAGCAGCCCCAAACGGCAAACGCTACTTTGTTCTAGCTGACAAACGCTGAGCAATAACTTCGAACCTTGTCCGAAAAAAAGGGGTCTCCAGACAGTAACTGGTTAGAGAGTGAGACATCAACCATGTTTGCGCGGTATTGTTGACATTGAATTCGCCCAAAAAGGAAATATCAAAAATGGACTTCGGAAATCTTAAACGCCCTTCACGACGACAAATACTTCAGGCTACCGGCACGGTTGTTGCTGGTTCAATGCTTCCTAATCTAGGATTTGGCTCAGTCCATATCTCAGGAAACGAAACAATTCAGGTCGCACTAGTTGGATGCGGTGGCCGCGGTGGCGGAGCAGCCTACAACGCAATGAAAACCAAGGCAGGCAATCTTAAGCTAGTGGCCATGGCCGATGTTTTTAATGACCGATTGGAATCAACTCATGGCAACTTAGTTAAAGAGTTCACCACCGAAATGGAAGTACCAAAAGAGAAGCAGTTCATTGGGTTCGAGGCTTATAAGCAAGCCATGGATTGTCTAAACCCTGGCGATATTGTTATCCTTACGACTCCCCCAGCATTTAGGTGGGTTCACTTCCAATATGCCATTTCCAAGAAGCTCAACATCTTCATGGAAAAGCCATTAACAACTGATGGTCCGACCAGCCGACGAATGCTCAAACTTGCCGATGAAGCCGCAGCAATCGGGCTCAAAGTCGGCGTTGGTCTCATGTCTCGCCACGCCGTAAACCTTCAGCAGCTACATGATCGAGTCAGTAACGGGGAAATTGGCGAAATTCTTTACATGCGAGGCTACCGAATGCATGGTCCGGCGGCTTCTTTCGAATCAACCAAAAAGCCCGACAATATGAGCCATTTGGAATATCAGATCCGCCGTTTCCATAGCTTTATTTGGGCGTCTGGTGGTTGTTTTAATGATTTCTATATCCACCACGTTGATCACCTCTCTTGGATGAAGAACTCTTGGCCCGTAAGTGCTCAAGCTTCTGGTGGACGACACTACCGTCAAACCCGAGACGGGCAAGGCCTAGTTGACCAGAACTTCGACAACTATTCCGTTGAATACACGTTTGCCGACGGCACAAAGTTCTTCTTTGATGGTCGATGTATTGAAGGAGCCCATGGTCAATTCTCAAGCTACGTCCATGGTACAAAGGGTTCCGCAATTGCGGCGAAAAACGGTGATTGCAATGGTCCATCCGCAATCTACAAGAACCAGACCATGGCTGGGACCCCGAGTTGGATATCCACAGACAAGAGTAGTCCGTATCAAAACGAATGGGAAGTGCTTGTTAAGGCAATCAAGAACAGCACTCCTCACAACGAGGTTAAGAGGGGTGTGCACGCTAGCGTTACTTGTAATATGGGTCGAATGGCGGCTCATACTGGTCAAGTCATAACGTTCGACCAAATGCTTAACGACACTCATGAGTTTGCTCCAAATGTTGACAAGTTAACGATGACATCAGATTCGCCATTGATGCCTTTAGCCAATGGTTTGTATCCAGTGCCACAGCCTGGTATCATCACCGATCGAGAGTATTGAGTCTAATCGGCGGAGGCATTCTTGATGAATGCCTTCGCCCTTGGATATCGCTGAAGCAAACGATACCGATCTCTTTCATCCAACAACGTTAAGGCGGTTGATAGCGGATCAGTCGTAAACCCATCTTTAGCAATCACGGTCGATTGTAACCGCATGGTTAATCCCTGTCCCGTACTAGGATCGACTACATGGGAGTACCTTTTTCCATCAATTACCACAAACTGTTCTGTATCGCCCGATGATGAAACTGCGCAATTATGAAGCATCAGTTCGCTGGAATTATTGTTCGGAATACTAACAGTCCAGCCTTTTGTTTTTGGTGGGGCATCGCCTAGGACCAAATCGCCACCCATTTCAATAAGGGCACTCTTTATTCCATTTTTCCGAAGGACTTTCAGGGCTTCATCAGAAGCATAGCCCTTGGCAATGCCTCCTAAATCTAGCTTCATGCCATCATCCGATAAGGTAACTGTGTGATCCCTGGAATTGAGCTTAACTTTTCGGTAACCCACTAATTTTTTGGCTGATTCAATCAAAGCTGAATCGGGAAGTTTCCCATCCTTTCTCGCCTTCCTCCAAAGCTGAACTAACGGCCCGACGGTTACATCAAAAGCTCCACCGGTTTGCCTTGAAATGGTCTGACTTCGCTCCAATACTCGATACAAGTCATTTGACACTTTGACCGCTGTTCCTTTTGGACTCGCACAAAGCAGCATAAGCTCGCTCTTGGGCCGATAATCGCTCATCATTCCATCAAGCTCACCAATACGCTTAAAAGCAGCCTCACATGCCTTTTCCGCAACGAGTTTGTCCGTAGCGTAAACAACCAGTCGTGCGTCTATACCCATGTGATACTCAACTAGGGTAAAACGGGTTAGTTCCGTTGGCTCCTGTAATGGTTGAGCGTTAGGAATGGAAGCACACATAACCATGAGAAAAGTAATGAGCCCTTTAACGTGTCGAGTTGGATCGGTTTTAACGATCGGGCTTTTTCTTACTTTCACAAATGGCACCATTGCATCCTCAAATCTTCAAACCACAGAGACCAAACGAACCTCTTACGAGGAAAGCCTGCCTGGTTCCGTCGTAAAAATCAAAATGATGCCAATTTCTGGCGGTCCAACTAAGTTAGCGGGAACTGCTACGACGGTTAAACCATTTTACATCGCAAATACCGAAACAACTTGGGAAGCATTTGATGTTTTTCTTGCTAGTGGGCCGCCTTCTAAGCCTTATGATCAAACCGTATTCAAAGTAGATGCAGTTGCCCGACCGAGCCGTAGCTACCATCTCCCCGATCATGGTTGGGGACATCGAGGCTACCCTGCGATCAGCATTACCTACGACTCGAGCGATATGTTTTGTCGTTGGTTATCATCGGTAACAGGCAAGAAGTACCGATTGCCGACCGAAGCAGAGTGGGATATCGCTTGTCGGGTAGGAGCGAAGGAACCTTGGAAGTTGGATGCAGCATCCATTGAAAAGCAATCTTGGAATGCTTCGAACTGCGAAGATGAAACAAGCATGCCAGTATCAACGAAAGCCGCCAACGCATTTGGACTCTTTGATATGCTAGGCAATATTGGCGAATGGACAGTTGACGCCAACGGAAAGCCGGTTCTGTGCGGTCCAACATTCCTTGACCCTGTAGCCAAAGTTTCGCCGGGTGAACGAAAGCGCTGGGCTCCGGCTTGGCAAGAATCGGATCCGCAGATTCCGAAGAGCCGATGGTGGCTATCCGATGGTCCGTTCTGCGGCTTCCGAGTCGTTTGTGAAGGCTGATGTTAACCGCCACCCTTGCTCTAGTGGCTATCGGTTCAGAAGTTCTCCATTTTGCATCAAGTAAAGGGGTTGGGAAAGGAAAGCATATTGTCATGCTTGCCGGTGATGAAGAGTATCGTTCCGAAGAAATGCTTCCACAACTGGCAAAAATTCTATCCAATCAATACGGCTTTGAATGCACAGTCGTCTTCTCTCAGAATGAACGTGGAGAAATTGACCCCGAAAACCAGATTCACCAACCCGGTCTCGAAGCACTGAAGAAGGCTGATGTTTGCATCATGATGCTACGATTTAGGCATTGGGATGACGCCTCAATGAAGCACTTCGTGGACTACTATCTGTCAGGTAAGCCAATCATTGCGATCCGAACAAGCACTCACGCCTTTGCATATCCACCTGACTCAACCAGCAAATTTATAGACTATAGTTGGAATTCAAAAGCCTGGCCAGGCGGCTTTGGAAAACAGGTACTTGGAGAAACGTGGGTCAGCCATTGGGGTAACCATGGATCCCAAGCAACGCGAGGACATGTCGTTTCTCGTCATCCAGTTCTAAAAGGAGTTTCGGATGTGTTTGGTACCACCGATGTTTACGAGTCTGCTCCACCAGCTGATGCTGAGATTCTTGTCCGCGGCGAAGTAGTTTCTGGTATGAGTCTAACTGATGGTCCTGCAACGGGAATGAAGCGCACTAATTCGGGAACCGAACAGTTTCTCAATCGACCGATGATGCCGATTGTCTGGATTCGTGAGCCAGTAAACTCTGCCGGAGCGAAGAACAAAGTAATGACGACCACGATGGGCGCAGCTACTGATTTTCTTAATCCAGGCTATCGGCGCTTGTTAATCAACAGCGTATTTTGGGCCGCTGACCTAGAAGTTGCGAAAGCAACTAGGATTGACTTAGTCGGAAGATATGAACCGTCAAAATTCGGATTTGGCGGATTTAGAAAAGGCGTCAAACCTTTGGACCACACTGAACTTACCAAAACTGCAGATAAGTGAAGAAACGCTAACATTCCTTCGCATTCCGAGTTTCTTTGGCAACAGGTTAGATGGCCAATCCGTCATTAAGTCCAATGGAACCCGAAAAACCCCTAGAGGCAAAACAAGGGATCCTGAAAGTACTTGGACCTGGACTCATTACGGGGGCATCTGACGACGACCCCAGCGGCATTGCGACTTACTCCCAAGCAGGAGCTCAGTTTGGGTTCGGGATGCTCTGGATCATGCCAATGGCTTACCCGTTGATGGCTGGTATTCAAGAAACCTGCGCCGATATTGGCAGAGTAACCGGGCATGGAATTGCGGGAAATCTTCGCCGTTACTATCCCAGATGGCTCTTACTGAGCATGGTGATAATGCTGGCCGCTGCAAACACTATTAATTTGGGTGCAGATATTGGAGCAATGGGAGACGCAGTAACACTTCTGGTTGGTGGTCCGAGGCTTCTGTGGGCAGCAATCATAGCAGTTGGATCATTACTCCTCCAGGTTTTTGTTCCCTATCACAAATACGTTTCCTTTCTCAAATGGACGACGATATCGCTTTTTTCGTATGTTGCCACCGCATTCGCCGTCCATACAGATTGGGGTGAAGTTCTCCATCGAACGGTTGTACCGAACCTTACTCTTAACTCGGCTTCAATTACTCTCATTGTGGCAGTACTTGGCACGACAATCAGTCCGTACTTATTCTTCTGGCAAGCATCGGAAGAAGTAGAAGACGTTCACCTGAATAAGTCGGATAAAGTCTTGAAATCCCACAAGGAGCAGGCACCTTTCCAGTTAAAACGAATTACGCGGGACACTTACACCGGGATGGCATTTGCAAACCTCGTGGCGTTCTTTATCATGGTAGGTGTAGCTTCAACCCTTCACGCCAAAGGAATTACTGACATTCAATCGTCTGCGCAAGCGGCTCAAGCGCTACGCCCCGTCGCCGGCGACCTAACCTTCTTACTCTTCACCGTGGGCATCCTTGGTACTGGCTTGTTAGCGATTCCGGTGCTTGCCGGCTCAGCCGCATATGCCGTAGGAGAAGCCCTGCATTGGCCCTGCAGTTTAGAGCGACAAGCAAAACACGCGAAAGGCTTCTACGCCATTCTCAGCACTGCCATCTTGATCGGGCTGGCATTAAACATGTTGCATGTAAATCCGATGAAAGCTCTATTCTGGACAGCGGTCTTGAATGGAGTCCTTTCAGGGCCAATCATGATTATGGTTATGCTGATGGCAACCAATAAGAAAGTAATGGGGGACCTCACCATTAGTACAAGACCAAGAATATTGGGCTGGGCGGCTACGGTCATCATGATCGTCGCAGCGATAGCGATGTTCGCTTATTGGGGAAACTAGTAAAGGATTGCCAAAATACTAAGGGCTCCCTGCAGGTTTCTATTCTGCAGTAGAAGGCGACTCTTCATTCTTGCCTGCACCGTCGTAATCGACATGGCGTGTCACCAAGATCACGATTCCAATCCTGGCTTTGGCTCTCTTTTGGATGGAATCGATTAGAACTGTTCGCTTGAGCAACTGTATAATCAAACAGCCAACCGCTTGGGCAATGGAACTCAATGAATATCGCTTATCTGATCGCACTCCTCCTACCCATTCATTCAAGTTCTAATGGCGCAGTCAATGTAAACCAAAGCCCTGGTCAAATTAGCTCTACTTCCGCAGAAACAAAGGAGCAAGCATGGCAATTGCACGTCAAAATGCAATCTGACTCACCATACAAGGGATTGCAGTGGCGGGCTATGGGGCCGCGTCTTCAGGGCAGTAGAATCTCGTGCTTTTCAAAACCTAATGGCAACTCGCCAATTGTCTATGTTGGCGTGGGTCTTGGTGGATTGTGGAAATCTGTCAACAATGGCACAACCTGGGCACCGATTTTTGATGGACAAGCAACCCAATCGATAGGAGACGTGGCCGTTGCTCCCTCGAACCCAAATATTGTTTGGCTCGGTACCGGTGAATCGTTGATGTCAGGAAATTCTACGCCTGGGGCGGGAATGTATCGTTCAACTGATGCAGGCAAGACTTGGAACTTTCTCGGATTGCGAGACACTCATCACATTGGCAGAGTCATTGTTGATCCGAAAAATGCCGATATTGCCTACGTTGCTGCAGTTGGTCATAACTACACCAATAACACCGAAAGAGGATTATACAAGACCTTGGATGGGGGAAAGACGTGGGAGCATAGCCTCAAAATTGATGACAAAACTGGCGTTATTGACCTCGTCATGGATCCCAAAAACAGCCGAACTCTTTACGCGACTGCTTGGCGACGCGAACGAGGTGGACCAAGAAGTCTGCGCGGAAAAGAAAGCGGCATATACAAGACGACCAACGCGGGAAAATCATGGATCAAGCTTGGTGGCGGGTTTCCGGATAATGACCACGTCGGACGCGTCGGCATCGACATCTCGCGATCCAATCCAAAAGTTCTTTATGCTCTTCTAGATAGTGATATTGCAGCTGAGGTCGGTCTCTATCGCACCGGTGATGCGGGCACAACTTGGACCAAAGTTAACAAGGATGTGTTGAAACCCGGATGGGACTGGTGCAAAGTGCGGGTTTCGCCAGAGGATGAGAATAGCGTTTACTTGCCTGGGCAACGTACTTTAGCTTCGAAGGACGGCGGACAAACATTCACTCAGGTAGCAGGAACGCTCGTGCACCTGCTTCCCCATGGATCAAGTGTTTTGCACCTGGATGCTCATGCTATGTGGATTGATCCTGAAAACCCAGATCACATCCTTCTCGGTAATGATGGCGGATTTCACGTTTCTTGGGATCGAGGTAAGAGTTGGCTCCATCACAACAATATTCCGGTTGCCGAGTCCTACGCATTGTCTTACGATTCAGCAAAGCCCTACAACATCTATGTTGGCACGCAGGACAATGCCGCCTTATTTGGTCCAAGTAATTTCATTTTGAAAGATGGGGAGCAGGATGCATGGAAGCATGTTTTTCTTGATCCTTGGGGTGGAGGAGATGCTTTTTATACAGTCCGGGACCCGTCAAATCCAGACTTCGTCTATTTTGAACAGCAAATGGGTGAGCTCCAACGTAAGAACATGCGAACCGGAGAGGTTCGAAACATCAAGCCGCAAGTGGGTAAAGACGAAGCCCAGCTTCGTTTCAACTGGATGTCTCCATATGTGATTTCACACCACGATCCAAAGACTATTTACTTTGGAGCGAATCTTCTTTTCAAATCGGATAATCGAGGCGATTCGTGGGCGAAAGTAAGTCAGGATTTGGCAGTCGTTACAGACTCTGCAGGAAAACCACAAAACGGAACTATCACGACTATCTCCGAGTCACCTCTGAAGCAAGGTGTACTTTATGTTGGAAATGACCGAGGAACCGTCAATCTGACTATTGACGACGGAAAATCTTGGACGCAAGTTGGTGAAGGATTTCCTCGTTTAGGCGTAAGCCGAGTCCTCGCATCAGCATTTGATTCTGGAACTTCCTACGTATCACTAAGCGGATTCAGGAACGATCACACGAGTCCATACCTCTTTCGGTCAAAGGACTTTGGCACGACTTGGACCTCCATTGTCGGCAACTTACCCGCCGAAGCGATTTATGTGGTCATCGAAGACCCCCGTGACAAACAAACCCTTTATGTTGGAACCGACCTTGGCGTATATGTAACCACCACTGGAGGCGAAACATGGCATTCACTTTGCAAGGGCCTACCGGCACTAAGAGTTTTTGATCTCTTCGTGCATCCAGAAACGTATGAACTCGTTGCAGGTACACATGGTCGAGGGGTCTATATGTTGGACGTCAAGACGGTAAAGCGCCAGTAAACTAATTTGGGGAAGAGAGTTGATATTTCAAGAGCTCTACTTGGCCAAAATTTAGGTCATTAATGGTTTCGGCAGAAACCAAGGCAAATCCGTTCTTCTCAAGAACTCGTTTTGACCCAAGATTAGAATCGGCTACGTGGGCGATCAATGGACGCTCGGGAAGTTCTTGTAAAAGCAAGGCTAGCCCTTGACTAGCGAATCCCTGACCCCAAAATTCACGACCGATCCAGTAGCCAAGAGTTCGACCTTCGCCAGCCAACCAACTGAGGGCAAAACCGACGATCTTCCCTTCATTTTCGATGATCCTTATGATGTTGTCAGGATTCGCTTGTATTTTGTCGATATGGGCGACATAGTCTTCTCGTGTTTTTGCTGGTACGGCTGCCATTTGGCAAGATTCACCGTCAGCCTGAAACTCAAAGATAGTCTCAAAGTCAGCATCTCTCATCGGACAAAGGCATAACACGTTGAGTTCAGTATACGAGAATGGGGCAAGGGCATTATATCGTCTGGAGGTACTCGTCCAGGGTTTCGAAAGCGCCTCCCCAACCATTCGTACAGCCATCGAGGCTTCGCATAAATGTTGCGATTTCCTCATCCGAGGCATCGATTGGATCCCAAGTAAGGGTTAGTTCCGTCTTCTCACCTATGTCTTTCAAGGTTACGGTCGTCAGCAATTCCAACGGCCAAGTCGGAGACATTGGGTGATGAATGAGGTTCCCTTCGGCATCCGCAAATGCATTAATATAGACAATTTTTTCGACCGGAGAAATTTCCTTGTACGTGTACTTGCCGTAGTGTTTGGTTCCGTCTGGTGACGTAATGCAAACATGATTGAATCCGCCAGGGCGAATATCTGAACTGATCATGGATGCTTTCGAGCCTTTAGGTGACAACCACTTGACCATGTGGTCAGCGTTGGTCCAGCACTCAAATACGAGAGGTCGTGGTGCATCAAAAATTCGAGTTATGGTGAAAGTTGTCATTGCTTATCCTTGGGTAATTGAAGTTCAACGAGGTAACTATCCAATTGATCAAATCGCTCATCCCAGAACTTCTCATATTGCTTCATATGATCAACCGCTTCTTTCAGCGGTTTTACGTTGAGCGAACAAGGTCGCCACTGTTTGGATTTGCTTTTCGTGATGAGCCCAGCAGCCTCCAACACTTTGAGGTGTTTGGAGATTGCCGGAAGACTAATGCTGAACGGCTGAGCGAGTTCAAGTACTGAGCATTGACCCTTTCCAAGTCGCGACAAGATCGCGCGACGAGTAGGATCAGATAATGCC
This sequence comes from Armatimonadota bacterium, assembly GCA_031430115.1. Taxonomy (GTDB): domain Bacteria; phylum Armatimonadota; class Fimbriimonadia; order Fimbriimonadales; family Fimbriimonadaceae; genus Fimbriimonas. The sequence continues at coordinate 33,226 of JANPAV010000103.1, read as the reverse complement.
GAGAACGTTAAGCTCAAAGTGTCCAAATTCATTTAATCTAATGGTTAATTAACCAATCAGTATAATACTTGAGGAAGATCGCTTTGTCAAGGCTGGCTATGAGCTTTCTGGCGGCATAAAATGGAATTTCACCTGAGGTACCTTAGGACATTCTCCAAGGAAACTGAATCATGTTTACGACTCAATTAGCAATGTTGGCGTTCCTCCCAATGACTTCGGGGCATATCCAGGCAGACACCCAAAAACTGAAGCCATTTACAGTTACGTTGGATTTATCTCCAAACGTTCTTGATATGAACTTCATGAAGAAGAACATGTCGGGTTACATGCCCAACAGCGTTGAGTTGGTAGACGCAAAGCCAAAAGCTATTCAAACCGAACCAACCTATCAAGGCAGGCCTTTCTATGGAGCATTTTGTATAGGAAATGGACCCAATTCTGTAACTTTTTTCTCCGTTGACGAACCAAAAGGTCAGAAGGGAAAGCTATATGTCGACTTTAATCAGAACGGTGACTTGACTGATGATGGCTCTAGCGAGTGGGGTGAAGCTACCGAAAACGAGGGCGTCATGAATTACACATCGACCATCGCACTTAATGCCTCCTGGGGCTCTCCGGTCCTAGAAAAAGAATCCGGCAAATACTCGTTGATGATCTACAAGCAACACGGAAGTAATAGAGTCGGCTTCACGAAAGTGAGTGCAAGAACAGGCTCAATAAAACTTGGAGATAAGTCGTACAACATCATGCTCGGAGAATCCACCAGCGACGGGATGTTCACGGTTGCCAAACGTATGGATCGGACCCGGCGTCCGGTTAACCTTTATATTGAGCTCAATAATGACGGTCTTTTCACTGGTGTATCAGAAACGGTAAACGGCAAAAAAACGATGACGAGAGAGGTCTACGATCTCTACGAAGCCATAGAACTAGGTGGAACATGGTGGGAAGTTTTGCCTTCAATCAGTGGCTCCGAAGTCATGTTCTTGCCTAGCTCCAAGCCAGGGCAAACCGCCAATGCAACTATCGAAGTTGAAGAACGTCAATTATTGAAAGCTGGGACGGTTGCTCCTGACTTTACGGTCCAATCAGTCAAAGGCAAAGACATGAAACTTAGTGACCTAAGGGGCAAGATTGTTATCTTGGACTTTTGGGCAACTTGGTGCGGACCGTGCCTTGCTTCCATGCCCGGACTGGAAGAAATCTACAAGCAAATCAAAGGACAGAACGTTGTTGTTTTCAGCGTTAATGTATTTGACGCAAAGGATCCATTTGATGCCTGGATCGAAAAGAATGCAGGTTCAAAATATTCGTTCACCTTTGGCTTTGATCCAGCTGGACGAGACAACAAGAAAAGTATTGCCTCAACAAAATATGGTGTCTCAGGGATTCCGACTATGTATATCATTGGCAAGGACGGAAAGATTAAAGCGAACTTAGTTGGGTCAGGCAACGAAAAGAACTTGGTTGCAGAACTCAACAAATTGGGTGTAAAAGCTAATACTAAATAGCTGTATTAATTTGGTTTAGCCGACTCACTTATGAAGGGATAGCCCTATTCGCGGACTAGTCTCGCACTGGTCCCGGTCCCCACCAAAGGGGTCCATGGAGAGTCCCCCGATTCGGCTCATTGATGAGTCGGTCGGGGTCAATAGACCAAACTTATCCTGCATATTTACCAGGAATTGAAAAAGTACTTGCAATAAATTGGACATCTGTATAGAATCAAGTTGGTGAAGACCAAATGAAACAAAACTATAAATTATTCTTGATTAGTGGGCTTACTGTCGCGGGGTCAGTTGCGCAAGCTCAGAGTGGCCCTGGTGCCAACTACTATATGACGGCTGGAGATCAGAGCCAGAATTGGATAGCCCTTGGTGGCACCGCTATCATGTCAGCTCAAAAAACCGGAGGCGAATACAACATTGCCGTATCGGGCGATGTTCGAACGACCCGTCACAATGGTTCTGCTCTAGGACAGCAATATGATTTGTCATTCAGCTCAACTGGAACAACTTACGCTGGAACCTGGGACGGAATCTACGACGGAACAACCGATGGCTCCCGTAACTATACGATGAACTTCGCTACAGGCGACGTGTTGTCTTATGATCGTAACTGGCAAGGACCGACTACGCTATTTAACGCTGGCGGTACATCTGGTAGCTACTTGGGAATTACTTACGACGGAACCGGTGGATTATGGATCAGCCGATGGAATAGCGACGTGGTCGAGCATCGATCGATGACCGGCTCTCTATTGAGTAGCTTCAACACTGGATTTAACTCTATTACGTGTTTAGCGATGAATTATTCGGACGGAACACTATGGATGGGTACTCAGGGTCTACTTGGGAAATTTTTCCAATTTTCCACTACTGGCACAAGTCTCCAAAACGTGACCTATACAAACATGGCGAATGCCAATACACTTGGCGGAGAATTCGATGTCAACCCAGTTCCAGAACCTGCCTCCTTCGCAGTGTTGGGTCTAGGCGCATTGGTCTTGCTTCGACGAAGAAAGTCAGCTTAGTCAAAGGCCCTTAATATGGAAAGCCACTCCGAGCAAAACTCCGAGTGGCTTTTTACTATCTCAACGAACCTAGCGAGCCCGTGGCGACATAATGTCTTGGCAATTCTTCCAGAAAGCGTTCGACGTTGCGCTTGTTCTTTCCAAAATCAACGAACTGCAAAATAATCGAACATCGACTCGATATCTTGATTGACTTATCCGGCATTATTTCGACCGTAATCTTTTCGCCGGACGAACCCATACTCAAATTGGTGCTGGCCCTGTAGATATTCCCATCAAGGGTTGGATTCCAACCTATTCGCGAGAGCGCGCTCCCAACAGAGCGTTTAATATCAGTGTCTTTCGGAATATTTGACACGATCAGTTTGTAAGATGCTGGAATACCGAAAGCCATGACTCTTTCTAGTCTACGCCTGTCGACGCCGTTTTGACATTTTCTTAACCAAACCTGTAACAAACATTGGTGAAATGAACCATAAGCCAGTAGTGAAGTCTCGGACTATATCACACAATTTGCGGGTGCAACGAACATGCGCACATAATGGACTGTGATGAAAGCGGAGCCAACTCTTCTCGGAAAGCACTATGAAACAGGGACCATCATCAATGCCCTTCATGTTGCTGGTCACATTGATCCCCATTCGAAAAAGCCTTTTTCGGAAGCCTTAGCCCTGGGAGCCAGCGGCGGCATAGCATTTGGGAACTTCATTTTTGAATACAAAGGGCATCTTCCCCACGTTGCAATTCTGATTCGCAATACCTTCGCTCCGTTTGAACGGGCCTTGGACAATCTTGCCATTCGACGCGAGAGATTTGAGACGATTCATCAAACTAAAAGCGACGAAAACCTCAAAAGAGAGATTGACTTAGGTCATACAGTGATAGCCTGGGCCGATGTGTTCTCATTGTCATTTTCCGGGCTCAAAGGCTCCTCCCAAATGTGGCAAATGAACCCCTACTTTGTTCTTGGCTACGACTCTGAGTCAGTCAGGATTGCCACAAGTTCCTCGTCATCTGCCGTGGTCGATGCAAAGGAATTCCTTGAAGCACGGGGAGTGGTCAAGAAAGATCGATATCGAATCATCACGTTGTCTGAGCCTGATATTGAGAGAATTCCGACAGGTTCAATTGAGGGCATTAGGACGTGCGTTTCACTCTTTCTCGACAAACCGCCGGCTGGGTCTGCCAATAACTTCGGATTGACGGGATTAGCTCATTGGAGTAAGTCGCTTAGGGAAACAAAAAATGCACAGTGCTGGGCTCGCAGGTTTGCCCCAGGACCGAATATGGTTCAGGCTCTGGCAGGCGGGATTGGTCAGCCGGGAGTCTGGGATTGGATTGAAACATGAGGAACTTCCCCGGGGGCGGATCGCTTCGCCTATGCCGACTTTATGACCGAAGCCGCCGTCTGGACCAACTTGCCCAAGCTCGCCCAACTATCCGAACTCTCTCGCCAGTCTGGTGCCCTATGGCAAAAGCTTGCGGACACGGCTCTGACGGACGAGATCAGCGAATTTAAAGAGCTTAAGGAGCTCAAGCTGGCGGCGAGTGAAAAGAGACGGACTGGTACCTTAGCGGAGCGGGAGGCGATCCAGGCGACCATCCGAGAGAAGATCAAACAGGTTGGAGAGTCTCCTGAGCGATTGACCGCAATCCAAAATGACCTTTTCAATCGAATGGCAGACATTGTTGATGCGATTGCCAAGGTTGAAGCGGAATTGATGATAGAACTTAGGGTATCGGTTGGGGTGTAGCTCCAACGCTTACCAAGCCGACTTCAGTTCGTAAGCAACCAACGCCTCGACTTTCAAGTCCTTGTCAGGGAACCTCAGCCGAATCTTTCGATCCTTGGGCAAAATGTCCGACGCCGGCAAATAGGATGTCAAACAAGACGCCCCGTCCTGCAAAAACACTTCGACCGACGAACGGTCAACTAGCATTCGAACCTTGATTTCTCCAACCGTCACAACGAGAGGGGCGCTCTTTCCAAGAAACGTAACTTCCCGTTGCTCTGGGTTGATCAGTAACTCGTGGTCACCTATACTAACTTTGATCTTGGCTCCAACTTCCAACTGGAAAGTCATTTCGATGTCGTAAAGGCCTCCTTTCAATTTGGATAACAGAGTGTTCGCAGATTTCATGGAGCCCGGCTGACCAGGGACCTTCTTTCGCCGAAGTGTATTTAGTTCAGGAACAGGGAGCCGCATAATCTCGTAACCGTCGCCGCCATTGCGTAAAGTGAGGTCGCACGGAACGCTCATTTGCTGGTTAAAGGGCATGCCGGGCAGTGGGCCAGGGCCGTTCATCCAGCCGATCTGGATTCGCCGACCACTCGGTACATTGCTGAACATCTGCGATGCATAGAACTGACCAAAATCAAGCATTCTCGGCTCCCTTTCCGGTGTGAAGGTCTTTCCGTCGAATGAGCCAACGAGATATCGGAAATTTGCGCCGTAAAATATCCACTTCGTTCGTGGTTCACCGTCCATAAGCGGTCCAGAAACCGGCATCTCGAAGAGTTCTGGACACTCGGTCGAACCTGGCAGATGTAGGCGGCTCAGTTCCTTCCACTCCTTTAGATTCGGTGAACCGTAGATGCCAAACTCGTCGCCATCCAAGTACAAAGCCATGATCCATTGATTGGACGGTTTGTGCCAAAAAATACGAGGATCTCGGTTCTCACCTTTGATATTTTTAAGGACCGGATTTCCTTTGTACTTATTCCAAGTCCTTCCTTTGTCATTACTAAAGGCTAAACACTGGGTGAATGGTTTGCCCGCGGCGGTATACATCGCAACCATTGGCGGCTTTCCATCCTTTCCAAATCCGGTTGTGTTTGCAAAGTCTATGTCCGCGCTTCCGGAGAACATTGTGCCTAAACTGTCGGGGTTTAGGGCAATAGAGAGTTCCTTCCAATGAAACAAGTCCTTGCTGACCGCGTGTCCCCAATGCATGTCTCCCCACTGAATCCCCCCGGGATTGTGTTGGAAAAAGAGATGATACTCACCGTTGGCAAATACCAATCCATTTGGATCGTTCAACCAATTCTTCTTAGCTGTGAAATGGAATTGGGGGCGATAGGTTTCCTTGTAGAGTGGTTCCAGACTTAGTACTGGCACCTTTTGCTCGACGTCCGATTGTGTAATTTCATCCACGTTTATATGTCCCCAGCCTCCGGTCTCGTTGTCAACAATCTCAATATGTGCTGATTTTCCTTGCCATTTCTTGACACTCCAACTTGACCAAGAAAGAGCCTCTGTGTCTTGAGGCGTCTTCGATTTGCCGGTTGTCGTAGCTACTATTTTGCCGTCAATAACTAAATTGATTGCTGTTCTACCGGGATGAAATCCGCCCCCAATGAGAAAGTTGATGTACTTTCGCTTTATGACAAACGACGGTGAAGTTAATGAACCGGTTGACTTGTCACCTCCCAGGTATGAGTTGACGAATCCCTTACCCTTGAACCCGGTAACCGTCATTTGATTTGGCAAAGTGCCTTTTGCTGGTGAGCTACCAAAGGCACTTCCAGTCGCTTTCCAAGCACCATAAATTGGTTGTTCGAAATCAGCGATAAGGATTTTTGGACCACCAAAAGCAACAGCAAAACCCAAAAGCAACATAAGTTATTACGTTACCTTGTCAACAATCCGCTTAATGGTCCTGGCACAAGTACAAGCTTCCTGACTGTATGAACAAGTACCGAAGATTCGACAGGCTTAGACAAGTGAGCATTAAATCCGGCATTAAGGGCCTTGGCTCTATCCTCGTCTCTTCCGAATGCAGTTAAGGCTATAGCAGGAATCAATTGCAACTTTTCGTCATCGAGGTCTCGTACCATCGAAATGAATTGGTAGCCATCAATTCCCGGCATTCCAATATCGCTGACAACAATGTCAGGGCGGAAAATTTCTAACATAAGCAAGGCAGACTCTGCGTCTCCAGCCATAGAAACTTCGGCTCCACTTTCCTGCAAAATCAGTGACACCAACTCTCGTGTGCCTTCGTCATCATCTAAGACCACCACTTTCACATTTGAAAGAGCTTGGGTCATCGGCGCAAGTTCCATGGTTCGATACTCTTGCTGTGTCTTGGTCGAAGCAATTGGAAAAACAATCGTAAATGTTGTTCCCATTCCCAACCCTTCACTGGCAGCCGAAATAGTACCGCCATGGAGCTCGACTAGGTGTTTAACAATGGTTAACCCAAGCCCAAGCCCACCTTGCGAACGAGTCGTCGTTGCATTTGCCTGACGAAATCGGTCAAATACAAAGGGCAAAAAAGTCTCGCTAATGCCTTCGCCATTGTCAGATACCGTTAGAACAGCTGTTCTTCGGTCCTTAACGAGCCGAACCTGGATTACGCCCTCCCTTCGAGAAAATTTCACCGCATTTGAAATAAGGTTGGTGACGATTTGGTGAAGGCGCCCAGCATCTCCTTGAATCAATACGTCCTGGTGCGGAGTTTCAATTTCCAATCGAATTGCCTTGTTCTTTGCCGCCAAACGACAACCGAGTGAAGCTTCGTCAATAATCACTGACAAAAGCACAATCTCCATATTCATGGAAACCTTTCCGGCACTCATTCGGCTGATGTCCAGAAGCTCATCGACCAGTTTTGCTTGTTGTTTGGCACTGCTTTCAATTGCCGCCAGCCCCTCTTTAAAATAGTCATCTTCGTTTGGTCGTCGTTGCAATAGCTCAGACCACCCTAAGATTGAAACAAGGGGAGTTCGCAGCTCATGGGAAACGGTCGCAACAAATTCATCTCTCAGTCGGCTTGCTCGCTCGGCCTCTCCCCGAGCATGTCGTTCATCTGCAATTATCCGGTCATTGCGGGCTTCGATCTCTTTTCGCTCGGTGATGTCCTGAATATAAATGAGCATGCCCTGCTCTTCAGGAAACGCCCGATATTCGAACCATCGAGAACCGCCATCCCGCTCAGGTACATCAAGGATTAAAACTTCATTTTGATTCTTAGCTCTTATCAACTGCTGCTTAATTAGTTCGTTGTTTAGCGGTAAGAAATCCCAAAGTCGTTGGACTTCAATGTTTGCGTATCTTCCGACCAATTCCCTGACGGACCGATTTGCATGAGTAATAACCCAATCATGGTCAACTGCAAAAAAGCCATCACTGATCCCATCAAGAATAGTCGTAAGATTATCGCGCTGGTTGTCCCTCTCAATCGCTGCTCGCCGATAGGATCTCGCAGCCTCGCGAAGTAACTCGCAAATGATACAAATTAAAACCCAGTTAAACGCCGTGCTAAAAACCCCGACTTGCGTGACTTGATCGGAAAACGTTATTGAATGACGTTCAGGGATGAACAAATATTTTGAAATAACGACACTTAGAATCGCGGTGGCCATTCCGGGACCAAACCCACCGATAAAGGCGATGAACACTACGGACAGGGTGTAAAACATCAATGAGCCGCGATCTTCGAAGAATGCCGACGATTCTAACCGAAGAAGGGTCGTAATAGTAACCAGCAGAATTCCAAGGGCATACGGAATCCAACGCCGCAACTCCCATAAACTGAATTCTAAAAGCCTCCTCATTTGTTTCTCTTCAGGATACAGCTTCGGCAACTCACCCGAAGTAAATATCATCCATGAAAGGCGGTTTACGCCCCCATTTCAACTCAAATTGGATCAGATCACTTTGTCGAAGACTCTGAGAGGATCAACCGATAACCCACACCGGGCTCATTCAAGATGAACGATGCTCCGTCTTTAAGCTTCTTTCTCAAATACCCTATGTATAGGCGCAAGTACTGCGATTCTTCGGTGTAGCCCGGCCCCCATACTTCGGAAAGTAGTTGCCGATGGGTAACAATTTTGCCTGCATGTTTGATCAGCGTGACAAGAAGTTTGTATTCAAGGGGCGTCAGTTTAACGCGCTCGGCTCCATTAAAAACTTCTCGGGTAGACATGTCCACCTTCAATGATCCAGATTCAAAAATTGGAGATTCTTCGGCTGCTTGAGCCTGTGATCCTCGTCGCAAAGCAACTCGAATCCTAGCCATCAACTCGGCTACGCCAAATGGCTTGGTGACATAGTCTTCTGCGCCCGATTCAAGACAATCAACTTTTAAGTGTTCTTGACCATTTGCGCTAAGGATGATAATTGGTATCTTAGACCAAGTCCTAATATTTTGAACAACATCAAGTCCAGACATATCTGGCAGTCCAATGTCTAAAAGTACCAAATCAGGCTGATGCTTCACAGCCGCCTTTATGCCGTCCTGACCAGTTCCAGCCTCGATCGTAGTCAGACCAGATTCTTGAAACGCAATACTCAGCATTCTGCGAATTGCTGGGTCGTCCTCAATAAGAAGAATATTGGCTTTCTTTTTCACAGTATTCTTTTCATTCATGAATCCTAGGCTCGGGTTTGTCACATCAATCATTAGTTTCCACGGGGTGACCAACTAGTAATTTTGCCACGAATTTGACCTTGCCCAATAGAATTTTAAGCCAATTCGAGAGACGCCAGAACATTTCAATATGTTCTCTTACGAAATTCATACATTTAGATCGGAAAGCAAATGTTGCTTTGGTTGAATTTCATATTCCAACCAAAGCTTCAAATTGACCTACATTCCCTTTGCCTTTACTTCCAATTCGATGACTAATTTCTGGGTCGCCTTTGACTTCGCCAGTTCTTCCTTGGCCAGCTTACTCGCCAACTTCTTCAAATCTTCGTTGAGTACATGCCCTTTCAGAGTCACCTGATCGTCGGTTGTGTCAACGTCAATCATATTCCCATCAACGTTGAGACTCGGTTCAGCATTGATCGCATTCTTGATTCGTGGAGTCAGGCGAGCCGCTGCAGAAAGGTTTGCCCCGGCGTCTTTGATATCGCTTGCTGCATTCGCAGCCATATTTGATCCAGAATCCATTCCCTCTTTCACTTTCGCTGAGGCATTAATCGAGTTGTCTCGGGTGTCTTCTTTTGCTCCTTCGGATGTTGCTTTACACCCGATCAAGGAGATGCTGACGAGCAGTAAGGTTCCAAAAGTTACTTTTGTCATCCCTTACCTCCTAGTATTTTGCCACTGCATCACTGCAATCCATCGAATCCACAAGGGCGACGTTCAAGTTCTTGTCGGTATGAGCCAGCTGACGGCGGGTTAACATGAAGGTAGCTAGTCGACGCGCCGCAAAAGCAATTAAGACGCTTGATGCAGCCGAAACCACAGACAACACCATGGCTTTTTTGAAAGATTTTGAGGTTTCCATTTGGTTGTCTACTCCGAAAGGTCCCATTGTAACGCTTCGTTGCTCGATTCAAAAAATTCTAATCGAAATCTAATATTGTTTTTGCCACAGAACCGGGCATCTTGGCGGACACTATAAGAGCAAGTAAAAATAAGTGGAACAGGGGAGTCCAGCTAAATCAATCACGATCTGAGGAGTTCATGATGCAAGAAAAGAAACAACACTGCTTTGAGCAGGTGTATAAACAGTCGTACCGCAAGGTTTTCAATTTTGCAAAGCGGCTCTGTAACAATGCTGAATTAGCCGAGGATGTCACTCAAGAAACTTTTTTGAGAGCATTTGCTGCTTTTGACACTTGTCGCGATGATGCCAGGATCGAAAAATGGCTCATGAGGATTGTCCACAACGTTTTTGTCGATACCAAACGGCGAGAAAAGAGACGAGTGAGTGCCGTTTCGGAATCACATTTTCTTGATGACTGCTTTCTCGACCAAGTTGCCGATACTCACCAGACCATAGAAGAAATCCTCACTGGTAATAACTGTGATCCCGTAGTAGCCCAGGTGATTGCTTCCCTCAAGCCTCAATCGAGAGAGCTTCTACGCCTGGTTTATGTTGAGCAAATGCCTCACGAAGAAATCGGGAAGCTACTTGGCGTAGGTACGGGGGCAACTCGCTCAAGAGTTCACCGACTTTGCGTTCAGCTTAAACGTGCGATCCTCATCCAGAAACTTGGTCCTGCTTAGTGAGTTGACCAATAAACACCTTGGTCTCGTATTCAAACGAGACCAAACCGTTTTCATTGGTTCGGATAAAAAGGTTCGTTAGTTCCTGCTCAATTAGTCCTCGCCCCATCGTGCCAGCTGCCGGCACATAGCTTGACGAAAAAGCTCTTCCTAGTAGCCCATTGAGATCAATTAATTGATTGTTATCGAATGAGTAAACCCTGGCACCTGAATTTTGAAACCAACCCAAGATGTCGTCTTCTGAATTGTTTCGATGATTAACCTGCGCATATTCTGGGGCAAAGTCCTTTAGGACCATTTCGTAGCCTTCAAGAAATTGGGAGCCCGAAGATTTCCTCTCATTCCAGACTAAAGCAACCCAACCTTTCGGTTTGAGAATTCTGTGAAACTCCTTACGGGCGTCAGACGGATTTAACCAATGGAACGCCTGAGCAACTGTTATCAGGTCAACACAGTGATCAGCCAAGCCGGTGCTTTCTCCGCTGCCATCAACCGCCAAGAACTGCTCATGGTCGCAAAGGTTATCAATGGCCGCTTGAAGCATCAGCTCGTTAGGCTCAATTCCCACAACCAAGCAGCCAATAGTCAGCAATTGTTGAGTGAACATCCCGGTTCCACATCCGATGTCAGCTACGAACGAATCCGAATCCAGCCCGCACTTTTCTTCTAGCAACGAGATGACATGTTCGGGATAGGAGGGTCGGGCTCGGACGTAGTCCGAGACTCGGTCGCTAAATCTCTCAGTGGGTGGCAACATAACCTAGCCCTCCTTCGGCTTACGATTGAACTTATTCATCGCCCGATCCAAATACTCGCATTCAGGCATTTTCATCGACTTCGTGATGAAGTAATAAACCCACATTGCCACGCAAAATACAAACGCCGTGATGATGAGTGTGGCAATCCTGTGGCCCAACATCATGGTCGCAAGGGGGGTCATCGAAACGATTCCACAGACCACAGCAACTGCAACTGAGGCCAACACTGACTTCCCGAGCGTGGTAAACAAGCCGGCAAAGTCCATCCCTCCTAACTTTTTGGCGGCAACCATACATAGGGCAACGACCATTAAAATTGGAGCAATTGAACCGGCAAGAGGCAGGGCCCGGTAGGAAAGAGGTGTTCTCATGAGCACCATCAGAAGCGTTACAAAGAGGGCAGTGGTAGCGGTACCGATGACTATCGGAGTAACTGTGTCTTGTAGAGAGTAAAAGGCGCGCATCAAAACCGGATGCAAACACCATGCCCAAATTCCGATACAGAAAAGTTGGAGACAAACTGCAATTTGCTCGGTTTGGGCGATCGTCACCTTATCGCTAAGATACAATCCTGAGGCGATTTGCGGAGCTAAAACGGTTAGCAAAACCGAAATCGGAATAGTCAAATAAATCACGGTTCGCATCGTCCGGTCCAATTGGGTCCGAAACATGTCCATCCGATTTTGAGCAAAGAATTGAGACAAGACGGGAAAAACTGCAATCGCGAGGGACTGACCAAAGATTCCAAGTGGAGCCTGCATCAACTTGTTACTAAGATCTAAAACAGTGTTCGTTCCGGCGGGGAAATATGATCCAAATGCCTTCATGATCAACGCGAAGACACCAGGCAATGATAGACCAAGAATTACCGGAAGCATCAGTCGAAAAACTTTCTTTACGCCTTCATGCTCCCAATGAAATCCCCGATTGAACTCCATTCCCATCTTCTTCATTCCAAGGTACGGAATGATTAGATTTCCGAGGACAGCTCCGCCTGCCGCTCCCCAGCACATACCCTGAATTCCTGGATCAACGAAATGACTGATAACCAGAGCGCCAAAAATAATTCCGAGGTTATATATATTCGGACCGAGACCCGGAATTGAAAACACCTTCCTTGCGTAAAGCGTCCCCATCATGAGGCCACCTAAAAAGAATGCGAACTGAGCAGGAAGCAATATTCGGCTCATCGTCACAATAAGAGGAATTAGGGATTTATCCTCGATACCCCTCGCGAGGAGGACTCTGTAAAGCGGCTCCGCAAAAATTCCGCACAAACCAACGAAGATGATTAAGAAAACGGAAACTATGCACATGACACCGCTAAAGACCTTCCATGCGTCTTTTTGTCGGTTCGTGTGCCAGTACTCGCTAAAAACAGGAATGAAGGCAGAGCTAAGTGCTCCACCTGAAATCAGAAAAAACAAAAGATCTGGAAGCATAAATGCAAATCCATATGCATCTGTTTGACCATTGATACCAAATTCATTGGTGATGATCATGTCCCGGATGATGCCAAGGACCCGGCTCATCAGAAGTGAGAAGACCATGATGGCACCCGCTTTGGCCACGCCCGTATTAACTTGTGATTCGGTTTCTTCCGGGATTGGTTCGTCTGGCATCGGCTTACACAAATACGTCCCGCCACTCTTTCAAGTTACGGGACGTACTTATTATGATCGAATGCTTAAAGCGCTCGGTCGATCAACGCGGCTATTTGTGACTTGGGTCCAGCGCCAACCTGCTTGTCGACAACCTTGCCACCCTTAAAGACGAGAAGGGCAGGGATACTCATGACGCCATAGTTTTGGGCTACTTCACCAACTTGATCAACGTCGATTTTGAAAACTTTAGCTTTTCCGGCGTATTCGGTTGCAAGTTCTTCAACTGCAGGAGCAATTGCTCGGCAAGGACCGCACCAAGGCGCCCAGAAATCTACCAGTACGGGAAGGTCAGATCCAAGAACTTTCTCTTGAAATTCGGCTGTGTTGTTTATTGCGAGGTCGGCTGCCATATTAGTTTGCTATTTCTCCAAAGTTTAATTACGCTCAGGGTACCCCTCGCATCCGCACTTTTCTTACAATTTTTTGTTAGGCGGTAACCCCACGAATGGAATTACCGTCTATACTTTTGAACTATAGACATGGATAAATGTCTTTTTTGGAGGCCAGGTAGGTTTGAATAAAGGATTCACATTAGTAGCCGTAATTGCACTTTCTTCCGTCTTTGTCGCGTCAATTGCTGATGCAGGCACACCACAGAAGAAAAAATCATCGGGGGGATATTCCGGACCAGAGACAGGATTGCTCGGAGTCAAATTGTTTGACAGCGGCTTGAGAGTCATTTCGCTTTACGGTAACCCAGATAGCATTACGACAGTTGGCGGTAGCGCAAATAGTGCAGGTGGCGGCGGCCAAGGCGGCCCTCCTGGAGGCTTCGGTGGACCTCCTAGCGCAGCTGGATCAGCTGGCGGAGGAGGCGGTGGTGGAACAGCACGTGGTGCTGAGAATTTCATCCCCGGCGACCTAATCCCCGGAGGCGGCTTCGGTGGCTCACTTCCTGACTTGCAAAAGGGCAGTGGCGGTTTCAGTGGTGGTGCAGGAGACTCTGCTCCAGCTCCTGGACAAGGGCAAAGCCAAGGTCGCGGAGGACCTCCAAGCGCAGCTGGTGCAGCAGGTGGCGGTGCCCCTGGTGGTAGCGGTGGCGGTGCTGGTGGTGCAGGAAACGGGGCAACTGAATCTGCCGTTTTCACACGCTGGTCTTATATTCGCAATGGTTGCAAGTTAGGTTTCGTTGTTGACAAATTTAATCGGGTCATTCAAATTGAAGCGATTGGTTTGCAAAATCAGAGAATCAAAACTCGTCGAGGCGTCGGCTTTGGATCAAGCTTCTCGAAAGTTATGAAGTCCTATGCAACCTCAACAGTTGACCCAGATGGCTACGATATCAGCGGCAATAATTTTACAATTCGGTTCCTTACCCGTAATCGAGTTGCCTTTAGGCTCTCACAGCTCAGCACGAAGAAATCTCATGTAGTTACAGGAATCGTTGTTGCAGCTGGAAAGCAGTAAACGGAAAAGTTGAATGATGAACGCGATGAGATAAGGCGAAGACTCGATATCGTCGAGCTAGTCTCTCAGCGGGTTCGCCTAAAACGATCTGGCAAAAATTACTCGGGGCTCTGTCCGTTTCACGACGACAAGACCCCGAGTTTTAACGTCAGCCCATCCACCGGGCGATACAAGTGCTGGTCTTGTGGCGAATCTGGTGACGCATTTACATGGGTGATGAAGACCCAGGCGTTAGAATTCCGCGAAGCCCTTAAATTTTGTGCGGATCTTGCCGGTGTCGTTCTTTCCAATAATTTTGAAGGACCCAGAGTCGACAAATCTGAGCGAGAAAACCAGCTCTCCACAATGCAATCTGCATTAATCTTCTTTAGAAATGAACTTAAGAGGAATTCAAACTCCCTGGCTTACTTGGATAATCGAGGAATCACCCCAGAGGTTCAGGATGAATGGGAAATTGGATACGCACCTTCAGTTGGAGAAGCATTGGCGATACACCTCAAGAAAGAAGGAAAGCACTTAGGAACAGCCGAGCAGCTTTTCTTGACCCAGAAAGACAACTCGGGAGGCTTTAGCGATAAATTTCGAGGCAGAGTCATGTTCCCTATTCGGGATGAAAGAGGAGACCTTGTTGGTTTCGGTGGACGAATCATCGGAGACGGCAATCCAAAGTACATAAACAGCTCGGACACTCCCTTGTATCACAAGAGCCGGATTCTTTACGGAATCCATAAGGCCAAGGACAAAATGATGAAGAGCCGTCATGCGATCCTGGTTGAGGGCTATCTCGATGTCATTGCTTGCCATCGAGCAGGCGTAATGGAAGCAGTCGCAAGTTGCGGAACGGCACTTGCCGAGGGGCAAGTGAAGCTGCTTAAAAGATTCGCCGATAAGGTAACGATTCTCTACGACGGCGACGCGGCAGGACTTAAGGCCGCCGAAAGAGCCATAGAGCTCTTTGCCGAAGCAGAATTTCCCTGTCGTATAGCTATTCTCCCCAAAGGTGACGATCCCGACACCCTCCTCAAAACCAAAGGACCTGAAGCAGTTCGAGAAGTCGTCGCGAAATCTGAAACGCCATTCGATTTCAAAATTCATCAGCTTGAGTTCAAACTTGGCATCGAAAGCGACGAGTTTTGGGAGCAAATTCCTGCGTTATTGGCTCAAGCGACTAGCGAACTGGAACTCGAGAAACATCTGTTGCGCCTTGCGAGCAAACACCCGACAATCAAGAGTCCAACCAGTGCAGTGGCTGCCCTTCGAAGAGAAGTGAGGACAGTCAAAAAAGTAAAGAACACTAACACGAAGCGACCAGAAATAGCGAAGCAAAGCAACACGCGCATGAAGGCAATCTTGCCTGCCGAAGCGGTGTTGTTAAAGGCCTTTTTCGACGAAACCTTCCGCAGCAAAGTCTGGCCCTATATTTCTAGTCCGAAACTCTTTGTCACTCCTTCTGCTATTGATTTGTGTAAGTCTTTGATATTAAACTTTGACGATAAAATGCCAACCGGACTAGCAATAGGTTGGATTGGAAAGCTTCCAGAAGAGAATCAACAGTTCTTTGCCGACCTAGAATTTGATTCGGGAGTGCAAGGGCTTAACGAAGCCTACGTGGACGAATCAATCAAGAATTTGGAGACTCACTCCAAATCACGAGAGCTGGACCTCGACAAGTCAAATATCTCCCCCGGAGATGACGAAGCCTTAAGAGATTATTTCCTCAAACTCAAACGACACAAAGGCGTCAATGAAATCGATGAAGAATCGTAAATTTGTCGAAGAAAGTACAAATTTGATGTTTATATCGGGAAAACATCTCGTAACATGAAAATACAAATTCTTACGGAATTCTTCTGCGAGAGTTTGTAATGGATTTATTGCCGTTATGTCGGAACTCGAGGGGATCAGAGAACCATCGGTCATTGGATTAAATTTCATTCGCTGTCCAGCGCGAAGGATTGCGATTGAGAATCTAGAGCGCCAAAAACCTGTCTTTGTGGATGAAGCAGGAGAGCCTCAAGAAAGTCTTGATGAGCTAGAGGACGGGTATGAAGATTCTGTCCACATGTGGTTCCGCAAAATAGGTCGCATTGCCTTATTACGAGCTGAACAAGAATTTGAACTTTCCAATCACGCCTGTCGAGGATGTGAAGATTGCAAGAAACTCCTGATAGAGTCAAATCTTCGCTTAGTTGTCAGCATTGCCAAACGCTATGTAGGCAGGGGCCTTTCCATTCAGGATTTGATTCAAGAAGGCAACATGGGTTTGATCCGTGCTGTCGAGAAATATGATCCAGGGCGAGGATTTCGATTTAGTACCTACGCTACGTGGTGGATCCGTCAAGGTATTTCTCGTGCTATTTGCGATCATGGCCGGACCATTCGAGTGCCCGTTCACACCCTTGAAGCGGTTAACCGCATGATGAAAATCGCCGGCCAAATGCAACAACAACTAGGTCGAGATGCCACGTTGGGTGAGCTATCCAACAAAATGAACATCAGCATTGACCGTCTCCAGGATTTTAATCGGGCAACCCAAAGCACAGTTTCACTCGATTCACCCGTTGGCGATACCGACGATACGGCTCTTGGTGAATTCATGCAGAATGACCAAGAAACTCCGATGGATGCAGCGTTTCGAACCGTCATTCGTGGTCAGATTGAATCAATTCTCGATACTTTGACGGAGCGAGAAAAGGAAGTTATCATGCTTCGGTTTGGTTTAGTCGACGGCCTACCAAGGACCCTGGAAGAGGTTGCCAGACACTTCAACGTAACAAGAGAGAGGATTCGGCAAATTGAGCAAAAGAGCCTTAAGAAACTAAAACATCCCTCACGAATAAAACCTTTGCGAGAATTATTGGATGACTCTGAGAATTGTGCGTAGTAAATAGAGATGCAGGCACCACTAACCGTTGTCACCCTAGAAACTGGTGAAACCCGAGATCTTTCGGATCTTTATAAAGACAAGCCATTAATTCTTGTGTTCCTGCGCCACTTCGGATGCATCTTCTGTCGTGAGCAAATCGCCGAGCTCAGAGAATTCAAGTCTGAAAACATCGCTTTGGTTTGTATGGGAAGAATTCAAGAAGCTTTGGATTTTAAGCGAAAAATGGAAATCCCTCAGCCATTAATCTCAGACCCAAATAAACTACTTTATGAGGCATTTGGTCTGCGTCGGGGCAGTTTCGGTCAAATTCTCAATCCAACGCTCACTCGGAAGTCAATTCGATTGATGCAATCTGGTCACAAATTTGGAGTCCTCAAACACGATCCATGGATGATGGCCGGTGTCTTTCGCATCGAGCCGGACGGCGAAGTTAGCTATTCGCACTTCGCTTCAGATATTTCTGACAACTTGTCTGGATCGGCCATTGCCCAACTTCTCAAGCTAAAATAATTGGCTGTCTTTTGGAAAGATTCCCCATGGACGGTCAATTTTTCGATCTGTGCCCCAATCCAACTCATTAAAAGGCTCACCGTCCAAGAAAGCGATTTGGGCTCCAAGTTCACGGGCGGCTAATACGGATGCAGCAATGTCATAAAGCTTCTCATTCACCCCGAAGAGAGCTCGGTAGTACTGTTTAACCGTAAAAGCACCATCAATCACAAAAGCCCCACTCAGTCTTGGTTTACCTGGCAGTCCAACTTTTATCCTTTCATTGACACTGACCAGGGACGATGTCTTAATCTCACCCGGAGGAATCATGGGCATTGCTTTACCATTCCAAAAAGCACCACTTCCGCGCTCTGCACAAAGCATTATTGAAAGTTCTGGTAAGGCAATAACTCCAAGCCGAATGCCGGATGAATCCATGAGGGCTACCGAAATACCCCACAGAGGCAATCCATGGGCAAAATTGGTGGTTCCATCAATTGGATCAATCAACCATAACCCATTGTCGCCCATTGGCTCGTATCCGTACTCTTCTCCCCAACAATTCGTGCCGGGCCATGCAGGTTGCAATTCCGCTTTCAGACGTAACTCTGTTTCGCGGTCAACGTTGGTTACGTGGGATCCATCGGACTTAAACTCGATTGTCCGACCTTCTTTGTGAAGCAAAGCATTTTGCCCAGCACTAAAAACGATTTGAGAAAGCTGGGCGAGTTCTTGGGTCATGCAAAATTAAAGACGCCCAATCCTGCATGTTTGAGCCGACAATTTGAAAAATTGAATGGGTATAATATCTATTCCACGAGCGGGCATAGCTCAGTGGTAGAGCGACTCCTTGCCAAGGAGTAGGTCGCCAGTTCGAATCTGGTTGCCCGCTCCAATCCCCTATCTAATTCGTTTCAAAATCCCTATTGAAACCCCAAAGGGCATCGGCGCAAGTCACCATTTCGAATGTTCCATGATCGTTCCAAATAAGCTCGGCTTGATTGGAAACGCCTTCGGCAATGCCCATTCGACCATCCTGTAGCTTGAATATCTTGCCTTTCGTCTCGTCAATCAAGTTCCAGTTCTCGGCCATTTCGGCCCACGTTTCCGGAACTGGACCCAAACCATCGAGCATGAGTATTACACGCTCAAAAACTTCAACCGGAGTACCCACCAGTCGCCCCTCATTACTAAGGCTTGATGCTCGGTAAGCAATATCAGCCGGGAAATTCATTAAACCAACATTGATACCAAACCCAATAAATGGAATCCCTTCAATCACTTCGGTTAGCACTCCACAAACCTTCTTTCGGTCGATCACCAAATCATTTGGCCATTGAACTCTGAGGTCAAACTCTTGAGCCAATGCTAAGCAAATCCACATACCAATGAGATATGGCTTCGCAAAATCCTTATATTCAGGCAGAGCAATGGATACCGCCAAAGATCGCCCCGGCTCTGAGTACCATTGGCGGTCAAACCTCCCTTTCCCGTCTGTCTGATCAGTCGTCCAATGAACGCCGGTTAATGCCCGCTTCGCCTCATCCTGAGTCGATGGAGTTTGCAAATAATGTGTGATCGGTCCGCTAAGAATCATCGAAGTTCCAAGTGAAAAGGTAGCGCGACAACGGAGTGAGTGATTGCTCCGACGGAGATGATATCCACTCCCGACTCTGCAACCGCTTTGACCGTAGACAAATTGATTCCACCACTAGCTTCAAATATAGCCTTGCCCGCGTGGGCGGAAACAATTCGCGCCATCTCGACGGGAGCCATATTATCGAGCATAACCACGTCGGCCCTGTTCTGAATAGCTTCAACGACTTGTTCTTCGGACTCACATTCGACTTCGATCTTTACCAAATGCCCAACACTATTTCGCACGGCAACCATTGCTGCGCCAATTGATCCGTTGGCTCGAATATGATTGTCCTTGATCATAACCGCGTCATACAAACCCATTCGGTGGTTTGAGCCACCTCCGCAGCGTACTGCGTACTTTTGGAGCAATCGGAGGCCAGGAAGAGTCTTTCTGGTATCTGCGATCTTGGCCCGGGTTCCCTTTGTTAAAGCCTCGTAATGGGAGGTGGCGGTTGCAATCCCGCTAAGGTGCATCAGAAAATTGAGGGCCGACCGCTCAAACTGCAAGGTATTACGAGCATCCATTGTTCCCTGTGCAACAATGTCTCCTGGGGCAACGACATTCCCATCTTGCGCCAAAATCTCCAGACTTTCGTCTTCAGACGCTGGCTCAAATAAGGACTCTACGATTCCAAGACCGCAAACCACTCCTGAGCCCTGGGCTTCAATGTACCAATCAACCAGGCGACCTTCCGGCATTGCCGATGCTGAGACATCTCCCGTACCGATATCCTCGCGCAAGGCACCATCGACAATGTCTTCCCATCCAAAAGGTTCAGGCGAAAGCCAGGCACTCATGAGCCTAGTTTACTTTCACTAATAGGCATTTCTGCGGAACTAAATCACTTTGCAAAGCGCCGTCGAATTGCTTGATCCGTACAATCAACCGCAATCTCCGTCGCCACCATTGCATCGTGCGGAGTGGCTAAATTTCCTGCATTGCCAGACCGGAGAAACTCGGCAAACTGAAAGTACATTCCTTCGAAATTCTTCTCCCCGGTCCCATGCCCGAGGTGGATACCCTCGCCATTTCGAGCCTCTACGATATAACCGTCCCGGTCAAAACGAGCAACCCCGCCGGTTCCAATCACTTCATAGGTAAAAACCGATCTTGGCTCTTTGGCAGTATGCCCATAGGTAAAGCTCACTTCGACTGAGGCAGTGATGCCATTTTCAAGTTGAAGTTGAGCCACCACATGATCAGGCGCTTCAAAGTCCGATACCCATGTCCCAAAACCTTCCCATTTTTTGATCTCCAGTCCGGTCATCCATCGAATCAAATCAATTTGATGAACGCCGCAGTCAACCAACGGACCTCCCTCCATCATGCGCCCTTTCCACATCGGGCTTTCAATCCAAGTTCCGGCTTCATTTTGAACCCATTGACCATGGAGGTTCCAAAGGTAAATCATGCGGATATGTTTAACTTTGCCTACAATTCCTTGTTCAATCCATTGCTTCAGTTGTAATGCCACCGGACTAAAACGGTAAACCATCCCGACAAAGAAACCTTTGCCTGCATCTTCCATCACGGCAATCATGTCGGCTGCTTCGTCCTCGTTGGTGGCAATTGGCTTTTCGCACAAAACGTGAACTCCGTGCTCTGAACAAAGCATCACGTTGTCGTGATGAGTAAAGAGAGGGGAGGCAACAACAACTGCATCAAGGCTCTCGGCAAAGAACTCAGATTCGTCGGTGAATGGCTTTCCGCCAAACTTCTCGGAGTACGCAAAAGCTCGACCCGGAACCGGGTCAAAAAGGGCAACAATATCAAGATCCGGAGTAGATCGGATTGCGGGAAGATGACCAAAATCGGCCACCGAACCACAGCCCATCAAACCGATGCGTGCCATGATTCGCGTGTCCTAAAAATTAACCTCGATTTCCGCCGGTTGAGGCCTGGAAATCGCTTGGACTGCCTTGATAGACAGGTCCGTTTCCATGACCAGTTCCTGGATCTTCACCAGGTCGAGTGCCTGATCCTTTCGCTGCGGCATCTCGTTGAGGGTTCATTGTGGCTCCAGGGCCTTTCTTGGCTCCTGCCCCGTATTGGGTGGCATCTTTCGTTCCACCAGATGCACTACCTATCCCACCATTCGAATACTTATCGCCCTCTGCAGAACCCTCAGTATCGGAGACAGTGGTCGTACTTGCAAAGCTATCGTAAGCCTTGAATCTACATCCAGACGATGCGATGCCAACAAACAAAACGACAACAAAAGCTATCCGTGCCTTCACTCTCATAATTTACCTCAATAGGAGACGTCAACGAGTTCTTCGCGACCCGTTTCACTGCTCTTATAAAGCGCGTCAAAAATAGCGTTGAGAATCAACCCATTGAGGCCCGGAACCGGAGATTCCTTACCTTCGAGGATTGCATTCACAAAAGCGACGACTTCCGCCGTATGGGCCGACTCAACATTTGGAATATTTCTCGGCTTCATGTCGAACAACTGCTTGTCCTGCTCGGTGTAAATTTCGATCGGATCATCGCCCCAAATCTTAACATTTGCACCTGCCTTGGTACCGAAAAGCTGAGTCTTCATGACGTCGTTCTCACCTTGGTTCGCCATAAACGAACTCTCGAGGGAAACTACAGCACCATTGTCAAACTTGATCAATCCAACCGCGAAGTCTTCGACAGTGAATTTGGCTCGATCATATTCCCCAAAATTGTTCGTGAGCTCAGGGTTTTTACCCATCATGTCCCAAGTCTTTCCGCTTGCGCTAACTGGTTTTGGATAACCCATTAAGAACAATGTGAAGTCAAGGATATGAACGCCAATATCAATTAGTGGACCGCCGCCTTGCTTTTCTTTGTCAATAAAAACGCCCCAGTGAGGAACACCACGGCGACGTAATGCTTGGGCTCTGGCAAAGTAAATGTCGCCCATATTGCCCTGCTCGATATATTCCTTCATGAATCGACCAGGACCACTAAACCGGCTTTGAAGGGCTACCTGTAAAATCTTTCCGCTGTTTCGCGCTGCGGCACACATTGCTTTGGCTTCTTCTGCATTCATCGCCAAAGGCTTTTCGCAAAGCACGTGGATTCCCGCATTGAGACAGTCAATCGTAGGGTCCATGTGGAATTTATTGGGCGTTGCAACTGAAACAGCGTCGATTTCGCCACTGGCAATCATCTCCTTGTAGTCGGTATAGACTTTTGAAACGCCAAATTTTTCGGCAGCTTCATTGGCCGTCTTTTCAAACGTATCGCAAACGGCGACCATTTCGCAAAGGTCGGGCATCGTTGCGTACCCTTTCATATGACAGCCTTGAGCAATTCCACCTGCTCCAATGATTCCAATTCGTAACTTCTTTGACATGAGCCAAAGGAAAAGATACCCCTATCGAGGAATGAATTTTACGATTCGTCAGACCCAAATTCTTGAGCCGTTTCAATCATCTCAACTTCGTCAGTCATAGAAGGTGGATTGGTATCCTCGTGCCTGGTGGCAAGAAATCCTCCGCCCACGGCGACAATCAGCAAAACCGTCCAGAACAACCAAGCCGGCATCTCCGGAATATGTACTGTCGATTCGTGAACTTTTGACCACGAGTTCCCCGAGATCAGCGCCAATTTGACGCCAACCCAACCAACTAAGGCGTAAGCCACGTGGTCAAGCGTCGGAAACCGATCCAGTAGTTTGATGAAGGAACTTGCTGCGAACCGAAGCAAGACAATGCCAATAATTGCGCCGACAAAAACCACCCAGACCTTTCGCTGATCATTTCCAACAAAAGTAATTCCTGCCAAAACTGAATCTATCGCGAACGCAATGTCGGTTATTTCAACCATGATTACAGTTGCCCAAAAACTGCGGTCCAATGGCTTTATGTCCGGATCAGAAGACTCCTTTCGCGAGGCAAAATGCTTTACCGTTACAAACAGCAAGTAAGCGGCACCCAGTGCCTGAAGCCACCACAACTTAAGAACGACAGTCGCAAATAAGATTGCGAGGAATCGAAAAACAAAAGCCCCGCCCAAACCGTAAAGGAGCGCCCTCTTTTGTGATTCTTTCGGAAGATGCTTCACCATCATCGCCAGCACCAAGGCATTGTCCGCCGAAAGAAGTCCCTCAAGCACCGCCAGAGCGGCAATGCTTGCAAAATCTTTTGCTTCTAAAACTTGATTCCAGGGTCCGATCATCGTGTTCTCGTGCGGTAATGGTTCAAAATATACGTTATCTATGCCAACTTATGTTTACGAATGTTCAGCGTGTGAACAAACTTACGAAGTCGAACAACGAATCATTGAAGATGCATTGACTGATTGTCATTGCGGCTCTAAAGGTACCGTCAAACGAATCATCCAACCTACGGCAATTATGTTTAAGGGCAGTGGATTCTACGTCAATGACTCGCAAAAAGCAACAAATCCGGCGATAAAGGCTCCGGAGAAGACGGCGGCGCCAGCGGCAGAAGCGACACCTGCACCGGCTCCAACAGCTTCTCCAACTGGCGAATAGGTCAATCTCAGGTTAGAATTTCCGCCCAAATAGCTTACTTTGTGATTGAAAAAGCATAAGATAGAGCCAGCCGTGAAATCTTCCGTAAAGTGGTTACTCTCGTTTGGCTTGGTCGCTCTACTGGGAATCGTTAGCAGTAAAACCTATCCGTTAATCCGACCGGAAACAGCCGAAGAAAAGAACAAGAAAGCTAATGAAGAGGCTGAGAGCTATCGTAAGGGGTTCGCTAAGCCTCTGCCTGGTCCCTACCTGGCGGAAGGCGATCCAAATGAACTCCAATTTGAGAAGCTCGATCTTGGTTTCGGAAAAGTTATTTCCACTTCTGAGAATGGGGACATCCTATACCGTTCCTACGGCGATAAGCTCGTGGAGTTCCCTTTTAAGGACAGCAGCGGGTTTCAACGTACCGCAGTAAGGCTTGATAATCCGGTTATAAAATTTAGACGAAGTAGTGGTGTCATCCAAGTTTTTCCGGATTCAGCCTCGATCATCATAAACCGGTCGGGCAATATCGTAGAGAAAACATTTGTCGATGACATTCTCACAATCAAACTCGACGGGAGAGTCGCTTTCGATACAAAACAAATGCCCAAAAGCAACCTTGGTGGTGGGTATGAAGGATATTCCTTTACCAAAGATGGCTTATTCTCCGACTATGGAATGAAGTACTCCTTTTTATTCGACAAGAACTTTCATCCAGTACCTATCAATGAATCGTTTTCTCAAATCTACGATCTGCATCCAAACCTTGAGTCCACCGGCCTTGGCACAATATCTACTTGGTATGGAGGGAGTCCAGAAAGTCATGGATACAACCTAGTCACTTTCCACGATGGAACCGCGAATTCATACCAATTGCCAAAGGATGTAAAGCAGCCGATCATACTGCCAACCAGAGATTTTGCCATTGTTTCTGGTGGATATCATAGTCCTTCTCAAGTCTATAGATTCAATGGAAAGGCATTTAGTGTCCTGCCGATTCCAAAGGGTGCTGTTCATCAATCGGTTTGGGGCGCAAATTCACAAGGTGAACTTCTCATAGATGTTCTTCGATCAAATCCGTCGACAAGGGGACGATTTAGTTACGCGTACGATAAAGAATCTATTTTTGTAAGCAACGGAAGGGCCTATCCGCTAACTGACATAATCAAGAGATTTGGACTATTACGGGCGAAAAATGAGTCATTTACGGACGTTAACTATTTAGACGAACGGGGAAACATTTTGATTACGGATTCAACTGACAGCTATCCAAGAATGTTTCTTTTACGGAGGCTTAAATGAAGCTTCAAACTTGGTTACCCATACTATTTGTCCTACTTTGTACCGGCTGTGCTGATCCGTCAGAACTACCTAAGGACCCCTTCAAGGACAATAGCCCAGAAGGGCTCCCCCATTTCAAGCTTGTGAGGGTCATCGATGGAAGTATCGTCCAAATTGGACCAAGTAATCAATTGGTTGTTCACGGTGGTTCCGGAAGCGAATGGTCCTCGTCTTATTCAGGTCACAGCTATCTCAGTTTCCCAGAGCCGAATTTGCCGCCTTCCAATTTCTCGTCAGTACAACTCAATAATCAGCTGTGGATCGGCGATCATGTCAAGCAGCTACCCTCCAACTCTTATCTCGATTCCAAAGGAGCCATCCATCAATTCGTGGCCGACACCCAATCCATTCTCATTAGCGATGGTGGAAAGAAGGTTGTTGTAACTCCTCTGCGAGTTCCGACACAATCAGTCCAATACTACACCAGTAATCTTGCAACCTACGTGCGGGAAGGAAGATCTAGCTTGATTCGTAAAATTTACGATCACGAGGGCACACCGAGAAATTGCGTTGCCAAGGATGACACCCTCTTCACTTATGAACGACTTCCTGCAGGAGGAATCAAGATTATGCGGCTCAACCCAACGGATCCTCCCAAGGAGCTCTTTCGCGGGCCAAGTGGAATGATTGGCGGGATCGTAAACCTTAGCTCGGACAATAAGTTAACGTTTGAGCGGGACTGGAACTATACGGTCGTCGATTCCCGAGGAAAGGTAACCGACATAGATGATGCATCATTCGACGTCACCTTTTTAAACTACAAAGGAAAGCAATTTCAAATCGGATTCGCGAGGTCATTCTCACCCGACAAGACTAAATGGGTAAATGTAATTTCTATTTGGAACAAGGATGGAAAACCGGTTCGGATGTCAAAACTTTGCCCCGAATTTGAGAGTGCAATGGTTCGCATCCACCAGATGTTCAAAGGGATGGTCGTTGTCAACGATACGGGAATGGTGGCGATCGAATGTTCGGGACACAATTTGCTTCCAGGCAAAACCGACATCGACTATTCGTCTAATGCATCAAAGGTCAACAAGACCTACGTCTTTCAGGTGATTGATGACAAATAGGCAATCTCTACCTGGCCGAATACTTGCTTCCGCAGCATTATCAGGGCTACTTGTTGGAAGCTGGTTTGGCTATCGAGCCTACACCAAACCAAAGACGGATATTTATGAAATGGACCCGGAAACTACCCGGTACCTCAAGGGCGATTTGCCTCCACTTCCCGGACCATATCTCGCCGAAGGCGATCCAAAGGACTTAGCTTTTGAGAAAATCGACCTTGGTATCGCAAAGTTTGTAAGTATGTCAGAGCAAGGCGATGTTCTCTACCAGTGGTTTGGGAATGAGCCAAAAGAGTCAAAAATCAAGGATGAGGACGGATTCGACCGCATCACCTACTCCCTTCCGGCCTTTATTTACCGAGTTCGACGAGCAAATGGAACAATTCAAGACTTTCCCGAAGCAACCGCAGGAAAATACGATGACTTCCATGATCAAAATATCCGCCTCACCAGAGGTGGCAAAGTAATTGAAATCAAAAAGGAGGATCCCAGTTATGCAATCTTATGTGAAGGCAAGACAATCGTTTCTGGCGACGAAAAAAAACCTGATGGAACACCTTATTTCAGCTATTGGGATTGGGGAACAAAGATTACGGACGACGGAATCTTCCCGAACGGAGGGCAAAGAACAAATTTCATATTCGACAAGGAGTTTAAGGTTCATATAGCCGATCACGCGAATCATCTCCATGTCTCAATCGAATCAAACTCAACCGAACTCGGAACAATAGGTATAGCCAGACTCGATGGCTCAATTTCAAAACTACTCGGAAACCGTAATCAACTTGCCCTTTTCAAAGATGGAACACTAAAACTTATAGACGTACCGGAACAGCTCAATCAATTCTCTTCATCACCAACAAAGCGAAGCGTTTACCTGTTTAGCGGCCCATACAGCCCGTCAAAGCCATTTTGTTATGATGGTACCAAGTTTTCAATAGTCCCAACCCCAAAAGGTATTGTGTCCATTGGGGGAATAAGCGCAAATTCCAAAGGAGATATGATCCTGTCGACGAGTGCAATCAACCCGTCGAAGCTAGGGCGAAGAAATTTTCCATATAATTACCTTGGCTTCTACGTTACGAACGGAAAGAGCTACCAACTGGACAAGCTCTTGCCACAGCAATACTCCAGCATTAGATTATTATCTGAATCGGATGGCTATTACTCAGCGGTCACGATTGACGAAAATGGTAATTTCCTCGCTTATAGTCGTACAAATGACTTCGACCATCTATTCCTGTTCAAGAGGAAGCGATGAGGGGTAAAGTCACATTTCTTCTGGTCAGTCTAGCCTTAACCTGTGCTTGTTCCAAACCTCCGCCGCCGGGAACAACAAATGACCTTTCTGACCTTCCACGATTTGAACTAATTACAGTTATCTCAGCTCAGCTTCTTCAAGTTGGCCCCAAAAATGAAGTCCTCACCAACAATAGTGGTCCAAGTACCAGCTACCAGGCAATCGTTTCACCCATTGATATTCGAGAATATCTCCGACCTGTATCGCAACCAAAAATGTTTCAAGACCAACTCCACGTTGACAATAAGGGGGAACAGGTCGGTCAAAACATGTTCTTGGACGAATCGGGCAAGCTTCAGCCTTACCTACAGACTGGAATTGTTGCAGAATTCGTAGACGGCGAAAAAGTTGGGCTTCGACCACTTCGGATTCCGTCAAGCAAATACAGATATTTTGTCGGACGCCAAGGAATATATGCCGGGAACCGTGCTAGCGGTAAAATCGAGAAAATCTTCGACAATCAGAATATCACTTCAGTTTCTGGACGAAACGATCTTCTTTTTACTGCTATAGATTCACCTCTTGGTTACAGCGAAGTATTTCGATTCGGCGTTGGGATCAAACCTAAATCCATCCACCAAGGCGTATTGTGCAGAATTGCCAATATTGGTCTAAATGGCTCAGTTACCATTCAAGATGCCCAGGATTTTATCTGCGTAGACTCGGCAGGAAGAGCCCAGAGTATTCCCAATGCAAACTTCGAAGTGGCCGAGTTTCAATACCGAGGTAAAAGTTGGTTCGTAGGATTTCGGCGTATCATGTCTTCGGACAATAAGGTTCTTAACTCATATCCGGCTATTTGGAATAGTAAAGGTGAGACCATTCCCCTGATAAAGCTATGCCCCGAGTTAGACGGAAAAATCATTCGGTTGCAAAACATGCACATTGCTAAGATCATGACCAATTCAAACGGTCTCATTGCCTTTGAAATGTCGGGCTCAAACCCTAATCCCGAATACAATATCGGTGGACCAAATCCCGGCGGCATGTCTGATAGGAACTACTCTTGGCAGACCTACGTGATTAAGGCTGTGGGCGCCACCCCTAAGGTCCTAGCCCCCTAGGTATCCTTACCCTGTGCCGATCTACGAATTCCGGTGTCAGGATTGCAACAAGAAATTCTCGACTCTGATTGGGATCGGTGCCGGACCTGACGACACCGCTTGCCCGCATTGCAAAAGCACGAGAACCGATAAACTGGTCAGCAAGTTTGCTCGTCATCGAAACGAAGACGACCGGATTGACTCGATAGCAGACCGGTTAGAATTGATGAACGAACCTGAAACCGGTGCCGGTATGCGAGAAGTTGTTCGCGAACTTGGCAAGGCAACCGACGACGACTTTAGTTCAGAATTAGAAGAGATGTTTGAAGCCGACATGGAAGGCACAGGAGACGATCTAGAATGAAAGCTCAAGGCCAATTGACCATCGTTTGCGGAAGTATGTATGCCGGCAAAAGCGAGGAACTCATTCGCCTTGCCCGAAGGTCACTCTACGCTAAGAAACGAGTCCAAGTCTTCAAGCCAAGCATCGACGACCGTTATCATCAAACCATGGTTGTATCGCACATGGGGGTTCAACATGAAGCAGAAACGGCTCGAAACACCGACGAACTAAGGGAAAAACTTAAGAAGGACACCCAAGTCCTTCTTATCGAAGAGATTCAGTTTTTCGACGCAAAGATCGTCGATTTCTGCGTTGAAACTGCCGACCGGGGTGTAGACGTCATCTGCGCCGGGCTCGATCAAGATTTCCGCCGTCAACCCTTCGGTCCTATGCCAAACCTTCTTGCCGCCGCCGACCAAGTCATCAAGCTAAGAGCGATCTGTATGAAGTGTGGAGCACCCGCTTCGCACACCTACCGAATGGTTGACGGAAAACCTGCTCACTGGGACGACCCAATTGTCCTGATTGGCGCAACCGAAAGCTATGAAGCCCGGTGCCGAAACTGCTTTGAGATCAAAAAAGGTAAGAAGAAAGGTTAGCCGTTATGCTTGTTAAGGACTAAGCCTTCGCACGCTTCATCTTCACTTCGATCTTCTTCATCGCTGGGGCTTCCGAATCTAACCTTGGATTGTCAATCTTCGCTTCCATGGCCACCGGTGAGAAATCATCTTCTCGAACCAAAAACGTCGCCGTAACATCGCCAGAGGTATCTTTTTTGTCCATCTTGCCCTTCAAAGTGATCTTGAGACAATCCACATCCTCTACTTTCTCTTTGCCTTCGAGAGTCAAGTCCATGGTGCCAAATTTTCCTTCATGCTTCCAGGTCTCTCCAATCTTAACCGCACCCTTTGGCTCGTATTCAAACACGTCATCAATGGCGTCGCTAACTGGGTCTTCTTCCTCTACTTCGCCTTCTTTCTTAATTTCGGTTCCATCTTTGTCATACTTGGTCGCCTTTGGCTTTCCAGGATCCATGGCTTGTTCCTCGCCATTGAATTTGAAGGATCCCGAAAGCAAAGTTTCTTCTAATTCATATGCCCCGTCATCCTCAACTCCAAGCACTTTGTAGCTTGTTTTCATCTCCATTTCAATTTCCGAGCCGTCGCTGGACAGGTTCAAATTTGCAACATACACCTGGACATCGTCTTTTTTGTACTTCTGACGTAGCGTAAAAGTGTCTTCCGACTTAAAGCCAGAGAGCGAAGTAATTGCGATGGCAAGTGCAACCGAATGGACAAGTTTCATACCTTTATGATGCGTCAAATCCCAGGAAAAGCACAGGGATAATCGAACAATTAGGACTTGTTCGGTAGAAATTCAAGACGCTCAAGGAACTGGATTTCCTCAACGTTTTGCGAGACAACATGATCAGCAGTTGTTTGCTGGTACATCAATTGACCGTCAGAGCTTCGATACCAAGAATCCTCTTTAAACTCTCCAGAAATTCCGTTGGTAAAAACGCCCTTACGAATCACCTGAATGCACTCCGTGTTCATAAACTGTTTCGGCTCGCCAACCGTTACGGTGTACTGAGTATTTGAACTCTTATCCTTCCATGTTTCGCCGGGCAAAACCGAGTACTCCTTCAATTTGGAATGGATCTGTGCGACCATGAACTCAAAGGGGTTTTCCTTCAAATTCAGCTTGATTTCTTCATATTCGAATCTCTGACCCCGGGAATTCTGAAAGTAGTTATAATATTCGCCCTTGGTTTCCTCGGCTTCTTTGTCACCTACTTTTGTTGTTCCCTCAACGCACGTGGCCTCAATATGCTCCACTCCGTGATCATCTATTTCGGTGCAGCGATGTTCATAGATTCCGTCGTCAATGGTTTTGATAGCCCCGACTTGAACACTCACCAATGTCTTTAGCCGATAAGCCTCACCTTCTTTAAGCGGCCGACAAATGGGGATGGCCTGATTCAAATTTGCAAGCCAAAAAAGCAGAATTCCAGCCTTCAACATCGCAATACAAGCATATCAGAATCATAAAAAAGAAGGTGGCTATCGCCACCTTCTCAATTTCTTAGTAGGAATTAAGATTACTTAATTCGTTCCATCGTAAAGTTGCCGGAGATTGGCATTGGCGCACCAGGCATTGGTACATTAGCCCACTTTACCGCAGCCTTTACGAGGCCACAATTTGACTTATCAATCCAAATCGTCCCTTCCATGCTTGCTGGCTCGCTTCCTTCAGCTTCAATGTTCTTGTACTGAATCTTAAAGGTATCGGTGCCATCAATCTTTTCTTCGGCTAGGATTGTGTAATTGCACTTGTAAGCCGGAGCCTTGGTGTCTTTATTTGCGGCAACTTCCTTGCTCCACTTTGAACCGACTTGAACGGCTTCGGTAGGTGGAACAAATCCCATGAGATTCTGAACTCGGTAGGTGGTCTCATTGATTTCCTCGCCCTTAATTTCCTTGATTTCGCCAGTTGGCTTCATGACAATCACGGTTCCAGCTTGGCTAGGGATATCCATTTCTTGACCACCAAAGACGACCTTTCCATCGGACATGCTGTCTTCCAAGGTTATAGTTCCGTCTTCAGAAACTTCACGAACCTTGCTGACGTTGACCATTGACAAGGAAATTTCCATGCCTTGCATTTCAATCGTTCCTTTAAATCGAGTCTTCTGGACTTGATCTTTCTTGAATGCATACTTCAAAACAACGCCATCAATGGCGTAGGCAGTAGCTGCCGCGAGCAAAATGGCTATTCCACCAAACTTAAGAGCTTTCATAATCTTATTTCTCTACGTCGTTAGACGCTGTATTTCGTCAATTAGTACGGGCAAATATGCAAGTCGTTGCGCCCATACTGAAAATTAGGACTTCTAGATTATGGAATCAACCGGCAAATTATTGATGTTTTTTGGACTGATTCTGTTCTCGATTGGCCTTTTCTTAACCTTTTCCAATCGAATTCCAATCAAACTTGGTCGTCTTCCGGGCGATATCGCATACGAAAGAAATGGAATCAGTGTCTTTGTACCCATTACCACGATGATTCTCGTCTCTATTGTCTTTTCTCTGATTGCTTTCATCGTGTCGAGGTTCAATCGTTGAAGCCGAAAGTCGTTACATTTGATTGCGCGAACACCCTCATTTGGACGGACTGGAAGCCTCACACCTTTGCCGTTCGGTGCGCAAAGTTAGCCGGACTAGAGCTCCCCGAGAGCGCTGGCGATATCTACTTGAAGCTTTTCATGCCAAAATTGCCCGAATTTTGGCGGGTCAATCAAACTCGGTCCGTTGAGAATTGGCGCACATTTTGGGTTCAACAGGTAACCGAGTGGCTTGACGAAATGGGGTTACCAAGCGGCAACGCACTTGATCTTCATATGATTGGCGAACGTGAAATCTTCGAAGTTCCATCTTCAACATTTAAACGGTTTGACGACGCAATTCCGTGTCTCGAAACCTTGAAATCCCAGGGCTACAAGCTTGCGGTTCTCTCAAATTGGGATGTTTCGCTCCACGGCTGCCTAGAGGCGCATGGGCTAACCAAGTACTTTGATGCCGTGTTTGCTTCTCTTGAAGAGGGTGTCGAGAAACCGGATTCCAAGCTATTCCAAATTGTTCTCGACCACTTCCTTATCCAAGCGTCTGAAGCGTTCCACGTCGGTGATGACTGGACCGATGACTTTGATGGCGCTCAAAGAGCCGGAATTCCGGTTGCTTGGTTGGATCGAACCGCCAAAGAACCGAGTCAACCCGTTATCAATTCGCTTAAACAGTTGGAGGAAGCTTTCACTTGGTACGACTAAGCGATTTCGACTACCACTTACCCGAAGAGCTGATTGCCCAATCTCCGTTAGCCGAACGAGATGCATCGCGTTTGCTTCACCTTGATCCCACAACAGGAAATGTTCAGCACCGACGATTTCGCGACGTCGTTGACATCCTCCAACCTGGCGATGTTCTCGTCCTCAACAACACGCGGGTTAATGCCTGGCGCTTCCGAGGCAAAAAGCCCACTGGCGGAGATGTTGAAATCCTCTGCCTCAACGAAACCGCGCCAGGAGTTTTTGAATCACTGATCAAGCCTGCCAAACGGCTTAAACCTGGGTCAACTTTTGACTTAGGAAAGGGAGTTCAAGGAACGGTCTTAGCCGGCGGCGAAGAACCTATCCGTATCGTCCAACTGACTTGCTCGGAAGGAAACTTAAATGAACGACTTGGTCAAATTGGTGAGATGCCTCTCCCGCCGTACATCACCGAGAAGTTGGATGATTCCGAGAGATATCAGACCGTCTTTTCCCAATCAAA